>JAJFLM010000176.1 GCA_021772655.1 Deltaproteobacteria bacterium
GGCTGGACACTCGGTTCAATTTTGCCTAAAAGCGCGCTCACCGTGTTGGATACGGGCGATTAGCTCAGTTGGTAGAGCATCTCGTTTACACCGAGAGGGTCGGCAGTTCGAGCCTGTCATCGCCCACCATCCAAACCGGCAAGAAATACGGGTTCCTCGCCCGCTACAAGACACTAGAGGGCGATTAGCTCAGTTGGTAGAGCATCTCGTTTACACCGAGAGGGTCGGCAGTTCGAGCCTGTCATCGCCCACCATTTCCAGAATTATGAAGTAACCCATCCTTTACGCCGCCGTGACGACAGCGCACTTTCTATACATTTGCCAACGCGGGCATTTTTGTTATTGTATCACATTCCGTGTGTAATCAATCCGTGCAGGAGTGCTGTCCATGCAAACCAACTCGATCAGGTATGTTATTTTACTTCTTCTATTTTTAAACTCACCTGCATGGTCTGAAGATTTTAAATCGCTGCAGGGACTGAATAACCCCGATGTATTTTCGCTCCGTGCACCCAATCTCGATAGGTCCTTCAATATCTTGGTACGGCTGCCTGTGGGATACGAAACCGTGAAAGCCCCATTGCCCACCCTCTATCTTCTGGATGGAGGACACACATTTCCCATGCTATCTGCCTACTATCAATATCTGGCGTTCGGTGGGGAAGTGCCTGAAATGATCATAGTTGGTATTTCATATGGTGCTGATGCGTTTGAGGACGGCAATTTCCGCGGCAGCGACTTCACAGCGAAGGCTGAAAGTAGGGCTCACTATGGTGGAGCACCTATGTTTCAGTCTTTTCTGAAAGACGAATTGCTGCCATACATCGAAAGAAAGTATCGCTCCGATCCCGCTAGGCGCATGATCTTTGGGCAGTCTCTTGGCGGCCAGTTTGTGCTTTACACTGCACAAACACAGCCATCATTATTCTGGGGACACATTGCCAGCAATCCGGCGCTTCACCGAAATTTGGATTTCTTTCTGCAAAGCCTGTCTCCAGTCGGTAAAACAAACTCTCTCTTGTTTGTGTCGAGTGGCACAAATGATGATCGGCAATTCAGGGTACCTGCGGTCAAATGGATGGAGCATTGGCAACTAGTGTCTGATAAACCTTGGCGGCTAAAGACTGTTGATCTAAATGGGCATGGTCATTTTTCTGCTGCGCCAGCGGCCTTCCGCCAAGGAGTTAATTGGTTTTTTGACACCGCCAGCCGTTGATTTCGCGGTATGGTAACTACAGAGTTAAACTGTGCATAGTAAGGGTCATGGCCAACGCTAATCAAATCGGCGGCGTAAATTCAATTGTAGTCACTCAGCGCAAAAATTTCGACGATCACAAACCGTATGGCAAAAACCCACAAAGTATTTTCCACTGTCCTCCTAGTTAGCTCAACTGTAAACATGCTGATCTGAACCAATGGATGGGAGACACTGATGACCACACAAAGCGCATGGAAGGCCTGCACATTGGCCGGGCTATCTGTTCTGATTCTAACCGGCATTATTTTCCCCATATTTCCGCATGAAATGGCAATTCCAAACGGGATCGACTCGCCGGTAATTGCCTTTGAGTTCGCCAGAACACAGGCAGACCTTGTTGCTGTATTCGGCGAAGTGGGTGATCCGCTACGGCAGGAACGTATTCAGGCCATGGACCAAGGCAACCGTGTAGACTTCGCCTATATGGCTGCCTACAGCGCCTTCATCGCGTTGTTTTTCTTAAGCGCCTACCGCAGAAGCCAGCGACGTATCTGGTTACTGTTTGCGGGACTCGGTGTGTTGGCAGGCGTTTCCGATGCAGTTGAAAATACAATTTTGTTCCAGATTACTGCAGATCTGCGCGTCGCAGAAGGGCTCGCGTGGCTTGCATACCCAGTTCATCTCAAGTTTCTATCACTTTATGTATGCGCCTTCGGGGTTGGCTATTACCTTCAGGGTAGTGCCAGGAAAGCAGCGCGTCTGTTTGGCCTATTTCTTCAACTATTGGCACCAATTGCAGTTATATTGCTGGCTTCGGGGCTGGCATCAGCGGCAACCCTTGTTATTACGCTGGCCTGGTTGTCTCAGCTGGTGATATCATTCATCGAGCATCGACGCCTTCGCCACCCATAACCCTGATGGAGCGAATCACGGTGCCAAACCGTAGACCGCTCACTTTTTGAGAATGTTGGCTGTCGACCAAGTGAAGTACACGGCGGCGCGGTGATAGAATCAAACTTCACTATTGCCGCCGTGACTATGGTTGGTTTGGTGAGCAGGTTATTTTTTAACCAACACCCAAATGGCGTGGATAATGCCTGGCACCCAAAAGAATATTGTTAGTAAAAGATTCAGCCAGAATTGGATGCCAATTCCAACTTTCAGAAAAACTGACAATGGTGGCAAAAGAAAAGCCAAAATAATTCGAATAATATCCAACTGTATACTCCCTGAATTCGCCCCCGCTTGTGCAGAATAGCTGTCAGTGTTGGCCTGCGCTACAAGTATATCAAGCGAAGCGTATTTTCTTTGCTCCAGCCGCCCCAAGAGGAGCGGGTTTGGCGGATTGCCTGTAAAGCTGACGATCTGAACGTGGTTTACATGGACACTTCTGGCAAATCAGAGCGGCTATAGCTGACAAAACGGTGTCCTTTCTCGTTTCACGACCGGTCAGTTTGAAATAAGTGGAAAAAGGTGATTGACAGTAATCGCCATAGCGCCTAAACAGCGTCCCGCAAGCGATGCGCGGGTGTAGCTCAGTTGGTTAGAGTGCCGGCCTGTCACGCCGGAGGTCGCGGGTTCGAGTCCCGTCACTCGCGCCATT
>JAJFLM010000177.1 GCA_021772655.1 Deltaproteobacteria bacterium
GGGCCGCACGGACGTCGACTCGTACGCGGTGTTCCCGGCCGACGGCGCCGCGCTGATCGGGCGGCTGGCCGAGGGGCTGGGCCGCGACGCCGCCGCCGACTGGTACCGGAGGACCTACGGCGAGCCGGTCGACCTCGACGATTTCCTGGAGATCCTGGGCCAGCTGGGCTTCCTGGCCGACCCCGGCGGAGCCGAGCCGGGAGCGTCCGAGCCGGGAGTGTCCGAGCCGGGAGTGTCCGAACCGGAAGCGTCCGCCGGGGGAACGTCTGCTCCGGGGGAGCCCGTTCGAGGCCGCGTCCCGCCGCTGCAGCGGGTCGGGCGGGCGGTGTTCTCCCCGGCGGCTTGGCTGGGCTACGTCACGCTGGTACTCGCGGCGCTTGCCGCGTGGGTGGCCGAACCCGATCTGCTACCCCACCCCGACCACCTGTTCTTCTCAGAATACCTGCTGGTCATCGAGCTGACGCTGGTGTTCGGGCAGATTCCGCTGATCCTGCTGCACGAGGTGTTCCACCTGCTGGCCGCGCGTCGCCTGGGTGTGCGGGCCCGGATCCGGCTCGGCCAGCGGTTGTACTTCGTGGTGTTCGAGACCGTGATGGACGGCCTGGTGATGGTGCCGCGCGCCAAGCGTTACCTGCCCATCCTGGCCGGGATGCTGGCCGACCTGCTGGTGGTCTGCGGACTGACCGTGCTGGCCTTCAGCACCGCCCGCCCGGACGGCTCGGTGTCGGTGCTCGGCGGGGTCTGTCTCGGGTTGGCCTTCACCACGGTGCTGCGGTTCGTGTTCGAGTTCCTGCTGTTCCTGCGCACCGACGTCTACTACCTGGTCGCCACGGTGTGCGGCTGCGTCGACCTGCACTCCTCGTCCGGGGACCTGTTGCGCAACGTCGTCCGGCGGTGCCTGGGCCGGCCGACCAGGCCCTACGACCCGCACCCGAACGACCGGCGGGTGGCCCGCTGGTACGCCCCGTTGCACGTGGCCGGTTACGCGTTGGCGCTGGTGCTGCTGGCGGTCGTGGTGGTGCCGGTGATGTGGCGGTTCTTCTCCACCGCGCTGTCCGCGCTGTTCGGCGGAGACGTCGAATCCGCGCATTTCTGGGACGCCGCGATCCTGTTGTTGCTCAACACCGCCGAGCCGTTGCTCGCGGGTGTGTTGAAGCTGCGCGACCGCGTCCAGGAAGGGCGCGCCTCACTATTCGGAAAGAGGTAACCGAGAATGTCCGGAACACACGTGTGGCTGATCGGGGACACCTCGGCCGGCGGGTCCACCGACCCGAGCTTCGGCCGCCACGACGGCGACCCGCGCCACCGCGGCCCTTACACCGCCGCCAACTCGGTGCTGCGGGAGCTCGTGCCCGCGATCCTCGCCCGGTGGCCGGAGCTGGCCCAGCGGCACGACATCGAGATCCTCAACGCCGCCCCCGAGCTCAGCGCGCTGCTGCAGAACCGGCGGCCCACCCTGACCTCGGAGGCGACGCCGGACAGCCGTACCCGCTTCTACCCGCACGACCGGGTGATCTGGCTCGGCCACGGGTTGACCGACCTGGTGCTGGCACACGCCGCGCGGCTCGGTGGCGAGCAGACCGTGGTGATCGCCGACGCCGACCGGCTCGACCACACCGACAACGTGTGGCTGGCCGGGCTGGTGCGCCGCGCCGACCCGGCCGTGCTGCGGCTGGTGCTGACCTCGGCGTCCACGGGTGTGGCCGAGCCGCTGGGCGGTCAGCTGGCCGGCTGCACCGTCGCCCGCATCGGTGCCCCGAGCCCGGTTGTGGTGAGCGCCGCCCGGGACGACGCCGGGGGGCCAGGCAGCGCGCGGCGGTACGTTCGGGAGCTGTGCCTGACCAGGCACCCGGCGCACCGGGCGGCCTACGAGTCGCTGACCCCCGCCCGGCGGGCCCGGCTGCACGACGCCGAGGCCGACCGGTTGGTCGAGCGCGCCGACCAGCGTGCCGACCTCGCCGAGGGGTCGTTGCGGCTGGGCGCGATCCCGTTCCACCGCGAGCACGGGAGCGACCGGGCGGCGGCGGTGGCGGCGCTGGCCGACGCGCAGGCGCACTGTCTGCTGCGCGGCTTCTACGAGCAGGTAATCGCGCTGGGCCGCCGCGTGCTCGCCTTGGTCGACTGGGCCACCGACCACGAGCAGGCATGGCTGGCCACGGTCAAGATGACCATCGCGCATCAGGCCATGGCGCAGCCGGACGAGGCGATGGCGCTGTTCGACGACGCGTGCGCGCACAGCGCCGATCCGAGCGTGCACATGCAGTCCGCGTACGGGCGAGCGATGGTCTACACCCGGTACTACGAGCAGGACCGCCGCGACCTGCACAAGGCGAAGGGCCTGGTCAACACCGCTGTCGCGCTCGCGTCGATGAGCCCGGCGCCGCAGCGGCGGGCCTACAACCGCACGTTCAACGAGAACGGGCTGGCGCTGATCGAGATGCACCTGGGCAACACCGGGGAGGCGGTCCGGCTGATCGAGTCCGGCATCAGACGGCTCGACGACGAGGTGGAGGACAGCCACGCCCTGCTGCACCATTCGGTGCTGCGCTACAACTACGCCCAGCTGATGGCCAAGGCGGCCGGCCCGGAACGCGCGGTCGAGGAGTACACCAAGGTCATCGCGGGCGACCCGCACCATCCCGACTACTACTTCGAGCGGGCCGGCCTGCTGGAGCGGCTGGGTCGCCACGACGAGGCGATCGCCGACTACACCAGCGCAATCCGGGTGGCCCCGCCCTATCCCGAGCCGCATTACAACCGCGGTGACCTGCTGGCCCGCGCCGGGGACCTGGAGGCGGCGTGCGCGGACTTCTCCCGGGTGCTGGAGCTGTCCCCGACCTTCGTCGACGCCTACGTCAACCGGGCCGGGCTGCTGCTGGAACTGGGCCGGGCGGG
The DNA here is from genome assembly GCA_021772655.1 of Deltaproteobacteria bacterium. GTDB lineage: Bacteria > UBA10199 > UBA10199 > 2-02-FULL-50-16 > JAJFLM01 > JAJFLM01. The sequence continues at coordinate 2,896 of JAJFLM010000177.1, forward strand.
CGACGCCGAGCGGGACGTCGAGGCCGGTCTGGCGTTGGAGCCGGGCAACGCGCACCTGCTGTGCCTGCGCGGGCTGCTGCATCTCGAACACGGTCGCCCGGACGACGCGCGGGTGGCGCTGGAGGCGGCGGTCGCCGCGGACGACCAGCTCGCCGGCGGCTGGGCGAACCTCGGCGCGGTGCTGTTCGAGCTGGGCGACACCAGTCCAGCACGCCGCTGTTTGGAGCGCTCGCTCGCCCTGGCCGAGGACCCCGTGGTGCGCGACAATCTGGCCCTGGCCCTGGCCCTGGCCATCGCCTCGTGAGTGCGGAGTGCGGTCCTGGCCGCACTTTGCACTCACGGGCGGCGCGCCAGCGCCGCATCGTCGAACGAATGTTCTACGGTGGCCGGCGTGACCGGAGCGCCACAGCTGTCCTTCTTCTCCGCCGAGGCGAGCGACGCCGCGCTGGCCGACCTCGCCGGACTGCTGTGCGCGCCGGGCCAGCTGGCGCGGTTCGGGGCCAGCGGCACCGCCCGGCTGTCGCTGGTGCTCGACGACCCGGCCCGCGCACCCGCGCTGTGCGCCGAGGCGGCCGCCCGCGACGTTGCGCTGGAGCTGACCGTTGCGGAGTCCGGGTCGTCCGCGCTGCGCACCGCGTTCCGCCGTGACCTGGTGGAACTCGCCGAGCGGTGGACCCGCGGCGCGGTGAAGGCGGTGCCCGAGGGGTTCGTGCTGGATGGGGCCACCCTGCGGCTGTGGGTGCTCGCCGCGGGCGTCCCGGACCGCCGCTCCGGGTACCTGCTCGGGCTCGACCCGCACGCTCCGCAGACCCACGTCCCGCTGGTCGCCGCGGTCACCGCGCTGGGCCTGCCGGTGCTGCGGCTGGGACCGCGCGGCGGTGGCCCCGCGCTGCGGATCGCCGGTGTGCGGGCCCGCCGGCGGCTGGCCGAACTGGTCGGCCCGGTGCCGGACTCGGCGGTAACTCGCTGCTGGCCGGCTTGACGACCTGGTTACGCTCGCGTCTCGTCGCCGGGTCGTGGGTGGCAGCTCACGTGCGCCGGCCGCCCCGGATGTGTCAGTCTGGCGGGTGCTGCCTGGCGCGGGGGGCGGTGAACCGGGTGCGCGGGGCGTGTCCGGCGCGGTATTCGAGAAGGGGAACGGACTCAAGGTGGCAGCGGGAAGACCCAGCACGGCACGCAAGCGGCCGGCGGCCGGCGGCACCGGCGCGAAGGCCGGTGCGGTCAACGGCGGTGCGGTCAACGGCGGGGCGGCCAACGGCGGGGCGGCCAACGCCGGTGCGGCCAACGCCGGTGCGGCCAACGGCAGCAACGGCACCAGCGGGAACGGCGCGGTGCGGCGGCTGGTCATCGTCGAGTCGCCGGCGAAGGCACGCAAGATCGCCTCGTACCTGGGTTCGAACTACGTGGTGGAGTCCTCCCGCGGCCACATCCGGGACCTCCCACGCGGCGCCGCCGACGTGCCGGCCAAGTACAAAGGCGAGTCCTGGGCACGGCTCGGGGTGGACGTGGACAACTCCTTCGAGGCGCTCTACGTGGTCAGCCCGGAGAAGAAGAGCACGGTCACCGAGCTGAAGGACGCGCTGAAGAACGTCGACGAGCTGCTGCTCGCAACGGACGGTGACCGCGAGGGCGAGGCGATCGCCTGGCACCTGCTGGAGACGCTCAAGCCGAAGGTCCCGGTCAGCCGGATGGTCTTCCACGAGATCACCGAGCAG
>JAJFLM010000178.1 GCA_021772655.1 Deltaproteobacteria bacterium
AATATCGTCAACAATATGTTGTATCATCGTCTGACTGAACTTTTTCAAACAATCCATTCTCCTTCTTCTTTCGCATATAAAAAATCTGGTTTCGGAATTGATCCTTGCCATCACAAAATCGCTAGATATTTCAAAGAAAACGACACTGTTTATATAGTAAAAAGAGACATATCTAGTTATTTTGCTAGTATTGATCACGACATTCTCAATAAGCAGGTAGAAAAATCGATCAGTGATCCATATCTAAGAGATCTAATTAAATCACGAATCGATGTTGACTGTATGAATGTTTTCGAAGACGACGAATTCGTTCTAGAGCAGGGAATTCCTTTCGGTACTCCGATTGCATGTTTTATGGCAAATATGCATCTTGACGAACTCGACAAGAAGATCGACGCCATAGATAACAAACTTTACATTCGGTATGCAGATGACATTGTTATTCTTTCTAACAGCCTAGATGATATAAAAGAAGCCCGTACAATATTAGAGGATGGAATTAAAGACCTCAATCTCGGGTTCAAAGAGTCACACCATAGGAATATGGTGTTTAACGGCGAACCCGTTGACAACTTTGAACCCGTTTTATCTTTCCGACATTTGGGCCTGACGTATTATAACGACGGCACACTCACAATAGGACGGCACAAGACTAGAAAAATCCAGAACCTGTTTAAACGCGCTTTTAAAAGGATTGATTATAAAGTAAAGAAAGCTAAAAATACTCAAGAAAGATTAGAATTATTGGTTAATGCTGCCACAGCAGTAATAGAATCTGGCGGCATGAAACCAGTAGCAATAATTGATTATTATTTAAAGCATGTATCTGATAAAAGCAAATTTAAATTAATTGATAGATGGCTTGCAGAAGAGATAATCTCTAGGGCTCTTCAGACAGGACACAAGAAAGGCAATTTTAAAAAGATAAGTTTCAAAAAGCTTCGCGACATGGGGCTTGTCTCTTTAGTACACAGACAAAATCTGATCAAACATGGTCAGATCGATACTTCTTTTTTCATCATGAGAAATGAATACTTGGTCGAGAAAACCAAAAAACAGGTTGACAAATACAATGGACGAAAAAAGCAACGAAAAACCGAAGTACGCGACCGACAGACAGTCAATGCTTAAGGTTTGTCGTATAGACTATTTCAAAGCTGGTGGTCCTGGCGGTCAACACAAAAATAAAAACCAGACAGCAGTACGATTGTTGCATAAGCCTAGCAATACTATTGTCACTGCTTCCTCACAACGTTCTCAAAAAGCAAATTTTGAAGTAGCTGTTGCCGCTCTTAAAGCAAAATTGGACAAACTAAATTTTGTTCCTAAAAAGCGTATACCAACTAAGACACCGAAAAGTATTATTATAAAACGAAAGGAAGATAAAAAAGCCCGCTCTAAAAAGAAGCAGGGTCGTCGAAGTGTAGACGAAGATATTAAAAAAATCTCATCATTAATGAAATAAAGGAGTTATGATGAAAAGAGCCGCGTTTATTGGACGATGGCAGCCATTTCATAAAGGGCATGAATGGTTGATTAGGACTAAATTAACAAAAGAAACCCCCGTATTGATTATGGTTCGAGATATTGAACCAGACGAATATAATCCTTACACAACAGAAGAAACAGTGAATATGATTACTGCCGCATTTGCTGGCGAAGATGTAATAGTACAGATCATCCCAGATATAGAATCTATAAATTGGGGCCGAGGTGTTGGTTATGAAACCAATGAGCACAAGCCACCAGAAGATATTAAAAGGATTTCTGCTACCGATATTCGATCTCGTGTTGAATCGGGAGACGAATCATGGAAAGACTTTGTCAATGAAAAGGTTGCAATATGGCTGGAGGCTTATTATGGATAAACGAGAAGGATGCTGCATCTGGTTTACAGGATTGCCTGGTGCTGGAAAAACGACCATTGCTAAGGCTCTTGAAAAAGAACTTTTTAGCAGATCTATTGTCGCAGAAAGATTAGATGGTGACGTATTGCGCAAGTCGGTATGTAAAGATCTTGGTTTTACGAAAGAGGATCGCAACGAAAACATGAGGCGCGTCTCTATTTTGGTACAATACTTATCTGAACACCACATAGTCTTAGCTAGTTTTATCTCACCATATGAAGAAGGACGACAATATATTCGTGAGAAGAGTAAAAACCACATAGAAGTTTATGTGGAATGCCCTCTTGCAGTATGTGAAGAGCGAGACGCAGTTGATCCTAATAGGTGGGGTATGTATGCAAAAGCACGCGCTGGAGAAATAAAGGGAGTTACAGGTATTGATGATCCTTATGAAGAGCCTCAGAACTCCGATATTGTACTACACACAAATGAGTTGTCTCTCTCGCAGTGCGTTAATGTTGTTATTGAAGAGCTAGACAAACGAGGCTTATTATAATGGACAACCATAATCTTGGATATCCCAAAATGACACTTCCAGAAATAATTATTATTTTAATAGTATTAGTAATAATTAATTATTTTCTAGCGTAAATCAAAGATAGAAGTATGTTCAATTGGATTAAGAAAGTATTTAAGAAAAGCGAAAAAGAAGAATCGATACGTATACAGTTAGATGTAAATATAGTACATTCTGGGTCGATAAATTTAGGGGGCATCAATGCCAGACTGGATAAAGAGGCCCCACAGCCAGGACTTTCCGAGAATACTTCTCCCGTTGGAGATTCGGAACGGGTACTTGACCCCGTTCTCCCAGAAGTTGAGATGTTTGCCGATATCGACACTCCGGAAGTTAATTTTGGGAATGAGGATTGATGTCGATACTGTTCCAGAAGACATAATGACGCAATGCGGCTTATATGTTGAAGAAAGAAAAGTTGGAAACAAGACAACAAAAGTAGTTAGGAGTTATGAAAAAGTGATATACAATGGTCTAGATATGGGAACTAAGAATATCGTTCTTGCACGACGTGACGAGAGCAACGATGTTAAGTTCAAACGAGAAGTAAATGGCTTCGTCATTATGGACGGAGCAGATGGATTTTCGAAACAATTACTCGTCAGCAATGGAGTGCCGTTCATTCCAAGAGTTAATTCTGATGGTAACGAAGAGCTTGTGGCTCTCGGAGAAAAAGCAGAGAATTTTGCCTATGCATTTGGTAAGGTTCTACAGCGTCCGATGAGTTCAGGTGTTCTTTCAGCCACAGAAAAAGATGCTATGAAAATCATGGCAACAATTGCTCATGGGATCGTAGGCAAACTTAAAGACAATACAACTCTATATTACTGCGTTCCGGGTGAAGCCCTTAACAGTTCTGTTAATGTAGAATTTCACCAGAAGATCGTACAAATGATCTTCGACCAGCTGTCAAAAGGCACACACTCTTTCCAGGCTCATCCGATTAACGAGGCCAGAGCTCTTGTTCTTTCTGGTTTTGAAGACAAAACAGGAATTGGGATTAGCTTCGGAGCGGGTATGGTAAACGTGTCCTATTGTTTATATGGAATACCAATTTACCAATTCTCTCTAGTAGGGTCTGGGGATTGGATCGACCAAGAATCAGGTAGGGCAACAGGTGAACTTGATAAGGAAACTGGCAAGCCAACTGTTCACGTGACAAAAATAAAGGAGAGCATGGCTCTCGGAACTGAACCGCCAAATGACAATTTGGGTCGCGCAATTTGGATCAATTATAGAATCCTAATTGAACGTGTCGCCAAGGGGATCATAGACGGATTCAAGAAAAATGAAGGTAAGGCTAGAGCGCCTAAACCAATGCCAATCGTTATTGCAGGAGGAACATCATCCCCGGAAGGGTTCATAGATCTTTTCAAATCTGTCTTCAATGAGCAGAGCATGCCATTTGAGATTTCAGAAGTGAAAAGAGCAGACGATCCCCTTAACGCAGTAGCTAAAGGTTGTCTGATTGCTGCAGAGATGCATGATGTTAGTGGTGAATGAGCGAAAATCCAGTACCAGTATTACCGCAGTTTAATAACCAGGATGGCGATACAGTATGTGATGCTTTTGGCAACGTATACGAATTTAATACAGAACAAAATGAGTGGATATATCGGGGTCAATTAGAGACTCCGGATATCGTCTCTTCTGAGAACGACGGCCTCGTCTCTCCAGAAATATTCCAGAAATTAAACTTAATACAGAGATTAACCGAAGATGGTGTCGACTTTAATGGATTTAAAATCGCACATGATAGTG
>JAJFLM010000179.1 GCA_021772655.1 Deltaproteobacteria bacterium
CAATAATTAAGGGGCGCCCTTCAACCAAACGATGCACATCATAACCTTGTCCAATGCGCATTATTGATTTCCCTTTCGACTTGCCACAATAGCCTCGGCTAATTCCATATCTTGAGGTGTTGTGACTTTAATATTCTCACGTTGCCCCTCAACCAAGCTCACTGGAAAACCCATCCGCTCAATCAGCATCGCTTCATCGGTGCCATAAAAATTATCAGCCTGAGCTTCCTGAAAAGCTTCCATCAACATAGGATAACGAAAACCTTGTGGTGTTTGAATCGTCGCGTAGTTGTTGCGATCAACAGTGGTAATAATATGACCCTTACTAGAAATCTTTTTCAGCGTTTCATGGACTTGAATCCCTGGAACCACCGCCCCTTTACTGTGAGCCGCTTTCACCACATCTGCGATCAACTGAGGGCTAAGTAAAGGCCGCGCCCCATCGTGCACGAGCACAACATCACACGAGGGAATAGCTTTCAAACCACAATAGGTTGAATCTTGACGTTCCACACCACCGGCAACCACCCATTGCATCTTATCCAAATCATGAGTCGCGCGCCAAGCTTGCACCGTAGCCACATCGGGCTGAGGTACCACAACGCAGAAGGCATCAATGCAAGCCGCTTGTTGAAAGGCTTGTAAGGTCCACAGCAATAAGGGCTGCTCTGCCAAGGGTAAAAACTGCTTAGGAGTTTCACCTCCAAAGCGCTTGCCAGAACCCCCAGCCACCACGATAGCAATGGATTGATAAGAATCCGCCATGGGCGCAACCTAGCGGATAGGCGTGCGAGGTGCAAGGCTGTTAAAGGAACCCGTAGGGGGGCAATGCCTTGCGCCCCTAAATGATACTGAAATATGGGGCGTGATAAATCACGCCCCTACAAATAAAAAAACCCTGCTGGCATTATGCCAGCAGGGTTTTTAGCAAGGCAAAACCTAGAGCTTATTTACCCACGAAAATATCACGGATTTTCTGCAAAACATCTTCTTCAGTTGTCGTTTCAGCAATCGCTAATTCCTTAACCAACAGGTTTTTAGCGGTGTCCAACATCTTACGTTCACCGAAAGAAAGTTCTTTAACATATTTTAACATGGATAAATCACGCAGGACTTCAGCAATTTCATAAACAGAACCTGTTTTAATTTTATCCATATACTCACGATAACGACGGTTCCAAGTTTGGTTATCTACCGTAATATCGCGTTCACGAAGAATTTCATAGACACGCTCAACTTCATCACAATCAATGATTTCACGAAGTCCAACCGACTTTACATTAGCCGTTGGCACCATCACAATCATGCTGTTCTCGAGGATTTTTAAAATGTAAAACTTATGCTCATTACCCGCAATGTTTCGGGTTTCTACCGCTTGCACTTCACCAACGCCATGCGCTGGATAGACGGCTTTATCACCTTCTTTAAAGATTCGCTGATCCATTTAATTCCCTCCTCAAGTCAATTGCGTCTGTATTCTGCTTCCCCTAGACTGTCTCGTTCTTTCCCCTACATTCGATCGAGTCCATACTGTAAAGACGCGTTTTTTATATGTTTTTTAACCTTTTCCCAAGCAAAGGTGATATCTCAAATACCACAATTAACACATTGAGTCAAAGCCTTATCTTTTCCCACTGAGCTTCTACCCTGAAACCTCAATAATCCCGGTAACTTTTATTTAAGTGGGTTCTTCATTGACACTGCGAACTGGGTGTCATATCCGGACTGCTCGGCACGCTTTCGTGCAAATCGTGATCACCAATGATGGCGTACCCCCACTTTTTAGTGGGCTGAGCAGGCTTTCAAAGCACGCTCGGGGCAGGTAGCTCAGTCGGTAGAGCAGAGGACTGAAAATCCTCGTGTCGGGGGTTCGATTCCCTCCCTGCCCACATAACCTTTGAGTGATGGCCAGCCTCGCCTAGGCGTCGAGTCTAGGCGGGCGGGTTTCTTTTACCTATATTTTCACGATTTATAAATGCGCTGGACCTTCATTGCTGTGTTCTCAATGCTGGTAGTCACCAACATCCCTCTAGAACTTAGCTGTGAAGAAGGTACCGAAAGAAGTCCTCCTAGTTCCCACTTACTAACTGGATTGAACTGAACCAAGAAATGGCTCACCATTAGTGTCCCCCTTAATGGTGTTTTCTTTAGTTAATTCAATCCCTTAACGTTTATATTATCGGGCGGTGGACAAATATGTTGCTAGGAAAGCTAGGGTAAAGGTTTGCAAGAATCAGTAAACCAAAAAAATAAAAGCCTGGAACTCGCTTAGATAAGTTCCAGGCTTTTTATAATAAGAAAGAGTAGGTTTAATTATCGGTGCTAACGATCACTCGTACGACCTGAGTAAGGATTAAATTGAGTGAAGAGATCTTGATGAGGCTTTAAAAATTCTTCACGTTCCTTGCCTTTAAGTCCCTTTTCGTCAGCTTCGGCAGTCGCCCTGGCCAAACCAAAGGTTGAGGCCATAAAGCGAAAACCATCATCAGACTGCTGAGTTTTGTCCATTTCTTTCCAGAACTTGTTATCCTCAATCATCTCAAGGATAAAACGCTTTTGGTTCTCGTTAAGCGCCTCAAAACTCGGGTCTTTCAACAAATATTTTAGCTTGGGAAACTGTTGTATCAGTTCCTGAATCTCTTGTTCCATTTTACCATCCCCCGATAGTAATGAATCATTAAGACATTAAGACATCAATGGAGCGCATTAGTGCTGGACGTTGATCACATTCTGCAACACCGGTTAATTGGGCATCGGAAAGATCACGCGTCCCAGCCACGACTGTACGCACTTGGCTACCATAAGGGCTAACACTACCAAAGAGTCCTGAGCCACCGACACCACGGCCACGGAAAGCAACGACATTACTAGCGGCGTCGCGGTCTACCGTTTGAGGGGTGGGTGCTTGGGGACGTTGTTGAGGTACGGAACGGGCCGATGTTCTATCGACGGCTGGAGTTTGTACCGGATTAGGAATTCTTACATTTGGATTGTTTTCTACTGACATTTTTTATTTCCTTCCTCTTTCTACTAAAAATTAATGCAACCTACGCACCAATTATCGGCTAAGAGGGAAGTTCGAGTT
>JAJFLM010000180.1 GCA_021772655.1 Deltaproteobacteria bacterium
CGCCCCCAACCACCGATGCTGCAAACAAGCTCCAGTAAGAGAAACGGCGCAAGCCCCAGCAGCACGGCAGCGATGCGGAATCCCCACAACCGTCGCTGGCTGAGAGATGCGATTTGTTGTCGGGAGACCGCCATGCTGTAATTTCCTGCACAAGAAATGATCTCTTCAAATTATACCGAGAATCAAAAATCAAATCACCGTTCATATTCATAGCACAAATGGTTGCGGTGAACGCTGGGGCTGCGTAGTTTCTAGGCTATAAAGACTGTGCATGCCGTTGCTCCGTTCAAATGTGACTGGGAAAGCTTATGAACCTTAATATTCGTCGACTGGTGCTTGCCTGTTGTCTCGTAGGAACCGGACTGGGAAACGGGGAAACCTTCCGTGCCGCCGAAATCGGTATCGTCGTCACCGACTTGACGTCTAAAACTGGCAGAGTGCCCTGCCGAATTCACATCACCGATGCCGACGGGAAAGCAGTTCTCCCCAAGGGGCAGCTGAGTTATCGCGATCATTTTATCATCCCTGACAAGGTAGATTTGAACCTCGAACCGGGTGACTATACTTTTGAATTCGATCGTGGACCGGAATTTGAACTTGAAACGCGAAAATTTCGAGTCTCAGCGAAACCAAATGGTGATTTTCTCATCAGTCTAAAACGTATTGCCAACATGGCCGCTGCCGGGTGGTGGTCGGGGGAATTGCATGTGCACCGGGATCGCAAAGATATCGAACTGCTCATGCAGGCAGAAGATTTGCACGTCGCCCCGGTGATTACCTGGTGGAACGATCGCAATCTGTGGAAAGACCACCCGTTACCGAAGAACCCGCTCGTCAAATTTGATGAGAACCGGTTCTATCACCTGATGGCGGGTGAAGACGAACGGGAGGGGGGCGCGCTGATGTATTTTAATCTCCCCCAGCCGTTAGAAATCATAGGGGCCACGCGTGAATATCCCTCGCCGATGTCGTTTCTCCAAGCAGCACGAAAACATCCGGACGTCTGGATCGACATCGAAAAGCCATTTTGGTGGGACGTGCCGATTTGGTTGGCGAGCGGAGAAGTTGATTCCATAGGCTTGGCCAACAACCACATGTGTCGCAACCAGATGTATGAAAGCGAGGCCTGGGGCAAACCGCGTGATGCGAAACGCTTACCTCCACCGCTAGGGAACGGAATGTGGACGCAGGAATTGTATTACAAAGTGTTGGACTCGGGTCTGAGAATCCCCCCCTCCGCTGGAAGCGCTTCGGGAGTATTGCCCAATCCGGTAGGTTACAATCGCGTCTACGTGCAGTTGGATGGAGAATTGACTTACGAGAAATGGTGGGAGGGACTGCGGGCGGGCCGATCTTTTGTGACGAATGGCCCGCTGCTGCAGGTCAAAGCGAATGGACAATCGCCGGGGCATATCTTCACCGCAGATGGCGGCCAGACGATTGACATTGAGTTGGCGGCTGATATTCAATCGCGTGATGCCGTGGAAGCGATCGAGATCATCAAAAATGGTAAAGTGGTGCATTCGCTGAGTCCCGACGACACGGAGTTTACCGGAAAATTTACGCAACTCACATTCGAGAACAGCGGTTGGTTTTTAGTCCGCGCACGCTGTAAAATTCCCCGCACCTTTCGCTTCGCTTCGACGGCGCCGTTTTATGTGAAAATTGGCGATGAGAAAACACGCATCAGCAAAGCAGCGGCACAATTCTTTTTGGATTGGGTGAATGAGCGCGAAGCACGGGTAAAATTGATTGATCCACAGATGCGTCGTGAAGTGTTAAAACATCATACAGCCGCCCGCGATTTTTGGCAGCAGCGCGTGGACGCGGCAAATGCAGAGTGAGAGTATGACCGGTTTATGAAAGAATATTCATGTCCGAAGCAGATTTTGTGAAGGAATTGACAGAATACGAACGACCGTATCGTCGCATGGTTTTCTCGTTTGGAGATCCTGGTGCAGTGCCGGTGACAAAATTAGGCGGTGCACCGTGGTGGCCAGCAGGGACGGAGCGGCCAATTTGCGAGCATGGGCATCAGATGTTGTTTATCGCACAGATTCGCTTGGACGAGGTGCCGGGAATTGAGCTGGAACGTCCACCAACTTTGCTGTCGTTTCATTATTGCGAACAGTGTATGGCCGATGGCAACATGGCCTTTGGCTGGCATGACAAGGGAAGGCAACTGAGATATCGAGTTTCTTTATTCACGGAGCTTGAAAAAACTCCAATCGATGAGCTAGGAATAGTTGTCAATGATTGTTCCAGAGAAGAGCCAAAACTTCCAACCTTTCATGATGGTGTGGAAGTCATGTGTTTATCTGAAATCTGGGAGGAATTCCCTGGAAGAGACGTTCCAGATTTACAAAATATCTTTAATGAGGAGCGATCAAAGCTGGGAGGATGGCCATACTGGTGGCATGAACCAGAATACCCAGAAGATGAACTTGGGAATCCGATGCAATTTGTCGCTCAACTCCATTTGGAGGACTGTCCAGACAGGGCCTGGGCATGCGGAAGTGCCTACTTGTACGTTTCCGAGTTTACTGAAGACGAACCTGAAGCCGAATTCATAATGCAAAGCACATGATCAACTCGAAAATGCGTGGATTCACAAACACGGCTCAACAGAATCTTGCACCTAATTCCAAAATTGAGAGGAATCAAATCGCGATGAAATTACCGCTGATTCTTGCAACCATGTTTGTCGTGCCGTTACACGTTGCGGCCCAGGCAGCAGAACCGCCCCAATACACAATTTATCGCACAGCCACACCGATCACCATCGACGGCAAGCTCGATGAACCGGGGTGGTTTGCGGCGCCGAGTGTGGGGGAATTTCAATTTGCCTGGTATGAATCGGGCAAGAAAGAGCAAACAGTCGCGAAATTGCTGTGGGATGATGAACACCTCTATGTCGCCTTTCTCGTGCAGGATGCGCATATCTCCGGAACGCGGACTGAACGGGACAGCGACGTCTGGAAGGATGACTGCGTCGAGGTCTTCACGGCTCCCAATCCCGATTTGCCCAACGCCTACTTCAACATGGAGATGAACGTTCGCGGGGCGATTCTCGACAGTTACCACCCTTCTGAAAAATCCCAAAAGATTGAAGGCAAATGGAATCCCGACGGCATCAAAATTATGACCAGTGTCGTCGGAACATTAAATGACGACGCCGATCAGGACCGCTATTGGATTCTGGAAGCGGCCATTCCCTTTGCGGGATTTTCGCATGTTGCAAAACACACGCCTCCCATGGCGGGGGATGTGTGGCACATGAATTTGAACCGTCTGGGAGGCGAAACCAACCAGCAATTCAGCCAATGGTCGCCCGGCAAGTCGGAAAAACCGCAATATCACCGCCCGCAGGATTTTGGCCGAGTCATCTTTTCACAGCAGCAGCGTCCACAGCAGTGATCGTTGTTTCTGGAAGATCTGCTGTAACTGTTATATTGTGCATTTCATCCGGGCCGGGAATCGCCACCTCGCCCCAGATGACGTCATTCTCTTCACAGAATCGGCCGAATGCGGTTCCCTTCCGCTTGCGTCGCGTGAAGCGGTGGGACACAATGTGAAGAGGCGCAGTTTGCCGAAACTATGACCTTCCTCTCGATGAAATACCAGGAGTTTGCTGTGTTGCGATCCGTCATTTTAGTTTGGGCTGTTTTCCTGGGAATGAGCCTCTCGGCTGTTGCGGCGGATGACTCTCCGGCGATCACCAAACTGAGCGAGGTCGACGCTGACTTTGCCTATCAAGGTGAATATTCGGGTTTGATTACGACTGGACCCACAACATGGGAAGAGGTCGGCTTGCAGGTCGTCGCACTGGGGCATGGGGAATTTTCAGCGATTTTATACTCCGGCGGTCTCCCTGGGGCGGGCTATAACAAGCAGCAGAATCCGAAATTCAACGGACAACTTGAAGGGAATCGGGTCGTCTTCTCAAAGTATCCCACTCGGATCACCGTCGACGGCAGCAGCGCGGTCATCAGCGACGATCGCTATAGTTCATTTGAACAAGGCC
>JAJFLM010000019.1 GCA_021772655.1 Deltaproteobacteria bacterium
GTGAAACCATGAGGAAAATTATTCTAAACGTACGCAAGTTGGAAGCAACTTTACATGGTTTAGAAAGTGAAATTCACCAAGCGCCGTTTTCCTGGTCGGCAGCAAAAGCAGCTGTAACAGGAAAGAAAAAAGCAAGTCAGCCTGCAACCGTTCAAAAGAAAAAAGTTGCTAAGAAAACTGTCAAAAAGAAAGCGGCTCCCAAATCAAAAGCCGACGATTAGCCCGGAGGCCACTGCAAAGAACGCCCACCCAGAATATGCAAATGCAAATGAAAGACTGACTGTCCGGCTCCGGCTCCATTGTTAACGACCAAACGATAATCACTGAGACCCTCTTGCTTGGCCACTTGATTGGCTGCCGTGAACAAATGTCCCACTAAAGCTTCATCTTCAGCCTGAATATCCGCTGCCATGGCAATCTCTTTCCGCGGAATCACTAAGATATGCACGGGGGCCTGTGGATTAACATCCCGGAAAGCCAAGCATTGCTCATCTTCATAAACAATATCGGCAGGTATTTCACCGGCAATGATTTGACTGAAAATCGTACTCATAGCTTACTCCTCATTCAGAATCACTCTCATAATCACTATGCCCAGGAATATTTTCAGGATTGGGTTCCATTAAATTCACACCCAGATGAAGAATCCGGGTCCCCGCATCACAATTGGGGCGAACGTTTTTACCAATCACTATGCCCGAGTGCTTTGCCTTAATCTCTTCTTTCACCTGACCAAAAACATCATAGACTTTAGCAATGATCTCATTTTTACTCACTTCATCGGCCAAATCCGGCAATACATCCACAATGCCACCACGGTTGGAATACATCCAATAGGAATGGTCACAAACTGTCGTATCATCTGTCACCATATCCTTAATAGTTCCCGGAATCATTTTTAAATAGCGCATGGTATTTAAAATACCTTCCAGAGTTTCATCGATAAGACTATGTTGAAAAGCATTCGGGTTGCCAATTTCAATGGTAATCGCAGGGATACCATGATCATTGGCCCAACCCCGCAAGGTGCCGTTTTCATCATATTTTTTCACAATGATCTGTGGGTTCTGCAGGTAGGCTAAAGTCCGACAGTCTTCGTTATCTAAATCCGCTCGAATATACAGACTATTCACCTTGCCGTGACTGGCAGTATGCAAATCTAAGAGATAGTTAAATTTACGAATAATTTTATTAATAAAAAAATGGGCATAAATACTGCTCGTCGCCCCTTTTTCTTTTCCTGGCATAACACGATTGAGATCCACACCATCTAAAAAATAACGCTGATTCATTAAATAACCAGGCACATTGCTGATAGGCACTAGCACTAAAGTACCTGCTAATTCTTGAGGATCGATTTCATTAATTAATTTAAAAATAGTTGAAATGCCATTTAACTCATTACCATGCAGTGCCGCCGTAATCCCAACTATCGGTCCTGGTTTAGCCCCACGAATAATCACTAGCGGTACCCGCCACGGCACCCCTAAAGAATTATCGGATACTTGAATATGCATCCGATGCACGTCCCCTAATTCAAGAGAATCAATGTTTAAATCTTCTTTGGTCTTAACAATAACAACATCTATCATGAAACATCACTCCTAGGCATAATTTCTTTAATTAATGATTCATCATTATCTAATGACTTGAACAATTTCATTCTGAATTGACCTTTCTTATTGAGTAAATTCTGGGCCATTTTATCAATCGCAATAACGGTTAATACCGTTTGAATATAAGCCTCAATAAGATCATCAATACCGACACCGAGTGAATTAAAATCTTTTCGATCCATCAACATCAAACGCGTTGTGTCCGAGTCCCACTGATTTTCACCCGTTTTAATGGAAAGGTTCGTCCCTAAAATATCCCAACTATTAGTTTTGATTTCCGATTCTAAAGCTGTCCGTGCCCGGCGCCCATAAAGGGCACAGGGGAAAAACCCACGAGGAGATGAATAAATCATAAAACGGAGATCAGCAATGTAGATATTGCCTTTAAGATTAGGGACCGTCCCTACATGAAAAAAGCGGCCCTGCTGACTTTGCGAGCTCCAATTAAAATGACCAATCAAACTTTGCACAATAAATTGATCATAGTCGTGATCTTGCTTCATAAAGTCATCCAGTTCAGCATCACTGGTGATTGTAAAAACACCCTGCCCCGCGTTAGAATAAGGGATTTTGATAACCGCCTTACCCCCAAACTTCTGCACCCAAAGGGGAATTTCTAATTTGTTCACGTCTTTAATGGTTTCTGGAATGTTAATGCGTAAGCCCGTATCCGCAAGCTCTGAGTTGTAGAGCTCATAGGCCTTATTGGCTAATAACTTATTGCGCCCACCGGCCAGGCAAACCAAGGTGGAATTATAAATAAAAGTCTTCGTCGTCGTCGGGATTCGGTTCCAAGGTTTTTGCGTCACGTAGCGAAATGCTGCCCGGATAGGCACGGTCTTATTATCAGGTGTCCTGACATGCATCACCCCATTCTCAAAACCAACAAAATCCGGCTCATCATCATAATGTGGAACCAGATAAACTGCCTCGCCAGTTAAGTCAGCAATCGTCGCAGCATAACCGGAAGCCTCCATATAGTTCTTATCATAAATCACAGCCAGCCCACCCTTGGGTAGACGCTTTTTTTTAAGCAATGGTAAAAAAGAATTTTCTAATAAAAACCGATACCCACGGTACTCATCAGAGTCATTACGTGGCGGCATAGATTTCTGACCCGAAGGACAAGAATTAGTTTCCAATACAACCATGTGGCGATCACCATTTTCAGTCGTTACATAAAATAAATCCGAGCCACCCCAAAAGAAGTGTTTACTTTG
>JAJFLM010000181.1 GCA_021772655.1 Deltaproteobacteria bacterium
GTGCCAAGATATGGTAAGGCTTACCCATCACCTGACAAACAGCGGAACGTGTCAACCGTTCCCCTTTTTCATTTATTTGTGCGACTATTTCCGAAACTCGTTGAGCTAAATCAGCATCTAGCTGATCTTTCTGTTTTTGACGGTAATATTTTGATGCTCTTTTAACTTCTTGATGCAAGTCGGGATAATAATATAGAGCATAGCACCCTAGACCAAGTGCCTCTACTAACCGCATCATTGTTACTTTATCACCGCACTCCATTATCTTTTCCGCCACAACTGAAATTTGTGCGATGATCTCTACTTTGTGTGGATGTTTGCCTTTTTGAGGGCGGTAAGTCAATTGTTGCATTGGAATATAAGCCGACAATAATTTGATCAGCTCAGGATAGCGGGTTAAATCTTGTGGATAATCAGTAATTCGTTTGGAAATTGACGTACGAGTAATTCGATCTCCTTTTTTTTGTAGTTCTGATATCGTAAGTTTAATTGCCGTATATAGCATTGCTTCACGCCGTTGATGTTCACGTTCGGAGAGTGTGTCGATCAACTTTTGACAACGAGGATATAGTTCAAAGCATTCTGCAGATAAATTGATTTTTCTACTGATTGCAGCTTTGGTTAGGGGTTGCTCAGCAACTTCTAATTCACAAAGTGCCTGTTCCATTTTTTGTCGTAGACGTATATCACGTATAGCATGTGCTTCACGTGGCAAATCTGGTTGCTGATCAAACATCTCAAAAATCGATGACCAATAGGTGTTGAAATAGTCTGTCAAAGCAAGATAAATTTCAAAACGACTACTGGATCGTTCGGATCGTGCAAGTTCCATATACCGAAAGGTTTGTATTGAAACACCTAGCTTTTGAGACATCCCCTGTCCTGATATACGGTGTTCTTGACGAAGTGCGCGTAACCACCCCCCTGCCCCCTTGCGTATATCACTAACATTCACCTCCCATTTCTGAGGTGACAACAAATATCTTAGATCTTTAGCCCTCCCTTGAACAACTGTGTTTTCCTCATCTGTTAACAACCGTGCTTGACCCGCTTTCAGGTCAGCATGACAATGCAAACAACGTGCCATTTCCAAGAGATTACCTATAAGAGGAAGCGATTGATGGCATTCTGGACAACGATCTAACAACACACAATGATGTTGATGACATCCCTCTAACTGCAAAAAACGCCACTCCAGACGATAATAAGCGGCTTCTTGCAAACACTTTGGACAGAAACGTAAACTAGAAGCCAAACTATTTCGTAGCAGGTAATCAGGTTGGCGACTCTCAAATTTTACGATCAGGTGATAAAAGGTTGTTTGACGTAATCGATCTACGCTACAATTAGCAGCCTGTGCAATACTTGGAAAAGTCTGCATATACAAATCGGTTAAACATCCCTTTAAGTGAGGGCGAAAATACTGGTTTGGCATCAATAAACGGCGCAAGGTACTTATAGATTGAATACCATTTTCTTCCGCCAATCGAATTATATAACTTGTGAAGGTCTCCAACTCTTCAGGTTGTGGGTGAATAGCCAGACAATCAAACGGATAGGCGTACATCATGATTGATAACCGACCTCTCCCATTTCATCTTCCAGAAAATTTGTAATCTGCCTTTTTTGAATGGCTTGCCACGTCTGCTTTAGAAGAGGAAGCGTTAAACCAGGTAGATCTTGCTTAATTGCACGGAGGCTTGCATCCATAATCAGAATCATGATGTCCCTTAGAATACCACCTGTCCATTGTTCTATCAGATAAGCAGGTCCCTCTATCAATTGGTCATTGTCACTCGTGATATACACCTCCGCCAAGTGAGATGCTTGTGTAAAAGGTAGCAATAACTCGATGAATACCAAAAGTTGGCGTAAACGGTCACCTGTATATTGACGCAGTTCAAAATAATCATTCCAACGACCAGCAACTTCCGCATCCCCTTCTACCCATGTCAAGGGATGACATGAAGTACATACAATTGGAAAGCCACGTGTCAAATTCGAGATTTCGAGTAAACGGCGACGTAATCGCGGACGTGTGATATGTTCAATTTCATCGACAATCAGCAATTCAGTCCCACACTTTTGAAACAACAATGCCATTTTCATGATGAGATCTTCTTCATTATCATATCGGGTAAAGGTCAATCCTCCCTCTAACAGAATCCGCTGAAATAAGGGCTTAGGGCTCTGGTTACTGACTGGTGCATCTATCTTGATGACTGGCACATAGTTTCGGGTGGCTTCAACACGAGATGAATATTGAGCCACAAACCAATCCAAACAAGTCGTTTTTCCCATACCTGAAGCGCCTCCGATTAGAAAATTGCGTTGTTGACCAAGGGTTCGATAATGACGCACTAAATTCAACTTTTCACTTAAGTCTCGTAAATCAGGTGTCATAATAAAGAAAAAATTGTTTAACCACAGCAGGCGCTCGGCTTGCGTAAGACTCACAAATTGTTTTACCAAACTTTGTCTCAGACCCTCATACCCATATTTTCTTACTGCTTCGGGTGAAATTTCAATCGGTTGGCGCACTTGCATCATTCGTAAGCGTTGTTGCCAACGGATAATCTGATTGCCTCGTTGTAAATCAAAACGTTTACTATAATCAAGTTCGGATAATCTCCCCTCTAAATAATGATTTTCTTTTGCGCACTCTTCCTGCCAATTCTCTAAATCACGTAAGCGTTGTTTAACATCCAATTGATCTGTAATACTGAGTGTTTCGGGCATCTGTATCATGGCGTATCTTCTTTCGTCATCATATCCCTTGTAAACCCTACTAATAATTCGGTATAGTCGGTTTTTGGAGTGGGATTATTATTCTTAACAATCGTCGAGCGAGAGCCTTGGCTTCGGCGAATCTTTCGTTTTTCTTGATTGCGCCGATGGGTTAATTGATCAATCTCGGATATGAACGATAACCAATTGGTAGCACCTTGACCGTATTGACGGGCGCGCTGTTGAGCCAGATGGCGTTCTGAGGCACTCAGCGATTTTGTTTGCCCATTTGCCTGCCTCAATTCTTTGGCATAACCATCACCTACCCACTGACCATCATTAAATAATGCTATTCGGCTAATATCATTAGGATCATAACGAAAGTGATACCGTATCTTCTGCCCATCACGCCCAATACGTTGAGCTCCACCCCATTGTGACGACCAATAATGCATCCCAAACGCACTAATCCCTTTACTTGTCATCACTCGAGTATTGGGATGTAAACGCCAAAACAAACGCTCAGTTTCTAAGGTTTTGGCTGGCACAAGCGGGCTACTCATGCCAAGTCCACTTAACCACTTCTCATGAGGACTCATGCCCTCTAGTTCACTATGAGCGTGATGCTGATAATTCAGAATCAATTGATGGACAATACGCCTCATATCTTGATAAAGCAAACAGGCCTTTTCCGCAGCTTGCCGAAGGTCGATTGCTTCGCCCGATTGAATTGCCCCCGGTAATTGAGATTTTATTTTCACTGATAAATTCCCGAAAAAACGCTCAACCAATGCACCGTAACGGGCTCGATAGGGCGGACGAAAGACTAAATCAATGCTGGCATAACGACCATTACGACTAATCTCACGCGATAAATTTTCAAGGCTGTGCGAGTGGTGTGCCCATGCATTGTCAAGTGATAATTGTTGTGGGATGCCATAACAAACCCACACCTCATCCAGTCCGAGTACATGATGACTCGTTTTCGGCCATATCGCATGTTCCAACGCACTTTGTATTGACATAATACTCGGGTGTTCATCTAAAAGTGCTATGCCCAAAATACTACGCGAATAAGCATCAATTAATACCGTTAACCACAGACGACTCACTTGACTCCGACTTGCCTCATCAACAATATATACATCTAACAAGGCATGATCGGCAAACACATATTGTAATGGCATCGTTGCTCGATTCACAAAGGTATCAAACACAGCATATGTCTGATCCCAAGCCTGACTACCATACCGCTTGCTTATAACTTCTTTACCGCTATCCGGTTGTGACACAAACCATTTTAAGTATGTATAAAACCAGGCTCGCGATGGAAATGATATTTTTGTCAAATGAGATATTTTCTCACCATTTTCGAGGATAGAATTTATTGGAATTCGGGGATCTAACAACTCCTCAATCAAGGACTCTTTCATATCCTTATCAGGGTTGATCCAGTGTCCATCTGTCCGCTTAAGGATAGATTGTCCTAATTCATAGACGGTCAAGGGACGTAGCGGACGGCTACGAGCATAATATCGCATGACTAACATATCAACGAAATGAAGCTCCGCTGCACTAAACTTACTTTGCTGAAATGTAGAACGGCGCAATGATCCCGCTAGCTGTGCACAAACGCCATCATTGGCTTTATACAATCGACTATACTTGTAAAAGGTTGCCAACGAAACAGGACATTCAATTTGTTTTAGTACCTCTCGTAAAGTGGCTGTACGATAATGGCGTTCTCCATGTTGCTTCGCTCTTTGTTTAACTTCAAGAACACGCCCCTCAACCTCTTCAACCGTTTTGAGGATATGTTCGGCTTGTTCTAATAAAGAAGCTGGTAATCCTGACACATCTATATGGCGGGCTGCCACACTTTTGACACTTCCCAAACCCTCTAGGCTTGGTGAAAATTCCGCATTATGAGTATTAGTCTCCGAAAATAAGTTCACCATGGCTATTGTTAATGCATCTCGCGTATGAACTAGTTCGACATGCATCACTTGTTCTATCGAATCGATTGTAACAATTTGGTACATTTGTCCTTGCCAGCGCATATACCAACCAGCTTGAATAAAGTGTTCTTTATTCATCACAACCTACCCCTCTCTCGTAC
>JAJFLM010000182.1 GCA_021772655.1 Deltaproteobacteria bacterium
TGCGTGAATATAACGGCTGATCCTAAGCGTTCAAGTTCTTCGATTGTTTTATATGCTTCAACTAGACTCATGCGGAATAATTCCACTAAGATCTCAAGCACGAACTCTACGCTGTGGCAATCACAGTTTTTAAGAATTAGAGCATAATAAGTGTAACCTGGCTTCGCCACTTTCTATCTCCTATAAAAATCGCCACTTTTAAAATACTATCACAACTCCGAAGGCTGTGATGCTTAGGCAGGTGGTTTTGCTTCACCAGCTAGGATGTCAAAAACCTTATCGATAATATCATTTCGATTAGCAATATTGATTGCCGGAAACTCTGGTTTAAACATGCCAATCACTTCTTTGCGCTTACGCCAAGAACCAACGTTCTTGAGTACCCACATACCATCTTCAACCGTTCTATCTTCCATATTCAAAACGAATACGGCAACATTTTTATTAAAATCACATTGATGTGTAACAACATTGCACGATATCGCGCCGTATTTGCATTCTTGCTCAGGATTGATCAGATCTTCTTTTGTTAATTCAATCCATTTAGCAGATTTGCAATCGACCTTTGATGGTTTATAATTAGTACTATAATTGCTAATAGCTCCGCACCCTTTATGAGTACAAATCTTGGGTTTTATCGCCTCCTTGCGATAAAACCCAAGAAAAGTTGCCTCAGTTATAACACATTTAGGCTTGTATACTACCGTGTTCAGGTTCATACTTCCACCCTAACAGACCCATATGCCCAATCTGGCGCTTCAACATCTGTCGTCATTGCCCAGATCATCGGTGCAGGAAAGCTTGCTGGCATCTGTGCGTATCCGTCTGTCAGCATGATGTTGGCTCGGCCAATCATCTGGTTCTCTTCTGCCCAGTTGCAGATGTTGATGAACGACGTACCACCTCGACCGTGGATCTTGATTCTGTTCCAGTCTCCACGGTGATATAAGTCACACGCTTGGAATTCGTAGTCGAACTGGATAACCCAGATCTTGAAGTACTGACTCATGCTTTCGATCTCACCGAAGAATTGCTGGATTTCTTTGTCTCCAACTGATCCTGACGTATCCACAAAAATGCATAGCTTCGTGCTTGCATGACTCGATTTTCCTTTAGACCCAAACAATTGCGACCTTCGGTTGATCCTTGAGTACGTCTTGCGCTTCCCGCCAGCCACACGGCCTACGAACTGCCTTAACATGTACTTCCAGTTTACAACTGGTTCTCTTAGATCTTCGATCGCTCCAATCAAGTGGCCAGGTGTTGTTCCTGCATTTCTCGAAGCTGACTCACACATGTCTTTTACAACTTGTCGTGCGAGGTCTTCTCCCATCGTCGATTCAGACCAGATGTCGTGGTTGTCGATTGTGTCGCCCTTCATGATCTGCTTTGCTTTTTCAGCTTCACAATCACATGGCCCACCACCTCCGTCGCTATCAACCGGCGTCGATCCCTTACCATTACAACTTGGGCACTTGCCCTTACCTTTAACCTGCTGCATCAGCCATGAATAGACTTCCTCAGCTGTTGAATCCCTGTCCAGGTTTGATGGCATCCATATACCACCATCTGGTAGATCTTCGATCCGTGGATTGCTTTTGGTTCCGTTGATACAGGCATCTGTTGCCAGGTTCCAGATATATGGTGCTTTGGATCCACATCTTACAATGTGCATTCGCACAATATGCTCGATTTCGTGCTTTACTACGCCCATGATTTGTGCGATATCTAGATCTTTCACAAATTCTTCGGACCATAAGCATTCAACTGTTCCATTGCTCATAATTCGAACGCCCATCGTTCCCACGCGGTCGTCTAGTTTCCATAGCATCTGTGCGGCCATTGAGCCGTACCAAGGGTCGATGGTGAGAACTCGGCATCTTGCCTTCATGAGTTTATCTCTACTATCAGCCATTTTAACTCCTATTTATCTTGTTTTAACTTGATCAAGTTTTCCAACTTTTATACAATCATCAAATATCTTATTTTCTTGAAGATTAATCATTGTCATGATTATTTCTTTAGATTCGCTTATAAGATCAACAAGTTTAACCACATTAAAAGGGTATTGTGGGTTTGCTAATTGTATTACTATTTGGAATTGAGGTTCCGACCCTTTTTGGGTGTTCTTCAAATCTGGCCTGAAATACATTATCATTTCATGCGATTTGTGAGAGAACCTTATATTACATATGGGCATTTTTAGTTTATTAAAAATTTCAAACGACGAATTTACGTCAGATCTTTTGGTTACTATATTCAATTCTAAGTTATCTCTGAGTTGAACTTCAAGATCTAATGAAATCTTATGAGCGTCTCCTATTTCGTATTCTTCTTCTTTTGGTTGTTTATGACAACATATATCTGCAAGTAATACTGATAAATCTGAATCTCCCATCATGCTCTCTCCAATGTTACCGTCAACTTATATGTTTCAAGTTGATCTTTATGTAACTCTGCAGGTTCTAATGGTTCGATTTTACAAAGCCCTATTCCGGTTTCATGCACTGTTGTCATGATCTTGAGAGCTTTCATTATATCATACCTGAACACTACTTGAAGAGCTTTCACGACTGTATCCATCAATATTTTAGGATCATCGTGTAACAACACTTTATACATTGGACAGTGTCCTACTCTAGTCACTGTTTGTTCTGCTACGCCAGTATCAGACATTTAAGTACCTCTCTCGATCTCTGGAAGGGGTCCAGGACGAACCTGGACCCCTTCCCAGCAATTAGGAACCGAATGCGACCTTCGACATCAAGTCTGCAAGGTCTTCATCATCTTGCAGTTCTTTCAACCACGAAGCTTTGTTAGCCTTCTTAGTCTTCAGAATTTGTGCAAGGTGCGGGTTAGAGATAACAGCCCCCGCCAGCTGTTTGTTTGTCTCGTGTCTCACCAGGTTTTGTGCTAGTGATACCGCGAGGTCTCTTTCTTTGTGGCCAGCCAACAGCTTAACGAATTCCAGGACGTTCTTCATCTTTTTCTTGTCCTTGATCTTTGTAGCATGCGAGGAAATACCCCACATTAGACCAACCATTGCGTTTCTCTTGAAGCCTTTCAGCTTCTTCTCGTACTTCTTAGTTCCGTTGCTGATAATTTCGACCGGAGATATCTCGATTGAGAATCTGTCGAACTGCATCGCCAGCTCAAGACCAATCAGCCCTGCCAGGGTTTGGTAGATCACTGCGTGTGAGTAATCGAACCCTGCTTTTGACGATCTTGAAATTTCGTCCAAGACCTTTGCGACCATTTCCCATGCACGTGGTGATGGTTTGATGGTGAAGCCCATCTCGCC
>JAJFLM010000183.1 GCA_021772655.1 Deltaproteobacteria bacterium
CTGGCCGCATTGGACAGATCGGCAAATGTTGTTTATCTCGCCAGACCCTGCCAGTACGTTGCCATGGCTGCCAATCCAAGCTGTAATTCCCGCTACTGGACAAGCCACCGGTTCGCCAAAGAAATCATAAAAAGTACGTCCCTTGTCTTGGACGATATAAAGAGGGTGGCAAAGGTTGAAAACCTCAGTTTAATCGGGTTTTCAGGAGGTGCCGCTGTTGCAATCCTCGTTGCCGCCTTGAGAAAGGATGTTATCGAGATCCGCACGCTTGCCGGTAACCTGGACCATGTTGTGTTAAACAGAACAAAAAGAGTATCTCAACTCACAGGATCCTTGGACCCGACCGCAGTTGCACCCGCCTTGTCCCACATTCCGCAAATTCATTTTGTTGGATCCAACGACAGTGTTGTCGAACCCTATGTGGCCAACTCCTATCTCAGGAAAACCGGTGATAGGCGCTGCATTACCGTCGTGACCATAACCGGGCCAACCCATATTGACGGTTGGACCGAAAGGTGGACGTCCCTGCTCAACCGTCCTCTGCCGAAGTGTCGTTAAGGGTATGAGTTAGGAACAGCCCCCAACCATGGCCAAAAGACTAAGTGAGAACGATGGCTGTAAATACGCGACAATCGTTAGAACCGCTAATCGGGTTACCTCAACGCCTAAAATAACCTACCAAACCAATGCCTTTGGTTAAAAAATAAGGATTGAAAAAACGTCTCAGAGAAACAAGATAAATAAAAGAAGGTCGGTAAAAGATCCAGACTGGTTATATGGACACGTCTGAAACACCAGGTCTCTACCCAAGCTACAACAAAACCATTCGACCCAGAAAAAGGGTTTAACCTCCTGAAATACCGCCACAGTGGCCATTGCTGTATAATGTAGAACCGAGTAAATTCATGGGGCAAATCGGTTTCATCCCAAAGTTATTAATGCCCGTTTGTGGGCAAAGGACATCTCATATGCGCTACCTGCTACCTGTGCTGTTTGTTTGCATTTCTGGTGCCTTACTGACTACGGAAAGTAATGCACAGTCCGAAAGCCCGTGGACGGCCGTATGTGTCAATCCCAGCAAACCCAATACCTGCCGAATGGTGCAAACCCTGAATGCAAATCGAATTGTCGATAATAAACAACAGAATTTGGGACGCATTCTGGATCTCACCGTTGTATATGCGGTCAATGAGGTTTCTAAAAAAAGAGTGCCTTACTTGAGTATTCAAATGCCATTAGGTGTTGATCTCCGTTCGGGTACCGTCATCAGAGTGGGTGATAATAAGGAAATTAAACTGCCTTTCCTTCGTTGCACAACCCGTGGCTGTGACGCCAGCCTTCAATTGGACCCGAAATTTCTCAGGTCCCTGTTGGCCAGTTCAACTCTTCATGTTGGTTTCAGGGGCTGGGGCCACAAAAAGATAACGGTTATCGCCGCGTCGCTCGCCGGATTTACAACAACGTTTAGCAAAATAAAATAGCAAATCGCCACTTGCCACTGTACGAAGGGGCGTTTTGTGGATCTTTGTAACGGGACGGAAACCGCTTGTCTTCCATTATCTATGCGACGCCAAAAAATTCACCATCCGGACTCCTGCACTATACAATTTCCGGTCTGATCTGTAATTCTGTATCCGCAAGAGAGAGTCGCATTTAATCAGATTCAGAATTTCAATTTGGGTAAATGAGTCTCCCGTGAACGAATCCTAACCCGTGAATTAAAGTTATTTTTTCGGATATAGTGGGTATATAATTGCAAAAAGCAGTTAGTTGAGTGCCATTAACTTGCAATTTGCGATTGGCTTTTTGGTGTAATTCAATGTTCCTGTAGAACTCAGAAAGGGTCATGAAGCCGAGAGAATAGGAAGTAACCGGGCAGCTGGTTTTTTTTCCCTCGCGTCTGGATCAGATACTCAATATGGGCCACGACAAAATAGTTCTGGCCGATACAATTGACTGGCCGTTTCTGTCGGAGAAGATGGCCGCTGTTTATACGGACGGTCCCGGTCAGCTGCCCTTGTCTACCCGCCTAATGGCCGAATTGCATATCCTCAAATACACGGATGATTTGTCTGATGACGACGTCTGTGCTTGGTGGCTTGAGAAACATTATTATAAATTTTATTGTAACGAAAAATTTTCCTGACACCACCATCCCCTGGCCCGCTCTTCGCGGAGCAAACCTCAACAAACGGAACCGTCGCCTGATGCAAAGTGCGAAAGATTCTGGATACCAGCGGCCAAACGCTCGAGACCGTTATCCCGGAGATGGAAAACCCCACCGGGGGATACGCTCTAACGCATCCTCGAAGATACCGGATACCGGGGCCCTAACGCGCCTGGTATTTACAAACTCCGTGTCTTCACCGCAAAGCAAAAGCAACGAGTCACGCCTGCCATCAAACGCCAGATGAAACGCCGCTCGGCCGTCGAGCCGATCATCGGTCGCCTCAAAAATGGCGATCGAATGAACAGAAACTACATCGCCAACTAACAGCGCGACGCAATCAAACCGATCCTCGCTGCAGCCGGGTATAACTTCCACCTAATCCTCAATTGGATCAGGCTTATTTTGTCTCTGATCTGAATAACCACGATCGACAAAAAATCTATCTCAGATATTATTAATCGCAGCCTAAACCGTATTCTTCACGGTAGACTAAATAAGGTTGTGTTGATGAAGCTGGAACGTAGACTGATCAACATGGTTTGTGAAGGTATAATTGACATCCCTAAAAGGCAAAATGATAAGATTGTGACATATGGTTAATCAGGAATCCGATGGCATTGGGGAATCTGCAAAAAAAGATGTCAAACAAAATTTGGCGTTTTCAGAAGCTCTCACACATTTTACGGCTGGACATTATCGGCAATCAGAAACCTTTTGCATCACCACTCTTAAAGAGACGCCAAACCATGTTGATGCGTTCAAAACTCTTGGTACACTTGCACAAATGTTAAACTGGCATGACCAAGCGGCTGAACATTTTACTGCAGCGATTAAAATTGACGACAAGATATCTGATTTGCACTTTAGTTTAGGTGTCTCTTTTTATCACCTGGGAAAGATTGAACAGGCTATCGCCGCTATCAAAACCGCTTTGACGATAGAGCGAAACAATCATCAATTCTCAGATTATTTGCAAAACATCGTCTACGCCACGCCCCAAAATAGAACAGTGTTGCCTGTAACGCCTGCGCAGAATGCATTAAACCAGGGAATATCATATCACCACACCGGTCAACTGGATAAAGCTTTATATTGTTATCAAAAATGCTTGGAAATTGAACCAAAAAACGCCGATGCCTTAAATAATATGGGGTACGTTCTTCATAGTAAGGGACGCCTGGACAGCGCCATTGAGATCCTGCAAAAAACCATTTCAATCCATCCCGATTTGGTAGAGGCGCACGTTAATTTGGGCAATATTTTTAAAGATAAGTTTATGCCCGACGACGCCGTAGAGTGTTACAAAAAAGCTTTGAAGTTAAGACCCAACTATATGTTGGCAATGAATAATCTGGCGCAGGTATATATGGAAATGGGGAACATGGGAGAAGCCATCATCACCTATAACAATGCCCTGATCATCGAACCAGACAATGTCGGGATATTAAATAGGCAATCGGTTGTCCTTAAAAACTTGGGGCACCTCGACGAGGCCTTGGATTTGTGCCAAAGAGTGATAACCCTCGAGCCGGAAAACCTGACGGGTCTTATCAATTGTGGAACAATATTGAGGGCGCAAGGGAACTTGCAACACGCCGTCCTCTGTTACAACAAGGTCATCGCCATTGATCCGGGTTTGGCCCACGTTTACAGCAATCTTGGCAATGTATTTAGAGAACTTGGTGAAATGGAAAAGGCGGCAGAAGCCTGCCGTAAAGGAATTTCCATAATGCCAAACTTGGCCGCAGTTCACAATAACCTTGGATTTGTGTTGCAGGAATTAGACCGTTTGGATGAGGCAATAAAAAGCTACCAAGAGGCCATAAAGATCAACCCCGACTTTGCGGACTTCCACTACAATTTGGGACGCGCACTAGAGGAGCAGGCAAATCTTCATGATGCTTTAGAAAGTTATAAAAACACCATATCCCGCCAGCAAACCTATGCCGATGCTTATAACAATATGGGAAATGTGATTTATGCGTTAGGAAACTTCGACGATGCCATTTCCTGTTATCTGCGGGCGATCTCACTCGACGGCGATCTGGCGAAGGCATATCATAATATATGGTGCGGAATTCTGCCGATCTGCCAGGATGTATTATCCAACCATAGAGAGTTCTCAGATCTGACACAGATCATCGATAAACTGAATGAAGCAATAGATAAGTATATCATAGATTTTAGAGTAAAATCAGTGATTGGAAAGGGCGCGCGCGAGGCCTGGCAAAGAATTTTTACAGCCCTCCCATCTACCAATGAGGAAACCCTCTTTGATCCTACGGACAGACTTTCGACTTTTAAAAGCCGACAGGTCCCGTATGAACCCAAAATAACGGCGTTGCTTCATTTCGGCCGAAGTGGTTCCGGTTATCTCCACAGTTTGATTGACGGCCATCCAAATGTTTCCACCCTGCCAGGCATTTATATGAGTGGTTTCTTTGGTCGTGACGTTTGGAGCCGTATTTGCAGTAACGGGTTTCAAGGAATGGCTGAACAATTCGCCCAGATCTGCGAAGTTCTTTTTGATGCCCGCAACCCGAATGCAATCCCTCCGGCTTTTTATAATGACACCTATGCCAGCAAGAGGGTCGGAGAATCGGAAGGGTTTGTCAAAATGGGGCCAAATCGAGATATACCACTTACCCTGGACAGGGGAGTGTTTCTGGACAACCTGCAACGGGTTTTAGAGGGGAAACAAAGCATTAAC
>JAJFLM010000184.1 GCA_021772655.1 Deltaproteobacteria bacterium
TTTCTTCATGAAGTATGTATATTTATTTAACGTAGAGGGAACAAATGTCTATAAGATAGGTAATTCAAAACATCCAGAAAAAAGAACTGCAGAGGTTCAAACTTCATGTCCATATAAAGTTAATATGGTTTTTAGGTTTGAAAGTGATTATCCTACACAAGTAGAATCAGCACTTCATAAAAAATTTGGATTACAAAAAGAAGATGAAGATGGTAGAGAATTACAAGGAGAGTTTTTTTATTTATCTCTTGATGATAGGAAAATGTTTCTTGAGAGTTGTCAAAAAATAGAAAATAATTTTATAATTTTAGAAAATAACACTTATTTACAAGACAAAAAAAAGACTTGAGTAATCAAGTCTTTTTGTTTTTATATCATATCTTCTTCACTCAATCCTTCATCACCAATTTCTTTGTCTTTTGGATTAACTTCTGTTTTATCATTGCTGTTGTTTAGTGATTTTAACTTATCCTGAACCGCCTGTTCCACTTTTGTTTCGGCATTTTTATTTATACCAAGAAGTGTTAAATGATGAGCTAATAACATACCAAATATAACAATGTGCTCACTAGGTATTATATGAGGAGCTCCAGACTTCCAAAGTATAAAAGCATTTGTAGACATTATAGATATAAATGAAATTGTAAATGAAATTATTGAAGCTAAAAAAAAGTATGCTGACAACCTTGTTGAAGACACCTTTCCATCCTTTGTTGAACGTGCTGAATCTGCTATTAATGTTAACAGTTTTTGCATATAGTTTTTATTCTTTTCTGCCATTATTCCTTGTTTTTTCTTTTGTTTATAAATCTTCTTATTGGATTAATAACCCAAGCGTGAACAATCATTAATAGAACTATTCCTATTATAAAAAATATACCAGGAACCATCATGTTATAAGTCCATTCAGCATCAGTAATTCTATATATAATAGCCCATAATAGAATCCAACATACAGATGATACTGTTAATCCCATTTTTGTGGTAAATGCCCATTTTAATTTTTCAATTAATTCTTTCATTATCTACTCCTCCCATTTTTTAAATCATTCCACTTTTGATAGAAACCTTTAAAGGAAACTATAGATAACATTCCAATTGGAATTAGAGCTCCAATCAATGTCATAATTCCACCAAATACAGTGTAAGAGAAAGTGTTTCCAATAAATTCAATTACTTCTCTTAAATTCCATAGTTCAGCTATAACTGCTATAAGTGCAATAGATGCTATTGTAATGTAGTTATTTTCCCACATTATTTTGAACCAATTTTTGAACGAATGGTCTCCTCCAGTTAAGTCTTTTTTCTTATTCATAAGTCTAGTATTTTTTTTAATAAATAGTTATTAAAAAGCATTTATAAAGATGCTTAAATTGTTTATTATTAAAATAGAATATTATGATTAGAGCAAAAAAATTTATTATAGACTTATATAACAAGATGTTTATAGAGTCTGAAGTTGAAAGTGAAAACAGAAGGTTAACTATAAATAATAGTACTGGTGAATTAAACTGGAGTGAAGGTAAATTGCCATTTGGAGAAGGCCCAGATGAAGAAGAAATAAAAAAAGCTGGATGTGAAGGGTATATTCTAAAAGATGATAAAGAGAAAGGGACGAGAATGTTTAATCCAATACCAAATTTTCATGAGGTATTTAGAAAAAATAGATTTCAAATAGAATTCCCTGGAATACCAGAATACCTTTTTCAATCTTATAATTACATAGGAACAGATGTCCATTCAAAAAAGAAGTTATTTTCAAATGAAATTATAAAAGATGATTATTCTTCTTTTAAAGTATTAATGTTGTTCCCGTGTGAAAATGTAGATATTTGTGATAAACTTAAAGAGCTTGAAGAAAATCCTAAAATTGGAGATATTAAAATAAATCTTCTTGATGCTACTGGAGTAATAGTAAAGACAATCATAATTCCAAAATGTGAAGTCACAGAAATAAAAGTCTTTAGAGAACTTGATTATGGTAATTGTGGAGATAAAAAAGATACGATTTTGGTAGGGGAAATAATAGTTAAACATAAACAGAGAAAATTAATATGAGTAAAGTTAGACTAGAGTACATTTATTTAGATGGATATACTTCACCAATAAAAACTGGTGGAGAAGAAGAATCGGTAAATGCAAATGTTAGAAGTAAAACAAAAATTCTTAATAGAGAAAATCTTGAATGGGATAAAAATAGGTTAACTCCAAATTTAGAATCACTTCCAGTTTGGGGTTCAGACGGAAGCTCTTCAAAACAAGCAGTCGGAGATTCAAGTGATATAGTTTTAAAACCAGTTTATATTTGTAAAGACCCAACGAGAGACTCAATGACAACAGTTTCCTATTTAGTTCTTTGTGAAACATTTGATAAAGATGGAAACCCTCTTGAGTCAAACACAAGAGCAAAGTTTTTAGAATCTTATAAGCGTAATGAAAATCGTGAAATTAGATTTGGATATGAACAAGAATATGTAATTTGGGATAATAAGAAAAGAAATTTAATAGGATGGCCAGATGCTGGAAATCCAGACCCACAAGGAAAGTATTATTGCGGTGTTGGTTCTTGGAATGTTGCAGGTAGAGATATGGTAGAAGAACATATGGAAATGTGTATTCAAGCTGGTCTTGACATTACTGGGATTAATGCAGAAGTTTTACTTGGACAATGGGAATATCAAATAGGCGGTCCAGATACAGATGGTCTTGAAGTATGTGACCAACTGTGGATTTCAAGATGGTTACTTCATAGAGTTTCAGAGAAATATGGATACGTTGTTGATTTACAACCAAAGCCAAAAGATGGTGACTGGAATGGAAGCGGGATGCATGTGAACTTCTCTACAATTGAAATGAGGGAAGATGGAGGATATGAACATATTATAAATGCTTGTGAGAAGCTTTCTAAGAGACATGAATATCATATAAATGAATATGGAACTGGTAATGATAGAAGATTGACTGGTAATCACGAAACAGCTTCTATGAGTAAATTTAGTTATGGTGTATCTGATAGAGGAGCTTCAATTAGGATTCCTCAAGGAGTACATGAAAAACAAAAAGGGTATTTAGAGGATAGGAGACCAAGTTCAAACGCTGACCCTTACAAAATAGGAAAAGCATTGGTCGATACAATATGCAGTCAGGTGTTTGAAACATCTGGAATATCAACCAGAGAAAATGATTAAAAAATTTAAAAGCGAAATCTTAGATGATTTCGCTTTTTTTATGTAAATTTGTGTTTTAGTGAACCTAGAAGAAGCAATAAAATGGGCAGAGAGAGATGTGAAAAATCTAAAAGGATTTGTTGAAGAGAAAGTTATTATTTATTACGTTGTTGCTTGGAATGATGGGTATATTGTTCAAACAGAGTCTCATATTAAAAGACATCCAGATATAAAATGGGTTTATAATACAAAAGATAAAAAAATTATAATGGAAGATTGGAAAATAAAATATACCAAAGGTGATTTGGTTAGAGATGCAGAACGTGATTTTGATGTAATTGGACATGGTT
Organism: Deltaproteobacteria bacterium; assembly: GCA_021772655.1. Classification (GTDB taxonomy): domain Bacteria; phylum UBA10199; class UBA10199; order 2-02-FULL-50-16; family JAJFLM01; genus JAJFLM01. The sequence goes on from JAJFLM010000184.1 coordinate 3,518, forward strand.
GCAACTGCTTTAACAACATGGGTGCTGGTATTGCAAAAGATGTTAGGATAAATTATCCAGAAGCATATAAAATTGATGTTGCAACTCAAATGGGAAGCAAAGATAAACTTGGTAAATATACAAAGTGGGAG
>JAJFLM010000185.1 GCA_021772655.1 Deltaproteobacteria bacterium
GGTCGCCCATCAGGTCGGTAAAAATGAAATTGCCATGGATCTTATTGGCAAAGCCCTCGTCTTCTCCCCTGACTTTGCCGAGGCCCATTGCAACCTTGGCAACGTTTTTAAAGAATTGGGCAAAAGAGACGAGGCCTTGGCCAGTTACAGGAAAGCCCTGGCCGTCAATCCAGATTATGCCGAAGCCCATTTCAATCTCGGCAACGCGTTGAATAAATGGGGAGAACCCAAAAAGGCGATCGTCAGCTACCGCCGGGCGTTGGCGATCAACCCCCGATATGCGGAAGCTTACGCCAATCTGGGGTGCCTCCTGCAATTGCAGGACAAGGCGGATGAGGCCATTACCTGCCTTGAACGGGCGCTGGAAATTAATCCTGCTTACCACGAGGCTTATTATAATTTAGGCAATGCTTATAAAAATGTTGGAGATTTGGACAAGGCGACAGCCAGTTACCTCAGAGCCCTGGCGATCAAACCGGATTATGCGGAGGCGCATAACAACCTGGGACTTTCCTTGCTGGATCTCGGCAAACCGGACGATGCCCTGGCCTGCTTTAATAAGGCGCTGGCCGTAAATCCAGATTATGTGGAGGCCTGTAATAATATTGGGCTGTCACTTCAGGAATTGGGGAGAGACAATGAAGCTCTGGTCTCCTATCGGCAGGCTCTCGGCCTTAACCCGGACTATGTCGCCGCCCATTACAATATCGGTAATGTGTATAAGGATGTCGGCAGGTTGGACGAGAGCGTCATTAACTTTCGAAGGGCGATCGCCCTCCATCCGGAATTTGTCGAAGCCCACAACAATCTTGGTAACGTGTTAAAGGACTTAGGATTTCTGGATGAGGCTACTGTGGTCCTTAAGCGGGCTCTGTCTCTTGCACCTAAATATGATGTCTTGCATTACAATCTTCACGCCTTGTCTCTTGGTGCAGAGACCTTGGCAACCTCCATCGCCAGTATGGAGGAGGCCGTTGCAATCGCGCCGTCGAATATGAACTATCGGTTTATGCTTGGGATGCTTTTGGATTACTCTGGTCAGGGTCGAAAAGCGGCTCAACAGTTTGATCGGATTATTGCTGCCGAGGGTGCTGAAAACCCACAGCTCGATGCCTGGCGGTATATCAAATCGGCAAATAAATCATTGCCGGCGATGGTCGGCAGTCCCATTGAGGCCTTCGAAATGGGGTTTTTGGCTGCGGCGGAAGAAGGCCTGGTATTGGAGTTTGGTGTCCGGTTTGGCGCTTCTATCCGCCAGATTGCAGCGTTGGCCGACCAGGACGTGCATGGATTTGATAGTTTTGAAGGTTTGCCCGAAGCCTGGGATAATCAACCGAAAGGGGCCTATAGCACACACGGTGCCATCCCCACCGTACCTGAAAATGTCACACTCCACGCCGGATGGTTTGATAAAACGCTGCCTAAATTTATTAAAAAACACCCATCTCCAATTCGTTTTATAAATATAGATTGCGATATATACAGTTCGACGAAAACGGTTCTGGACATGCTTGCCAAGCGGATTACAGCGGGAACAATAATTGTATTTGACGAATATATAGGTAATCCAAGTTGGCGCGACGATGAATTTAAGGCTTTTCAGGAAGCCGTCGAAACTTATGGCTGGGAATATGAATACCTCTGCTTCAGTTTTATGACAAAACAGGTTGTTGTTCGTATAAAATAAACGACTCCCATTTACTTTTGCTGACGGTGCCGCCGATCTGTATTTTATAAAAATAAAACCTCTTTCACTTCCTCATGAGGGTAGTTTCATGGATTATACGCAGTCAAATTACGACTTGAACCGGGACTACGGGTGATCACTCGCGGCAGCACCACGGGCCGACAAATGGTATCGATAACGCAAGCGCTTGAGCTTGCCATGGCTCACCATAATGATGGCGAATTGTCGGACGCCGAAGTCATTTATTCGCAAATCCTACAGGTCGAGCCGAATCACGCCGACGCTCTCCGGTTGCTTGGTGTGATCGCCCATCAGTTTGGAAAAAATGATATCGCTGTTGATTTCATTTCAAAAGCATTGGTGATTGTCCCAGATCATGCGGATGCCCATTACAATCTTGGGCTCGCGCTTTTTGGCTTGAATAAAACAGAGAAAGCCATTGCCAGTTACCGGCGGGCCCTTGCGATCAATCCCGATTACGCTGAAGTTCATAACAGCCTGGGTCTTGCGCTAAAAGAAGGAGGGCAACTGGAAGAAGCGGTAATCGTATATCAAAAAGTGCTCGCCTTAAAACCCGACTATGCTTTGGCCCACAATAACCTGGGCCTGGTGCACCAGGGATTGGGTCGCCTGGATGCGGCCATCGCCAGTTTCCGCCGGACTGTGGAATTGGTGCCCGACTATGCCCTCGCACATAGCAATTTGGGCAACGCGCTACATAGCCTGGGCCGGTTGCGCGAGGCAGAGTCGAGTTGTCGAAGAGCCCTGGCCATTCAGCCCTCGCTGGCTTTAGCACATAATAACCTGGGTGCTGTCCTCTCCGATCTTGGTCAATGGGAGGCTGCTATCATCTGTTTCCAAAAATCCCTCGCCATTGATCGCAATTTTCCTATGGCCCATAACAATCTTGGATTTGCCCTGTACCAACAGAAAAAATTTGACGCGTCCATCGCCTGCTACCAGGAAGCGCTCTCTATCCAACCCCATTTCGTTCAGGCCCATAACAATCTTGGAATTTTACAGCGCCGGCTAGGAGATTTGGACAAGGCGTCGGTGAGCCTTCATAGGGCACTGGACATTGATCCGAATTTTTCGATGGCGCACAATAATTTAGGGCTAGTCCTGCATGATCAGGGGCAATGGGATGAGGCAGTAGAAAGTTATAACAGGGCACTGGCAATAAATCCCGAGTATGCACAGGCCTATAACCATCTTGGGAGCACATATAGGGAACAGGGGAGGTTGAATGCCGCGCTGGCATGTCATCAAAAAGCCTTTGACCTAAAACCCAGTCTGTTCGGGGCCTTAAATAATATGGGTAACGTCTTAAGGGACCAAAACAAGCTGGATGACGCTCTCATCAGTTATCAGAAAGCCCTGACGATTGAACCAGAATATGACGAAGGCCGGCACAGCCTCGGCCTTTTGCAGTTGCTGCGGGGTGATTTTACCAATGGCTGGGAGAATTATAATTATCGATGGCGGCATGAGGACCAAGCCCGGCTGTACCAGAATTATCAGGACAAACTCTGGTTGGGGCAGGAGTTGGCGGGAAAACGGCTTTTGGTCTGGGACGAACAGGGTGTGGGCGATAGTATTCTTTATGCGGGAATGATCGATGATCTGTTAGCGCGCGGCGCTATCGTCTCATTGGCCTGCGATCGACGATTGGTGCCTTTATACAAGCGTTCCTTTCCGACAATTGATTGTTTGGTTATGATCGGTAAAGCGCCGGATAAGGTGATGTTTGACGCAGCGGACTTTCACGTGCCATTTGGAAATTTAGGTCGCTGGCTGCGCCCGAGCCGGCAATCGTTTCCGACCCGTGGTTCCTATCTGGTTGCGGAACCCAACGCCCGGTTAAAACTGCGGAATCGATACCTTGCCCATGGCAACAACCGGATTATCGGCGTCGCCTGGCACAGCGAAAGCATCATATACGGCAAATATAAAACGATGGTGTTAGCGGATCTCCGCCCCATACTCGAAATACCCGGCATTACTTTTGTCGACCTGCAGTACGGCGATCGGTCGGCAGAACGAGCGTCCTTTGCAGCTAAAACGGGGATCTCGATGGTGTATGATGAGGACGTTGATCAATTGGCCGATCTGGACCTGTATGCGGCACAGGTCGCGGCCATGGACGCCATTGTGACCATATCCAACAGCACGGCCCATATGGCAGGTGCCTTGGGTGTGCCAACCCTGCTTATGCTCAATCAGGTTCCCATCTGGTATTGGTTTCTTGAGCGCGCCGATAGTCCCTGGTACCAGTCTCTGCGTTTGTTTCGTCAACAGCGTCAGGACGAATGGCAGGATGTGGTTTGGCAAGTAAAAAAATATCTATAGGAGGGGATTGATCGATCATGTAGTTCGATTATTAAAACCAATGAAAAGCCTGGGTCCTTAAACAACATTTATGCGAACCTCATTAAACCCTGCAGCAACAAACAAATGCGTCATGGCTCTTTTCCTGAAGGCAGAAATCGTCTAAATATAATTAGAAACGTTATAAGCTGGAGCGCCATAACTCGTGGTTAAGGATACAGAAATTTCGGCCCAACATCGAGATCCGTTATTGATCTCAGAAGCGATTGACCATCACAATGCGGGGCGGTTACAAGAAGCAGAACGCATTTACAGTCAGGTCCTGCAATCTGATCCGGATCATCCGGATGCTTTGCATTTGCTCGGTGTACTTTCTCTACAAGTCGGAAAACTCGAAACAGCCATTGATCTTATTGGTCGGGCAGCCACTCTCTCCCCTGATTTCGCTGAAGTTCATTGCAACTTGGGAAATGCCTTAAAGGCTGCTTCCAAACTGGGTGAGGCCATTGAGTGTTTCAACCGGGCGCTGGCGCTTAAACCCAATTATGTAGAAGCGGCCTACAATTTGGGAAATGCCTTGCGAGACCAACAAAAATTCGAAGAGGCATTGGTAAGTTACGAAAAAGCCCTGGCGATTCGGCCTGATTACGTTGACGCACTTAACAACATTGGGGGCCTCTTAAAAAGCCTGAACAAACTGGACGAGGCCGCAGAAAAATATCAAACAGCCCTAGTCGTTAATCCTGAATTTGCCGAATTACACAGCAATCTAGGTGCGACCCGGAAGGAACAGGGGCGGCTTGATGAAGCTGAGGCATGCTTTAAACAAGCGATAAGGTTCAAACCTGATTTTGCTGCTGCGCACTACAATCTTGGACTTGTTCAGCAACTTGATAAGCGGATGGATGAAGCCGCAGCCAGTTTCAATCAGGCGATCATTATTGAGCCTGAATTTGCGGAAGCCTATAATGATCTAGGAAACATTTATCTGGATCTGGGGGAAGCAGATGTTGCGGTCGAAAATTATCGAATTGCAATCGCTCTCAAACCGGATTCTGCCGAGGCCTTCGTTAATCTTGGGCACGCGCAAAAAAATCTAAACAAACTTCCAGAAGCGATAGTGAGCTACCAAAGTGCAGCAGCCATTCGACCGGACTATTGTGAAGCCTATAACAGCATAGGATTGACGCTTCAGGACATGGGGTGGTTAGAAGAAGCAATGGACTGCTTTCAGCATGCCTTGACCCTCAGGCCTGACTATTCGGATGCATCGTTCAATTTAGGGCGCGCTTTGTCACATCAAGGAAAATATAAGGATGCCATAGGTTTCTTTCAGCACTCCTTCGGTCATCGAACTGGTATTAAACCCGTTGGTCCCGCTGATGTATTTCCTGGTGCCAACGCCTTTCTTTTGGAACTGACGAATAAATGCAATTTTCACTGTAACTTTTGCCCGTCAGATTCTCAAAAAAGAACGCTTGGTTTCATGCAATATGAACTTGCAAAACGGATGTATGAAGAAGTCGCAGAAACCCAGTTTGTAAATTGTGTTGATCTTCACCTTATGGGAGAGCCGACGCTACACCCCAAGCTCATTGATATTTTGCAGTTTGGCGCGTCACTAAAAGTAAGGACTGAATTGGTTACCAACGGAAGCACTTTGGTTGAAAAGGTCGTCCCGCCGCTGTTGGACGCATTGTACGGAACTCTCGTTGCGAGCCATATGACGCCAACGGAAGATACTTATCATTACAGGGGTAAAGTTGGCCTGTCGTGGGATCGATATATCGACAATATCCGTTTGTTGGTTCGGGAATATATGAAACGTTTGTCCAGTGGAACGCCTGTGCATAATGAAATTGAATTGCGTATCATGATAACCAAGGATACCGCGTCAAACGTCAATATCATTGATTCGTCGCAGAAGGCTCTGGCGATTTTGACGGAATGGAGTGATTTCACGGCGGATCTTGAGCGGGAATTGAAGATGCCCGCGTTTGACCGACAGCCGCCAAATACCGAAACGTTATTTCTTCACGATCAACAACCCGTTAAAAAATATCGCCTGCAAAGAGGCATCGTCTTAACTTTTTGGGAGGCCTTCACCTTTGCAAATACCAGGGTAAGCGAAGAGTATGAGCTCCAGGTAAAAGACGAAGCTGTCTTTTGTCCTCACCCATTCACTGACTTTGGCGTTCTATGGAATGGGGATGTAACCTTATGCTGTTTGGATTACGATGGTCAGTTGAAAGTCGGGAATATCGCCGATGACTCGATCGAAAATATGGTTCAAAGTGATGCGGCGAACGACATACGCGCCAGTATGTTAGGCCGCAAACCCCTGGCCCCCGTATGCCAGAAATGTCAGGCGAGGCCCGTCAAACGGGAAATTTCTTCGCCTTAACGCTCGACGCGATTAGGTTCAAAAATTCAGCAGCAAGACGAACAAATAATTAAGAACAAATACACCTGTACTCTATTGGATATACATTGTTGAGCTCATATGTTGAATTTTTGAACGATTTAAATCGCGAACAGTCGGCTGACATTATCTGGGCTTTTTCCAATTGCTGTATTTCCTCTAGGCTCGATTGGCTTCGTGTCAAGTCGGGAGTAAAAAATGAGTGATGGAATTGACACTTCCGAACGCCGAACACTGTCGATCCCGCAGGCGATTGACCTTGCAGTGCAACACCACAACGCCGGAGACTTGTCGAAGGCCGAAACCATTTACCGACAGGTTCTGCAATCGGTTCCGAACCATCCTGAAGTCTTGCACCTGCTTGGCGTGATTGCCCATCAGGGTGGGAAAAATGTCGAGGCTGTTGATCTCATTGGCAAAGCTCTCGCCACACAACCGAATATGGCAGAGGCACATAATAATCTCGGCGTCTCCCTCTTCGAACTTGGAAGACTGGACGAGGCGGTGACCAGTTATCAAACAGCTGTCACTTTGAAGCCGGACTATACGGATGCTCACAATAATCACGGAAATGCCTTACAGGAATTAAACAAGCTGGATGATGCGGTCCTAAGTTATTGTCGGGCCGTAACTCTGAAACCCGATTTCGTCGACGCGTCTTACAAACTGGGTAATGTGTATAGAAAATTAGGCAAGCTGAGTGACGCCATTGCAAGTTACCAGAGAGCTCTTGACCACAAACCCGACCATGCGGAGGCGCATTATAATTTGGGAGTAACCCTCAAGGAGCAAGGCAAATTGCAGGAAGCCGTGGCCAGCTACCGAAAAGCCATTGCCGTACAACCCAATATGGCCATCGCCTACAACAACTTGGGCCTCGCCCTAAAAGAAATGGGAAAGAATGACGCGGCAATTCAGAGTTTTCGTTCAGCCTTGGTACTTCGTCCTGAATTGATGGAAGCTCACTACAATCTTGGCAACACCCTTAAGGTTGGTATGCGGTTCGATGAGGCAGTAGAAAGTTATCAAAATGCCTTAAAAATCGACCCAGATGCGGCTGAGATTCACAACAACCTTGGTAATGTGTTGCAGGAGCTGGGCCAGTTGGCTGACGCGAAATCGAGTTTATACAGAGCCCTCGTTCTCGATCCCGAATTTGCGGAAGCGCATAATAATTTGGGAAACATTCTCAGAGATTACGGACAACTCGAAGAGGCAAAAATCAGCTATCAGACAGCACTCAGAATTAGTCCGAACTATTTGGATGCACAGAATAATCTGGGTTTGGCATTTCAATATCTCGGTCAGCTGAATAAGGCCATCGAATGTTTTGAGAGGGCCCTCAAAATTCAACCAGATAATGCGGCATCACATTTTGCGTTATCGCAAGCGGTTCTTATGAACGGCGATTTTAGGTGTGGGTTTCAATTGTATGAGTGGCGTTGGAAATACGAAAAGTTGCCTCTCACCTGGCGCCAATTTCCGCAACCCGTGTGGGACGGCTCCGATTTGCGGGGGAAAACCATTTTGGTGTGGGGTGAACAAGGAATTGGCGATGAGATTGTATTTGCGTCGCTTTATCGCGAGCTCGTCGCACGTGGTGCCAACTGTGTGTTTGAATGCCAGTACCGGTTGGTTGAATTGTTGCAGCGGTCCTTTCCAGATACTGTTGTCGTCGCAGCCAGTGATCCGCCTGCGGCGCAAACTCTGGAACCCCATATCGACTTTCAGTGCCCTGCCGGCTCCTTAATGAAATGGTTGCTGCCATCCTTCAATGAAGGGCCTGATCGCGAAAATTATCTGATCGTAGATGCTGATTTTTCGGCGAGGCTGCGGTCCCGGTATCGAACTGGCGAAAAGCAGAAAGTGGTCGGTTTGGCGTGGTGGACGCAGCACAACATAATGAACAAATCATATAACATACCCCCCAATTTTTTTGACGAATTATTGCAAACACCGAACGTTCAATTTGTAAACTTGCAATATGGAGACCAGAAAGCGGAACTCGATGCTGTGTTCAATAGAACAGGTGTTTCGATTATTCAAGATGAGGAAATCGACCCGCTTGTTGATATGGACGCGTTCGCTGCGCAACAGGGATCATTGGATCTGGTCATTTCGATTGTCAATTCGACTGCAGTTCTGGCGAGCGGCCTCGGTGTGCCGGTATGGGGTGTATTGCCGACGGTTTCAGAGTGGCGATGGGGTAATGTCAGTGATCGGTGTTTATGGTATCCGTCGATGCGAATATTTCGACAATCTGACCGCGGTGATTGGTCACCTGTATTTGCGGAAATGGCGACGGCCTTTCAGAAATGGGCGAAGGAAACAGAATAAGTGTTTAAACGCCCTATCGCGCAGAACCCATCTAAACGATTGAATAACCTCGGGTCCAGATTTTTGCAGAGACGTTGCGCGCTGTCCTATGATTTTTGGCGAGTCGTCAGGTTCCGTTAAATGCGTAGCGGCACGAATCCAAAATGCGCATTCCGATGAAAGCGGCCACCTGTTCCAATCCAAAGTGATAACAGGAGTTAAGTTCAAAGACCGAGTAGAGGTTACAAAAACCGATCAGGTCGCCGCAAGATTCAAAAACCGAAACACCAGATTTGACGATAACTCCAAGAATCCAGTTCAGGCTGTAGGAATGCATTTAGCCGCAAGAAAATGTGTCCTTCTGGCACAGTCATCGCCATTAGGACGTGTGCTAAACCTTCCTAGTGGGTCTCGCTTGGCACGTCTGACAGACAGGTGGAAGCGGATGCTGGCCCAGCATACTCGCACGTAATTGATTTGCGGCTTCACTATTTACAACCGTTTCTATGGAATCCTCTCGAACATTGCCGACTTTCAGTTGGCCGTCGTAATCCAAACAACACAGAGTTACATCGCCGTTCCAAAGAATTCCGAAGTCGGTGAACGGATGTTGGCAGAAAATGGTTTTTTCTGCCGCCTTGAGTTCGAACTCGTCATTGACCCTGGTATTGGCAAAAGTAAAGGCTTCCCAAAATGTCAAAGCGACGCCTCGTTGCAAATGATATCGTTTTATCGGTGATTGTCCGCGTTGGAACAAGGGATCTGTATTTGGCTGCCTGCGGTTAAAAACGGGCAACCCAAACTCTTGTTCAAGCTCTGCCGTGTAGTCGCTCCATTCTTTTAAAATGTCCAGGGCCTGTTGGGAAGATTCGACAATATTAACGTTCGAAGCAGTATCTTTGGTTATCATTATTCGTAAATTTATATCATTTTGCGCCTCATTTCCGTTCGCTAATCGCTTTAAGTATTCGCGAACCAGCAACTGGATATTGCCGATATACCGGTCCCAGGACAAACCGACTTTACCTCTGAAACGATAGGTATCTTTTGTTGGCGTCATGTGGCTGGCGACAAGGGTTCCATATAGGGCGTCCAAAATTTTGGGAACGACTTTGGGTACCAACGTGCTGCCATTTGTGACCAATTCCGTTTTCACATTCGTTGAGGCACCAAACTTTAGAATCTCTATCAATTGGGGATGTAAGGTCGGTTCACCCATCAAATGAAGGCTGACATAATCTACAATTTGTTTATCGGCAACTTCAGTATACATTTTCATAGCGAATTCTACTTCCATAAATCCGAGAGTACGTTTTTGTGAATCTGAAGGGCAAAAACTGCAATGAAAATTGCACTTATTTGTCAGTTCCAAAAACAGTGCGTTCAATGCAGGTGAAACCTCGTGGCTACCATCCGCCTGGATGCCGGTACGCCCCGAAAACGCCTGCTGAAGAAAGGCAACCGATTCTTGCAAATTTCCCTGATGATATAATGAGATGCCGATATTATAGGCCGCATCGGCACATTTTGGATCGACAGATAGGGCACGTTTAAAACTCAGGATCGCATCATCCATCTGCCCCAATTCCAGGTAAGTTAATCCAAGGGCATTATGAGCTGCAGTATGGTCAGGGTTCTGGGCTGTTGCCGTTTGGTAACGTGCTATCGCTTCCGTAAAACAAGCCTGTTTTCTTAGGACTTGTCCAATATTATAATGCGCATCGGGGAAATCGGGCTTTTCATTAATCGCTTGTTGAAAACACTTTATTGCCTGTTCCATTTGATTCAGTGCGAGGTATGTTATTCCAAGATCATTATAGGCCTCTGCAAACTCAGGATTGATGGCGACAGCTTGGGTTAGGCTTTCGATAGCAAGATCAAATTCTTTTTGGTCCTGGTATAATAACCCCAGATTGTAAAAAGCTGTAACATATTTGGGGTTCACAGAAATCGCTTGTTGGTAACAAACAACGGCGTCATCCAACTTCCCCAAGGCCTTCAACGTTGTTCCTAAATTGTTATGCGCCTCCGCTAACTCTGGGGCGAGGCTGATTGCCTTTTTAAATTCTAACACAGCCTCGTCAAATTTATGCAATTTACGCATTGCGATCCCAAGGCCGTTAATCGTTGCAATATGATCGGGCTTAAGTGTTAAGGCGGTTTGGTAGTTTTCAACAGCCTCTTCCAATCTTTGTTGTTCACTTCTAATATTCCCTAAACTGAAATGGGCCTCAACGTAATCTGGTTTTATTTTTATCGCTATTTGGTAATTTTCTTCAGCCTGATCCAGTTTATTTAGGGCCGTTAATGTATTTCCAAGATTGCAATGTGCTTCGGGAAAAAGCGGTCGGAAAGTGAGGGCTCTTTTAATCAGGTTTACGGCAATTTCATGTTTACCGACTTGGTGGGCGACGACGCCTAGCAGATGTAAGGCGTCAGGGTGGTCTGGCTGGATTTGTAAAATTTGCGTATAAATACTTTCAGCCTCGGTTAAACGGCCCGCTGTATGATGCGTTATCGCTTCGTCTATGGTAGCCAGAACGGGCGCTATCTGTTGGCCAGTTCCGCTTGGTTTTTGGTTCATACTGGACTTATTCCCGACTTGTAATAATTCTAATAGAGTTTACCGGAATTATGCGCAGTGGAAAAGAACAATGGATGGTACCGGCACATAGAGGTGCTGGTTGCGCTTGTTCTGTTTTGTGAACGCCGTCTTGTTCATGGCGTTATTGCGCCTGATTGCCATCGAAATGCTGAAATAGGAATTTGAAATGATAGAGAATATTTTGTTGGTATCGTCAGCACCATTGAAAAGCTACTCTCAACAGGATGCCGCCGTTACCAAATTCGTCGATACCGTAGAAACGATTTCTCCTATTGTTGATAGGTGTTTTTACGTAATGATGGCGGCATTATTGGAAATTGACCAATCGGAAAGCAGCGAGAAACGCACACGGAGGTATTATATGGAAGGTGAACTTCATGGCTTCATAGGAGCGATACATTTACTTTTTGAGCGAATTGGCATATCTATAGACCGGTTGCTGACCTTCTCCATAGCTCATGAACAAAAGTTGTTAAGTAAACGTCTGCAAGAACGAAAAATGCTATCGGATGAAGACACGACATTGGCTGAGAAGATATGCTCAATGATTGAGAAAATGTGCTTTCCTTTCACCGTTTACAATCAAGTTAATACGATGAACGATCAACATTTTTAACGATGCAGTAAACCAAAAGCTGAAAACGTGAGTGTCGTTGTTTTGACTTCCTCATGCTACATATCTACAGCCATCCATCTTCCGACGATACTGAATTAGCCCCCCGATGAATGAAGAAACCGCCGACCCCGCCCAACGAACACTTACCATCGAACAAGCTATTGACCTAGCTGTGGAGCTTCAAAATTCTGGTCGTTTGCCTGAATCTGAAAGTATCTACCAACAGATATTGCAGTTAGAACCTAATCAGCCTATCGCCCAACATCTACTTGGGGTTATTGCGCATAAGGTGGGAAAGAATGATATAGCTGTTGAATTGATAGGAAAAGCCCTAGCTATCAAACCCGATTACGCTGAGGCGCACTATAACCTTGGCTTAGCGCTTCAGGAACTGGCGAAGATGGACGATGCTGTTGCCAGCTACCACAGAGCTCTAGCCCTTAAACCCGATTTCGCTGAGGCGCATTATAACCTTGGCAACGTGCTTAACGAACAGGGGAAGATGGACGATGCTGTTGCCGGCTACGACAAAGCCCTAGCCCTTAAACCCGATTTCGCTGAGGCGCATAGCAACTTAGGCAACGTGCTTAAACAACAGGGAAAGATGGACGATGCTGAAGCCAGCTACCACAAAGCCCTAGCCCTTAAACCCGATTTCGCTGAGGCGCATAGTAACTTAGGCAACGTGCTTAAAGAACAGGGGAAGATGGACGATGCTGTTGCCCGCTACGACAAAGCTCTCGCCATTAAACCCGATTACGCTGAGGCGCACTATAACCTTGGCTTAGTGTTTCAGGAACTGAGGAAGATGGATGGTGCAATTGCCAGCTACCACGAAGCCCTAGCCATTAAACCCGATTACGCTGAGGCCTATAGCAATCTAGGCATCGTGCTTAAGGAACAGGGGAAGATGGACGATGCTGTCGCCAGCTACCACAAGGCCCTGACCATTAAACCTGATTTCGCTGGGGCGCATAGTAACCTAGGCACCGTGCTTAAGGAACAGGGGAAGATGGATGATGCGGTTGCCAGCTACGACAAAGCCCTGGCCCTTAAACCCGATTTCGCTGAGGCGCATAGCAACTTAGGCTTGGTGTTTCAGGAACAGGGGAAGATGGACGAAGCTGTTGCCAGCTACCACAGAGCCCTAGCCCTTAAACCCGATTACGCTGAGGCGCATTGCAACTTAGGCAACGTGCTTAAGCAACAGGAGAAGATGGACGAAGCCGTTGCCAGCTACCACAGAGCCCTAGCCCTTAAACCCGATTTTGCTGAGGCGCATAGCAACCTGGGCACCGTGCATAAGGAACAGGGGAAGATGGACGATGCTGCCGCCAGCTACCACAGAGCCCTAGCCATTAAACCCGATTTTGCTGAGGCGCACAGCAACCTTGGCCTGGTGTTTTATGAACAGGGGAAGATGGACGAAGCTGTTGCCAGCTACCACAAAGCCCTAACCATTAAACCCGATTTCACTGAGGCGTGGAACAATTTGAAATTCTCCGCTAAGGGCATGCAATTCTTAGGTTCCGCTGAAGACGTAAATACGCAAGCTGGTGCGGCTGGCCTGAGCGCAACGTCACGCGCCGACTTCCGTTTTGTCCTTCACAAATTCTATCTTGATGGGTTCAGACCACACGAGGCCGAAGAAGGCTTCATAAAAGTCATTACTGCCTTGCCTGCGTTACGAGATGTGGCGAACCCTCTTAGCGAGAAGGGTAACCAACCAGCCGCTATCGCCCAACTTTCGGACAATATTATTGCCTTGTTGCACTTCGGTCGTAGCGGCACAGGATTACTCCACAGCCTGATCGACAGTCATCCAGAAATTACCTCCCTCCCCGGCGTTTACCTTCGCGGCTATTTTAACCAAGGGATATGGGAAAAGCTTTCCGCTAACGGCTGGCGAGAGTTACCGGAACGCTTCGCCGACGAATTTGCAGTCCTATTTGATGCCCGCACCTCGAAGCCCATTCCCAGTCGATTGGGCGAACAGCCTTTCTCTATCGGCACAGAAGAGGGAATGACATCGGTTGGGGAAAACCGCAATGAATTCCTATCCTTGGACCGAGGAATGTTTTGCCGCGCAGCCCTTAGGCTGATGGCAGGAATGGAAAGCGTCGATCCGACGTCGTTTCTGATGGTTGTCCATGCCGCCTTCGAGGAAGTGAACAAATCGACGGTCGAACAAAGTGCGAGGAAACGCCTTTGTTTCTACCACATTCACAATCCCGATGATTACGCCATGCCCAACTTCCTTCGCTTCGCTCCTAACGCCCGGTTGTTGATGACGGTTCGCGAACCCATCCAGAACTGCGAATCTTGGCTTCATCTTTGTTTAGACAACCACAGCAAGAGTGTAGGTCGCATCCTCGGGTTGCTATTTGGCTTCGATCATGTCCCGTTCAGGTTACGGCCATCGATCGGTGTGCGTCTCGAAGACCTCAAGGCCCGACCAGAGGCGACAATGAAGGCCTTGTGCGCATGGCTGGGCGTTGAAGTTACCCCCAGCCTTTACGAAATGACAGCACAGGGAAAAAAATGGTGGGGCGATCCAACAAGCCCAGATTATGGCCAAGGTGAGGCGATGTCGCCCTTTGACGAGACCACGACTAAACGTCCTGTCGGAACGATCTTAAGTGCAAAAGATCGGTTTATTTTGCGAACACTTTTTTATCCGTTCAGCCTACGCTTTGGATACAGGCAACCTGATCCGGTTGGATTTGCAAGGGATCTGAAAGAAATTCCGCCCCTGTTAGATGATATGCTGGACTTCGAAAAAAGGTTGGTGGAAAGATCAAATATGGATCCGGAACAATTTAGACGTAGTGGATCGTATTTATTGCTTAGGGCCGGCCTTATGGACCGCTGGAACGTCCTAGAAGAGGTGGGGGACTATCCCCATATGATTACGCCTTTGGCAGTCAAATAGTTTACAATCAGACAAGCAAAGCCACTTCATCAGGTGTCCTTATCATCCGATGTGCGGAAAGTAGCGAGATCAGTTATTTTGCATGTGTTGGTTTGCCAGAACATTCTTCGCAGCCGTGTTTAGAGGGCGTAATCGTGCCGTAGTTCTTCCATGCGTAAACCCATATAATACGCTTGCGCTTCATCAGTGCCGCCGATTAACCATCGAAAAAAACACGAACTCCAATCTGGATCAGTTTTTAGGTAGAACAGCAACAGCCACCCCGTTTGAAGATCTCTGCTTCTCAACTTAACCTATTGTGTTTATGATCCTTCAAAATGAAGTTTATTCGGGAAGCTGTGCCAATATGAATAGAGCCGAAAAACGTCGACAGCGAAAAAAAACTCAAAAACCTGGTAAAAAACCCAATCGGACAGCGGCTGACAGCCCTTCGCTTCGCGACCCGATGGTTGCCAATGCCGCAACCATTGAGCTTGCCATCGCCTACCACGATGCCGGTGATTTATCAACTGCCGAAGCCATCTACCGGCAAATTTTGCAGGAAAACCCTAATCATCCGATTGCACTGCATTTACTTGGATTGGTTGCCCATCAGGTGGCAAAAAACGACCTCGCCGCCGAACTCATCGAGGCCGCCATTGCGAACGAGCCCGATTACCCGGTAGCCCATTACAATCTGGGTATTGTCCGGAAGGCCCTCGGACGTGATGCGGAAGCCGCAGCAAGTTATCTAAACGCCCTTACGCTTAAACCCGACTACGCCGACGCCCATAACAATTATGGCCTTGAACTGCACGCCATGCGTCGTCTGGAGGACGCCGAGGCTGTGTTTCGCAAAGCCATTATCCTGAAACCTGACTATGCGGAGGCGCACAATAATCTGGGCCTGTTGCTGCAGGAACTGGGGCGCCTGGATGATGCCGCAACAAACTATCACCAGGCGATTGCCGTCAGGCCTGATTTTGCCGAAGCGTTTTGTAATCTTGGTTCGGTATTTCACGAAATCGGACAGCTGGACAGCGCCGCAGAGGCCTTTCAGCAGGCAATTTCCATTAACCAGGATCTTGCGGTTGCCCACAGCGGTCTCGGGTATGCCCTGCATGCGCAGCAAAAATTTGACGAAGCCGTCGTCAGTTGCCAAAAGGCGTTAGCCCTACGTCCGGATTATGCGCAGGCTCACAATAATCTGGGAATAGCCCAGCAGGACCTGGGGCGGCTGGACGACGCGCGCGCAAGCTTTAACAAAGCCCTCGCCAGCGCGCCAAACTATGGCAAGGCCCACTATAATTTGGGCAATGTCCTTCAGCATTTAGGAGAACTCGACGCGGCAGTGTCCAGTTATAACAGGGCCCTGGAGATCACTCCCCGATTGTATCCAGCCCTGAATAATCTTGGTAATGCGCTCAAGAACTTGGGTGACCCTCATCGGGCACTGGTTCAATTCCAGATGGCACTGGACATCGAGCCCGGGTCTGACGAAGCACGCCACGGTCTGGGACTGGCACAAATGCTCACAGGCGACCTGGAAAACGGCTGGGGTAATTATAATTACCGGTGGCGAATTGGTGTCCTCGCCGACTATTTTCGTGGCTATGAAAAAGCCCTGTGGAACGGTCAAGAGGTCGCCGGTCATCGGCTTTTGATCTGGGAAGAACAGGGTATCGGCGACAGTATCATGTATGCCGGTGCAATTGCCGACCTGGTTGCAGACGGTGCCGAGGTTCTCTTGGAATGTGATGCGAGGCTCGTTCCATTATATCAACGGTCCTTTCCCGAAATCACCTGTGCCGCGATGAATAAATCCCTAGGTGCGCCGCCGGCGTTCAAGGATTTCGATTTACATGCACCCTTTGGGAGTTTGGGGCGCTGGCGGCGACCTAATTTCGCATCCTTCCCAAAGCGCCCGTCCTATTTGGTTGCCGACGACGATCTGCGGCAAAAATTGCGCCGCCGATATCTCGCCCGTGGCAACGATATCCTTGTTGGAATTGCCTGGTACAGCGGCAGTCAGAATTACGGCAAACAAAAATCCCTGACGTTGGATAATCTTCGCCCGCTATTGGAAATCCCCGGGATCACTTTTGTCGACCTACAGTATGGCGACACAATGGAAGAACGAACGTCCTTCACGGCGGACACAGGGCTCGCGATTTTGCATGACGAAGAGGTCGATCAAATGGCCGACCTGGAGCTTTTTGCTGCTCAGGTTGCGGCAATGGACACAGTTGTAACCATATCCAATACGACAGCACATATGGCGGGTGGCCTGGGAGTTCCGACCCTGCTCATGCTCGGCGTTGTTCCCATCTGGTATTGGTTTCTCGAGCGTCGCGAAAGCCCCTGGTATCCGTCGCTCAGATTGTTCAGGCAACAGGAATTTGATGATTGGCATCAGGTCGTCAAGCAGGTTAAAGATACCGTGATTGAGCAGTTCCCGGACATCGCTTTGAAATGAGGTATCAGGTCAAATAACAAACTATGAGGGACTGATAATTGCGACTCTGCAGCAGCTTGCGAACCGGTCCTCGATGAAGACACGCTCAAGGGCAATCGCATTTAAATCAGATTCCCGCCGGACTATAACGGTTTGCGCACCCAGAACTCATACATGCCGCTAAACGTGCTGGGATTGTCCTGTTCAAACTGATGCCAGCAGGCCAGGTCGTTGCGCATATTGTCGTCGGGGAAGCGGGTCTGAAAGTCACGGGTCGAATATTTTGGAAGCGCGATGAAGCCAAGAAACGTCAGCTCAAGGTCGGATAAAATCTTCTCGATTTGCGGGAGCGTATAGCGGGATTCCTGCTCGTGAAATAACAAATCACGGCAGGTTGAAAGACTATAAAAATCGGCAAACTCGCTTATAACCTTGGACGCGGGATCTTCTTCCGGCAGGGCAAATAGGTGTTTGCGACAGCGACGAATGCCTTCGGGGGTCGATTTAAACCCGTGTTTCGAAATTTCCGCCCTTGCCGCGACGACGTTTCGGCGTGCCGCCTCGGAATACAAGCCCAATAACATATAACCACCGGGTTTCAGGAGTCCCAGCAAGGTTTTCCAGCCTTTTAGGGGCGATTCCATGTGGTGAAGAACGCCGCTACATTCAATAACATCAAACCGCTCCCTCCATTTGCCCATTTCCAGAATGTCGGCCTGGGCAAACGTCAAATTGTCGATCTTCATTTCACGGCGTTTGCGTTCCGCATAAGCCAAACTGGTCAAACTCAAGTCGACAGCCGTAACCGTCGACCCGGAATAGGTCAGTGCCGTAAGAAGAGGCTGTAAACCACTGCCGCAGCCGGCGATCAGGATATCCGGGAATTCTAACCCTTCAAAATCTTTGGCATGAAGGCCATGGATACTTTTCAAAAGTAAATTTTGAAAGGTCCATGGCTCATAAAAAGGGATATTTCGCCATCGCGGATAAGGATTTTGTTCATATTGCCCGCGTATTTTAACCGATGTCTTGTCCTGGATTTTCGTCTTAGCGGGAATTTCATTTCGCAGCTGTATTTCCGTATTCGGTTCTTTGATCTGCTGGAGTAAAACACGGGAGAAATAGGGATGGCGAGCAAGCTTTTTCATCACGAGCAGCCGCTCACAATGAACCACTTTATGGAGTGGCATATAACAGGCAAGGAGCGCAAGATCCGCTGTGCCGGGAGCCTTATTTTCATCGAGTAACGAAGAGATTTTTTGTTCCAGGCCATGTATGGAAGTTATCTCCTCTGGGCTGCAGTTGAATACGTACTCATTTAAAAAGCAGTGCTGGGCAAGAGCACTCAGGAAATTGAGGCCATTATGGCCAGCGATAATCTTGTTCAGTCGGCCGTTATCCCATAGCCGCAATAAGCAGTGTCGCAGGCCGGTCAGAAGATTTTCAAGGGTTGGTATACCAACCTTTGAATTCGAAATAAAACCGGTCAGCAAAGGCAGATTGAGGATTTTAAAGGCAGACCCATTTGCAAGTTCCGAGGTCATGGTCAGCATGTCGTCTGTTTCGATCAATTGAACCAGGTGGGTCAGTGACTGATCCTGTAGCAATAGATTTTCAATTGATGTGCTCACAAAACGTGGGTTTGTGTCACTGCGGGCGATATAAGTCGTTAAATCCTCAACCAACTGACCGTTGAGTGTGACAAATTTCGCCTGGAAGAGGCATTCTGCCCACCTGTGCCATGCGTGGCCCGAATCGGGATTAAAAACCAACGCTTGTCGAAACGCCGCCATGGCGTCGGCGAGGGTATTCGCATTAAAAAGGACAAATCCCAAATTGAATTGGGGGTTGTAATTTCCCGGTGCCGATAAAACCGCGGTTTTTAGCAGGGTGATGGCTTCGTCGTGTTCACCGCGTTCGGAAAGCAAAACGCCAAGGTCGCTATAGGGACGCCAGTCTTTTGGGTTCAGGCTGACGGCGGATCGTAATTCTTGTTCAAACTCCTCTGTCCGGCCCAACGCAGAATACAGATACGCTAACCTCAGGTGAAGTTCCCACTCATTCGGAGAATCTGACAGGGCGGTTTCCAGGACTGCCGCCGCCTCTTCCTGGCGGTCCGCAACTACCAAGGCCCGTGCCAGATTTATCATCGGTCCTGGTTCGCCGGGTAGCAGTGTCACGGCCTTTTGATGGAGAGCGATCGCTTCTTCCAAATGGTTCGATGCAACCAGTAATCGACCAAGACTGTCGGCAGCGTTCCCAGAGTTGGAATTCAGATCCAAGGCGCGCCGATAGTCGTTTTCCGCGTCGGTCAACCGCCCTAAAAGTTCCAGCGCCAGTCCTCGATTAAAAACGTAGTCGTCGTGCTCCGGCGCCCCTTGGCAGGCCGCATCAAAATAGCGCAGGGCGATCTTTGGTTTATCGACTTTCAAGGCAATATTGCCCATCAGGTTTAGGGCGTGAAGATGTTTGGGGTGCGCGTTCAGAAGCGCTGTACACAAGATATCCGCCTCATTCCATTGCCCCGCATTGAAATGCACA
>JAJFLM010000186.1 GCA_021772655.1 Deltaproteobacteria bacterium
GGAGCGTCGGCATCAAAGATAACGACGTCGGCATCAGCGCCCGCTTCTAAGCGCCCTTTGTCTTGTAAACCTAAAATGCGTGCCGGATTGCAAGTAAGTTTCGCTAATAAATCGAGGGGTTCCATGCCAGCTTCTTTACCGAAGGTCCATACCAAAGGAAAAGCGGTTTCTAATCCGACCATCCCGGGAGCGGCTTCTTCAAAACACACATCTTTTTCCATGCAACTGTGAGGGGCATGATCTGTGGCGATCACATCAATCACCCCACTCTTAAGATACTTCCATAACTCACGACGGTCATGATTCGTACGCAAGGGTGGGTTCACTTTAGCTTCCGTTTTAAAACCTAAAGTAGCTTCTTCTGTTAAAGTTAAATGATGGGGAGTGACTTCACAGGTCACCGTAATACCGCGCTCTTTCGCGTGCTTAATAATTTCTACTGACTCCGCCGACGATACATGCGCCACGTGAAGGTTGCAGCGGGTTAACTCTGCCAACGAACAATCTCGTGCCACCATCACTGCTTCGGCTGTAGTCGGGCTGCCTTTTAATCCCATTTTTGTGGCCACCCAACCTTCATTAATGCCGGGATAACCTGCAAAAGCAGGATCTTCGGCATGAACAATCACCGGCAATCCAAAACCCTTGGAGTATTCCATCACTTTGCGCTGCATGCGCGCATCAGTAATACAATGTCCATCATCTGAAACGGCCACAATACCGAGCTGTGCCATCTCACCAATTTCCGCTAAGGATTCACCGGCTAAATCTTTAGTGGCCGCACCAATAATAAAAACATTCACGCAGGCTTCTGCCGCCACTTGGTCGCGGATAAAACGCGTCACCGAAGCATTGTCGTTTACTGGATTCGTATTGGCCATACAAACCAAAGACGTAAAACCTCCAACTGCTGCGGATTCCGTGCCTGTTCGAATCACTTCTTTGTGTTCGCCGCCAGGTTCACGCAAATGGGTATGCATATCCACTAAACCCGGAATCACCCAAAGACCATGGGCATCAATCACTTGATCTTGATTACGTACCCTCAGCTTGGGTTTGACTTCAGTAATCTGTCCCTCACTGAGACGCACATCGGCAATTTGATCAAACTGAGTCGCTGGATTTAAGACACGCCCTGATTTAATTAAAATATCATTCATGACTCATCTCCATCGGCTACCGACCAGGCGGTGTGTGTCGCAACTAAGTACAAGACCGCCATCCGCACCGCAATACCGTTAGTCACTTGATCTAAAATGAGGTTACGCGGCTGCCCCGGATAACGGCGTTCTGGCAACACCGCCGCATTGGCGAGCTTAGGAGAAATCTCTACCCCGCGGTTGATGGGACCTGGATGCAAAATGATCGCATCTTCTTTCATAAAATGAATATTATCTTCGCCCAAGCCAAAAAAGCGTGCGTACTCGCGCAAGGTGGGAAAATTAGAGGCCCCCTGCCGTTCTTTTTGAATACGGAGTAGAATCACAATATCAGCCTGCGGCAAAATATCACGTAAGCGATGATAATACTCGACGCCAAAGCGCTCTAAGCCGCTAGGAATCAGGGTTTGGGGACCCACGACAGAAACCCGTGCGCCCAGCTTAGAAAAACCATAGATATTAGATCGCGCCACGCGGCTATGACGGATATCCCCTACAATCACCACATTCTTACCAGCCAAGCTACCGTGCGCCTCACGGGCCGTAAACATATCAATCAAGGCCTGAGTAGGATGCTCATGGGAGCCATCACCAGCGTTAACAATAGCCGCATCGGTATAGCGCGTAAAAAGCTCAGGAACCCCACTATTTTGATGCCGGATAATGATAATATCCGGACGCATTGCAGTGAGAGTTTCGCCCATGTCTTTCAAGCTCTCGCCTTTATTCAGACTAGAAGTTGAAGCTTGAATGCCTAATAAATCAGCTGATAAGCGCTTGGCGGCTAATTCAAAAGAAGTCTTAGTACGTGTGGAGGCCTCTGAAAAAAAATTCATGATGGTACGGCCTCTTAATGAGGGCACTTTTTTAATCGGACGATTGAGAACTTCTTTAAAAGATTGGGTCGTATCAAGAATAACCCCCAGTTCTTCTGCTGTCAGATCATGTAAGCCCAATAAGTGCTTACGATTAAAAGTAGGTGCACTCATGAGCTGTGCTCCTCAATACTAACGGCATCTTGATCGTCGATTTCACTGAGGCAAACCTTCACATTGTCTGTGGGCTGTGTCTTCAGTTCTAACCCGACAAAATCGGCCTGAATCGGCAACTCACGATAACCACGGTCTACCAGTGTCACCAAACGCACGGCCTGAGGCCGGCCAAACTCAAGCAAGGCAGACAGAGCCGCCCGTACAGTCCGTCCCGTATAGAGCACATCATCTACTAAATAGACTGTCTGCTCCTCAATGGAGAATGGGATGTCCGTCACGCCGACAACGGGCTGCTCAGCCACGTGTGAGAGGTCATCACGATAGAAAGCAATATCTAGAATACCTACTTCTGCAGTTAAGCCATGAGACTTTTTTAAGGATGCTGCAATACGCTCGGCAATCGGCACCCCCCGACGGCGGATCCCTACCAAGAAAATCGGCTCATTTTTGCCTAAATTTTGGGCAATTTGATCGGCTAAAGTAGTCAGATGAGTGGCTACGGCGGCCGCATCGAGTACAGGCTTCATCGTGTACTCCTGAACTCAAAAAAAACCTCCGCTGGGTGGATCCCATGGAGGTTTAGATAAAAAAAATACCGCGTTGACATTAAAGCGGTCTTTTATTGAGCAAGCAGATAATTGTCAACTTTTTCGCTACATCCACGATAGAAAACTTATGAGTTTTCCGGCAGCTCTCCCTACGGGGCAAATGATGCTCCAATGGACACATGGTTTAGCCCTCAGTTATATAACTTTGCAGACAGCGGCAGATCCACTACTGGACGTGCGCTTTAATTATCCCGCCGCAGAAGCCCTACACTATTTTCACCGCCGCTTCCCGATCAGCGGCTATCAACAAGGCACGGCTCCCCTAAATATCAGTCGGCAGATCCATTTTGCTCAAAATTATCAAACTGATAGCTGGGAAAACTGGAAGCTGCGCTTGGAGAAAAACCCACTTATCCAGGAAGAATTATGGGAACACCTCTATGAAGCCGCTAAGGGGCTGAAACAATCAAAACTAGTCCCAAGCTTAGCCGAAACCAGCACAAGCTCATGGGCGGATGCCATATTAGCCATTGGTGCCCTACAAGTTTATCAAGCCACAGATATCACTCAAACCAATAGAAAACGTGAAGCAGCCCAAGAACTGGCACTGCTTGATAGATTATTAGCAAAGGCCTTCAAGCGCAAAAACTACCCTCAGGTAGCTCGTATCATCAATGAGCTGTTACTCAAAAACAGTGCTGCCGCTGATTCCATCATTCAATATTTAATGGATTATATTGATGCCGGGATCCGGTCTTATCTCTGGGATGCACTCATTGATTCCACAGCTCGTACGCAAACACGGCGACGTTTTTTAATCATTGTGAAACAAAAATTCCAAAAGGATTATCAGCCAACAGGAATAGTCTCTGCGTGGATTTGGCGCTACACAAACCCACGTTATCGAGATTTAACTGAGGCAATCATAGAATTAGACCGTGCTTTAATGTGGGGCTAATTCAACCAATGCCCAAAGCGTTCGGGACGAATCCAACGATCTAAGGCATCCCAAGACAGCCACACAAACATCGCACGGCCTTTGAGATTATCTAAAGGGATAAAGCCCCATTCGCGGCTATCTGAGGAACGATTGCGATTGTCGCCAACCACGAAGAAATGATCCGCTGGCACTGTAATATCTACTGGCCGCTGTCGCGCGCGCTGATGGTATTGCACCACATAACGCCGACCACCTAAGGTTTCGATGGCAAATTCATAAGACTGCCAATCTGGAAAAGGATCCACTTCAAAAGGGGCGCCTGCAGCAGCTGAAATAACAACCTTATCACCCACTAATTTAGCCGTTGCGGGTTCGCTCTTAACCTTTTCATCATTCACTGATAACTGGCGTCCATTCATTACTACATGATCACCGGGCATACCAATGATACGCTTAATAAAATCTTTGCTTTCATCACGTGGATAAATAAATACAGCAATCTCACCGCGTTCTGGCTTATCAAACTTAGCAAACCATTTCTTGGTCAAAGGTACTCTCAGACCATAGGCAAATTTATTCACGAACAAATGATCGCCAATCAAAATACTGGGCACCATCGAGGCTGAAGGAACTTTAAACGCCTCAATCACAAAGGCACGTAATACAAAAGCCACGAGTAAGGCCGTAATCAGGGCCTCGGCATATTCACGAAACTTAGATTTTTGTTTGATACTTTGTGACATAAGTGTTCCTTAATTAATGAGTTAATCTACTTTTAAAACCGCTAAGAAGGCTTCTTGCGGGATCTCTACATTACCCACCTGCTTCATGCGCTTCTTACCTTCTTTTTGCTTTTCTAATAACTTACGTTTCCGCGAAATATCTCCCCCATAACATTTGGCGGTCACATTCTTGCGCAAGGCTTTTACGGTTTCACGAGCAATTATGCGTGAACCAACGGCTGCTTGAATGGCGACATCATACATCTGCCGGGGGATGACTTTTCTTAAATTAGCAACTAACTGCCGTCCACGATACTCGGCTTTGTCTTTATGAATAATAATACTTAAGGCATCCACTGGGTCTTTATTAACCAGAACATTCAAACGCACTAACTTAGCAGTCTGCCATTCAGAAAACTCATACTCAAAACTAGCATACCCCTGGGAGATAGATTTTAAACGATCGTAAAAATCATACATAATTTCCGCAAAAGGAATTTCATATTCCAGTAAAATACGATCATCATTCGGATAACTTATATTGGTTTGAACGCCGCGTTGTTCAATACACAGTTGAATTAAGCCACCAGCCATATCCACAGGTGCTAAAATTTGAGCTTTAACAAAAGGTTCGTAAGTCGCTTCCACCTGTTGTGGGTCAGGCCACTCAGCGGGATTATCAATATAGAGCTCTTCACCACAGGTCAGACTCACTTTATATA
>JAJFLM010000187.1 GCA_021772655.1 Deltaproteobacteria bacterium
CCGTCAGGATCAAGAAAGTAAGACCTGGAGAAGAGGTGGAATTTTGGATTAAAGAAATTAAAGATCCGAATAGAATCATCCTTACCCAGAAAGGACCAGATCCGGAAATCGTTGGATACAAGGAATTTAAAGCCGAGTATGAAAACGAGGATATGGTAGGAAAGATTAAGGATATCAAAAACTTTGGTATCTTTATAGAACTTAAAAATGGAATCGTTGGAATGATGCCACCTAGAGAATTTAAGAAGTACAAAGAAAGGTATTTCGAGGGTGACACGATCGATGTTTTCATTAAAAAGGTCGAACCTGGTGAGAAGAAGATATACCTAAAGTGTATCGAAGATTAACAAACAATAAATCAAATACAATGAAAAACGAAGAACAAAAATCAGACAATCTTGCTTCTGAATCTTCTAATTTCGAAAGAGTTATTCCTACAAAGGAAGACAGAATTAGAGATAGAAAAGAGGATTTAGAAAGAAATCACAACGCAAAATTAATTAATTATGATATTCTGAAGGAATCCCTTCCAGATTTTGCAGAATGGTTAGAATCCGTTTGTAGATATGGAAATGTGGACTCAGTATGTTTAATATTTTTAGAGGAGGTGATAGTCGGGAGGGAAAAAGAAGACCGATATTATTACAAAATATACTTCTATACCTCAGATAATCAATATTCAATTTCAATATATCCGCCAATAGATGAGTATCAAGGATATTGTGGATGTACAGTTTCGTCCAGAAAATCCAGACCCGGAGAATTTTGGAATAGAGGGAATGATTTACCAGATGGAGAATATACATCAGAAACATTTGATCGAATAGCTAGAAGAATTATTCAATATGAAATGAAAGCGATCAAAATATTTGATTAAAATGAATTAGGGTTTTACGGTATATAGTAAAACCCTTTTTTATGATCATTTACAAGACAACTAATTTAATCAATGGGAAAATTTATGTTGGCCTTGATACAAAAAATATCCCCGGGTATCTGGGGAGTGGATTATTGATCAAAAGAGCTATTAAAAAACACGGAATAGAAAATTTCACAAAAGAAATCTTAGAGGAATGTGAAAATATTAAGGAATTAAGTGATAAAGAAATTTATTGGATTAATAAACTTAATTCTAGGGACAAAAAAGTCGGTTATAATATTATGACTGGTGGTTATGGCGGGGACACGCTAACAAATAATCCCAACATAAAAGAAATTAAAAAGAAAATGAGCAATAGTGCCGATCGCAAAGGGGTCAAAAATTCCATGTATGGTAAAAAGCACAAACCGGAAACCATAGAGAAAATGAAATCCATTAAAATTGGGAAATATGATGGAACAAATAATCCAACAGCAAGAAAACTCTATGAATATAATGAATCTGGAAATTATATCAAAACCTGGGAATATTGCAAAGAAGCTGCAGATTTTTATGGGATTTCCCGGGGAAATATATCAAATTTTGCAAATATAAACTCCAAAAGGAGTGAAGAAGAGCACAAAAAGAAACTAAAGGGTAGAGTATTTTCTTTCAATCCTCCTCTTGAATATATAGACTGATGTTAAACTTAGACTACAGAAATATTTTACAAAGCCTAAGGGTAGGATTCGAAATCGAATTCTATTCGAAGATGTCTCGTGAAGAGATAGCGAAGATCCTTGGGCCTCACATTAAGAAAAAGATTGTTGCTAGTAATGCCTATCATGGGAAAACAAGTGTAACACAACACAAATTTAAAGTAGAAGCGGACTATTCTGGCGGAATCTATATGCACGAGCTCGTAACTGGGGTTATGCCTTATGAGGAAGCTAGAATGGTTCTCATTCGAATTCTAAATTGGGTTCACAAAAATGGGTGGACGGATGAAAGAACATCTGTTCAGGTTAACATTTCTTTTGATAAGAATTTGAAGCTTGCAGGAAGCATGGAATCTATCAATAGATTAAAATTTGTTCTTGGATTTGATGAGAAATATATCTATGAAAGATTTCCTCAGAGAAAGAATAATATTTATGCAAGGAGTATTAACCAGGTCTACCCAACCAATAGATTTATTTATAGTGATGGACCGATGGATCCAAATCCAAACCATTATCATCTTCCGAGTGATAAATATTATGGAATTAACTTCGCGAAAGCTGCCAAAGGATATTTAGAAATCCGATATATGGGAGGTAGAGGTTACGAGAAGAAGCTTAAAGATATTGTGGAGGTTATAAACTATGTAGGGATTTTTACCTATGATGCTTTACAAGCCCCAAATTCTTACACGGATAACGAGAAAGCTAACCTCAACAGAATTTTAAGAGAATATAAAAAAGTAGTTACGTCTTTTTCGGATTTAGACACTTTCTTTTATAACTATCCAAATATAAATATATCAGTAGATCTTAAAACACATGAAGAAGTGCTAAAGACCTATTGGACAACAATCAGAGATAAATTATTTGAATTGATTGTGATGTCTGGAATGAAAAAAGGAAAACTAAATTACGACGCAGACATAGCTCAATTTCAGTTAAAGGATGCTGTTTGTAGAAAAGCATTTCCCATGGACGGAATGGAAATTTTCGATTCCAAGCTCCAGGGAAATATTATAAATTGTGATTTGTATAACTGTGTGATCAGAAATGCTCACCTAGCAGATTGTAATTTATACAGAGGAAACAAAGTGACTAAGAGTAGAATTATTACTACTGATTTACACTATAACAACGAAGCCACAGATTGCTTTATTGATAATAGGATGCATGTCATCAATGGAATTATCAATTCGGGAATTATTAGATCTGGTGAAGTTGGAGCTTTGGCTAAAATTTCTTCAGACACCGAAATTATCCAAGGAGCAGTTAGCTATTTGGCTACCGCAGCGGATGATAAAGGTAAGGGAAAAGGCAAAGGTAAAGAAAAAGAAGTAAAAGGACAGGAGAAGAGTCCAATTACCGGGATAAAAACTTTGTAAAATTAACGATCCAAAACAATGACTGAAAATCAACTAATAGAAGAAATAAACGCAGAACTAACACACTCGTGTGCTTTGGATTATTCTTTGCCGAGAGCAGAGTTAAAGAGAATTATCAAAAGATCCAAGGAATGGTTCTATGATAATTATCAATATGCCGTAGAAGAACAATATATTTTCCTTCCAGTAGCTATTTTTCAAGCTGCAGAATTTAAGCAAAACAACAGAAAAGTTTGCTTGCCTAAAGAAGTTATGGGAGTACATGGATTAGTAGAAGCCAGAGGTGGAGGATTAATCACTCACATTGATCCAGATTTCTCAGATACTAAATTATTTGGAGCAGAAATATTTTTGGCTCCATTCCAGGGAGATAATCTTGTCTATAGAACAGCAATGTTTGCCTATTATGATTTAGCTCAGGCTTACGTATTAGATACGGTTGCTTATAACTACAACAAGAATACTAAAAAATTATTCATCAAAGGACACGATCCAAGAAGGGACTTGATTACTACAGTTAGTTTCCAAATTCCGGAAGAGGATCTTTACGATGATGAAATGTTCAAAAGATATTGTGAAGCAAAAGCTAAAATATATCTCGGACGAATCCTTTCAGTCTATGAGTTTAACTTACCAGGTGGAGTTAGAATTAACTTTGATGGAATTAAGCAAGATGGACTTGATGAAATGCAGCAGATCTTAGAACAGATCGATGCAGAAAACGCACCAGATTGGTTCTTCCAATTCAGAAACTAATGAAGCACTTAAAAGAATATAAAAATTGGTTATTTGAAAATCATGATGTTTATCAGAATTCATTAGAAGATGAGTATTGGAAAAATATCGGGGATAAATTCCCAGATTATAATAATCCAGATAGCGAAGATCATAAAAATGCGACAGAGTACATCTATTCAGAAATGAAGAAGAAATATGCTGATGAAGATTGGGATCAAATATCTAAAAGTATCAAAAGCAGTATTGCTGCCGGTATATCATAATGAAGCATTTGAAAGAATATAAAAATTGGTTATTTGAATTTGAAGACAATTATGTTGGAATACACTGTAGTCCCAAATCTTTAGTAGATGATGATTTTTTTGGTAAGATAACTGATGAGTATTATATTCACTTTACTCAAATTCTACACATAATTAAAAACGACTATAAATATGCTGAATCATATTTAGAGCAGATTGAGACACTTGATGGGCTTTCGGAAGAAGATGATGAGGGGATAGATTTAATTGCTGAAATAGAAGGATTCTTTGATGATAATAATTTGGAATGGATTTTCGTGTCTAAGGGAGAGGCACTCACCAAATATGGAGACAATTGTTATGAAGTATATTTTGATGATTTATCCAATGTTTATTCTATGGAAGATGAATTAACAGAAAATGCGATGATTTACATTTATAATTCAGAAACTGATAAACCGATATTAAAAGAATGAAGCACTTAAAGGCATATGAAGCATGGATAGACAACAAGTATGATCCAGTTGCTATTAACACGGCTAACTTAAAAGCTAATCGGGTTAAGAATGCAGGGGAAGATGCGTGGAGATTTTCGGATGACTATGAAAAGTATAAAGATAAGATTCTAAAAGAAACCGTTGGAGAGACCGATACATTTGTTATTGCTCAACATAAATATGATGTCACTAAAGCTTGGAAAATGATTCAAGAAGATCCTGAAAAATATAAAGGTCCCGGAGGCGAAATGTATGTTATGGATCCAGCTTCTTTAAGATCTATGATGAGTATGATCCAAATAAATAAGGAATATGCCAAAGGATTATCTGATGAAGAATTAGATCAGCCGGGAATTGTTATAGTAGACCAATTTGGTCCAGAGGGAGAAGAAGATAGCTTATTAATTGATGGATGGCACAGAGCTTATGGAAATGCAATTAAGGGAAACAAAGAAATGCCTATTTGGGTTATGACAGATCTAGAAGACATAAAAAAAATTAAGATTCGTTAATGCCAGCAAGAGAAATATATATGCGGGATCCAGAGGATCCGAATTACAAGGAATCTTTATTGGAGATTACAGACGAGATTGAGTTGTTGATAACTCAAATCAAAATGATCTTGCTTACTGATCAAGGAGACATTTTAGGAGCTCCAGATTTTGGTATGAGTTTAGAACAACTACTTTTTACTTTTGATGCTAATGCTTTTACCATCGAGAATAAATTGAGGGATCAGGTTTTCAAGTTTTCCCCGCTATCTATGAGGTATGATGTTAGATTTGAAGTTAAGTTCTTCAAAGGAACCACTCAGGATATCGGTTTAATCGATGTTTTAATCGGAGAAACTCGTGCTTTTGGAGTTTCGATCCTTTAAGGATATATAAATTAAATATTACCGTTGTAGAATGGATCTTTTTAGTAAAAGTAGGATAAGAGTTCAGGAATTAATCCAAGACACCATCAACCATTTGGTTGATCAATTTAAGCAGCAATCTGTTATGTTTACAGTTGCGTCTGCTTATGGCCAAATCATCTTTGTTCTCCAACAAATTTCCCAGTTAATTCTTTTCTATATCGAGGATTCCATTACGGAATTGAATATTAACCAAGCAACCAGACAGAATTCAATTTATGGGCTAGCTGCTTTAGCAGGACATAATCCAACAAGAGCAATTTCTTCAACCGGAGAAGTTGGAATAGCTTGGAACGGAACAGAAACAGATATTCCAGGAGGAGTTATTATAATTCCTAATAAGACAAGAATCAAATCAGAAAATAACGGAATGAGTTATATGATTGATTTAGTTGAGGAGGATGCAAGAATTAGATTAGAAACAGGGAATAAGTTAAATATCAACATCATTCAGGGAAGAGTGGAGTCTCAGACTTTCACAGGAACTGGAGAACCTTTACAATCTTTTGAAATCAACTTCAAGAAAAATGTTCAAGTGGAGCATTTCAACGTAGATGTTTATGTGAACAGCGAAAAG
>JAJFLM010000188.1 GCA_021772655.1 Deltaproteobacteria bacterium
TGGGCCGCCTTCCCGATCAGGAATAGACGGCTCAATTCCGCCTGATTCATTTCTGCATTGGTTTCAAGGTCGGGAGGATAAAAGCGGTGGCGGACACTGCCCTGGGAGTATTTGACCAACTCAAACTCGCTTTTTAAAGGATGACCATTAGCGTGCATTGCTGCCAGGCTTTCGCCATCTATGTCGGGTCTGGAAAGGCCGTGACATGAAGTGCAGTTGCTGGCGATGCCGAAAATATTAAATGCGCCAACCATCCCCGCAGCTTCCGCCGGCGCCAGACGCGATGCCCGGTGAGCGGCTGGCTCATCTTCGGCTGACGCAAAATCGCCGTAATCATTATGCAGATCTATCCAGTCAGAAGAAGGGCCATGGCAGCTTTCACAGGAGGGGCCTTCTTTGGCTTTGGGTTTAGAACTGGCTGTTTTTTGTCGTAGGCTGTAATGGCATGAAATGCACAATGGGTCCCGTTTCATCGATTTTTCAGTGCCAACAGCAGCAAGTAGCGCGGCCGCCTCGTCGCTTTTATGAATAGTTTTATATGACTTTGCGTGGACAGTGCCTTCCCAAACTTCCAGCTCAGCACTGTGACAGGCTTCGCAGGGCTTTACTCCCTGAAAAAAAGGCTCTGCGGTAACTGAATAAGAAGCACAAACCAGGATAGAGAATAGTGCACCAAAAAGGCGGCCTCGCTTGGTCATTATCTGACTCCTGATCTTTAAAAATTATGCTGGTAATTGATGTTTTGGCGGCATAGTTTAGCTGTTTGGTAAACTAACAGTGGTTATTGGCCAAATAAAACGGTCTCATCGGGCTCATCCGGATGCGGTAGTTCAAAGATAAATTCCAGCTTGGCAATATGTAATTTGTCGCCAGACTGCAATCTGCGCGGTAAGCGGCTACGTTCATGGTTAACCATACAGCCGTTTTTGGAGTTCTGGTCAACCAACCAGTAACCATCTTCGCGGTATTCAATAATCGCGTGTAATCGGCTGATGCCAACATTATTCAGTACCAGCAGTTGTGGCCGATCCCACCAGTGGCTGGCTCCAGGGACTCGCCCAATGCGGGTTTGTCTCCCCGTAACATCGACCGTGGCCGCGCCGCTGATTTTATCAAGGTCATGCAACAGAGCTTCAGGAGCGTGGCGGTCAATTTTTATGGTTCTGGACCAGTACCATACTCCACCAAGTATCAATAATATTGGCACAACGAACCAGATTAGATAGACCGCCATGCCAGTATTCGCTTGAGCGGGTAGCGGCGGGTTATCAGCAGGGTTATTTTCCCTGGGGTCAGGGTTCGTCTCGGTTAATTCATTATCACTAGCACGCCCGTTGCCGCGCCCGGAGAAAACCGGTATTTCCGCGGGTGCGGAGGAGGGCTCGGCGATTGCCAGATTGCTGCTCTGGCTGGCCGTAGCTCCAGATGCCTGGTTGGCGTCACCAGCCTCGGGCGTGACTGACGGATCAGTGTCGGCAAAATCAATAGCAAACTCTGCCAGCGCATCAAAGGAGTCTTCTAGTTCCACCGCTGGCTGGCCTGCGCCAATCGAGGCGCTGATTTGAGTTTTGATTTTGCCAAAAACGGCCTCCATATCGGTTGCCGCAAGTATTCGATAATAATCGCCGCCCGTGCCCTGGGCTAGTAACTGCAATAGCTCGAAATCTGCTGCCTGGGTAAAGGCGATTCCGAAAATGCGTACCCCGGCCTGTTTGGCCTGCTGGGCTAGTCCACCGATGATCCATTCCCGACGCCGTTTTGAGTCCTCTTGATTGCCGGTGTCGACGATGCCGTCCGTGAGCAAAATTATTATCGATTCTGCCTCCGGCCGGCCGTTCATCTTGTGTTCGTAAAGCGCCATTTCCAGCGCTGCCGCAGTGTCAGTCCACTGGTCGCGGTAATCTATTTTTGTCAGCGCGGTGTCTTTAACCGCCCTAGTTAGGTTTAGCGGTGAAGCGAGTCCGTTAATCAACCTGGCCTGAGTGCCAAACAGCAGTAAACCCGCGTGGTGCTGCTGATCAAGCCCAGCAATAAAGCTGGCGACCGTATCGCGAGTAAGAAACAGCGGATCGTTCTTCTTCATGCTGCCGGAATTGTCGATGGTTAGAATAATATCGGCCGGCAGAGCCATTATTGGACAGCAAAACGATGCCAGTAACGCTGACAGGAGGAAGGTTATTCTGAACATGGTGGCGAGAATGGATACCGTGCGGTGGATGAAGGAAAACAGCACACAGCAATAAGCATACGGGATAACAATACGGTGTAAAGCACCGATTGCTCGAGCGTAAGGATCTGGGCAGGTTAATGCCCACAAAATATCAGCTAAAGAGGGCTTTAAGTAGGATGGGCGCAACGGGTTAACGCCTGCGCAAAACCTGTTTATCACGCATTTCGGGTTAAACCGTGAGGATAGATTAGCCGCGGCGGCCAATCCCCACCCCTAAACTGATGGATCAATATCGATTTTAACTTCGCCGATGAAGGTTGAAATGCCGGCATCGCTATTGTTACCCATGCCTTTAGCATTAACCTTCGTTGACCACGCCTTATCAAAAATCCAGGAAACGGACAGCTTTAAAAGGGCGAAGCTCATGCTAGAGAGAGTGCCAGCTGATCTGCAGAGCCATAATCAACGGAAAATAGAAACCGGCGACAAGGAAGGAGAGGAGGAGGATCCCTGCCGCCGGGGTTTATCGACCACGCTCAGAACAGGCGTGTGAAATGGTGTAAGGCCGGGGTCGTCGTGGTGGCAGTCCGTGCTACGAAATCGACGATCACGAAGCCAGATATACAGCGGGTGTCTGGCGGTGACCCGGCACCTGAAATCCTTTTCAGGCAGGCTCACAATCCGTGTGAGTTAATCCAGAAGTCGTCCGTGTTCCCGTTGGCGAGCAATGATAAGCTGTTCTGATATGTTGTAAATCCACTAATTATGGAAACATGCTTTGCAAAATAGAACAGGTCTTAACTGGGATGACTTCCGGATTTTCCTGGCGGTGGCTGATAACGGTTCTCTGTCGGGTGCGGCGCGACAGTTGCGGGTTACCCATTCCACCGTTTTCCGGCGCATAAATTCGATGGAAGATAGCGTGGGAGTTCCACTGTTCGACAGGCAGCCGTCAGGCTACCAGCTAACCCTGGCCGGTGAAGAAGTGCTGGAACACGCCCGGCGCATGGAGACTGAGAGTCAACTCATTGAGCAAAAGTTAAGCGGAGGTGACCTTAAACTTAGTGGCACTATCCGGGTGGCAACGATGGAGGGACTGGCGATGGTGTTATTGCCGCCCTTTATAAAAAAATTCCGCGAATTGCACCCTGAAATACGCATCGATATGGTGATTAGCAGTCAGGTATTTAACCTTTCACGTAAAGAGGCCGACGTGGCTATTCGCATGGGTCAGAGCGCGCCGCCGGAGCATCTAACCGGTCGGCAGATAGGCACGGTCTCCTGGGCAGTTTATGGATCACCGGGTTACTTTGCAGAATATGGCAAGCCGAATAATGCTTCTGAGCTAAAGGGCCATCAGTTTGTTAGTGCCGATAGCCACGAAGCACATCGGGCCTACGCTAAGTGGACCCGCGCGCACGTCGATGACGACGATATTGTTTACACCAGCAACGTGGTGATGGCGCAGCGTTCTGCCGCCCGCGAGGGAATCGGCCTTGCGGTGTTGCCGCGCTATCTTGGTGAATCCGAAGTGCGTCTGGAACGAGCGTTTGATGTCGGCTCAGAACTGGATTTGTATTTGTGGGTGTTGACCCACCCCGATCTGCACAACAAGCGCGTTGAGATGTTGATGGATTTCATCAGCGACTCGGTGAGGCAGCTGCAGCCGAGCTTGAATTATCATTCGATTGCTGACGATAGCAGTTAGCTTATCCCCGCAAAGACTCTCGCTTGTTATTTAGTCTGTTCCAGTTCAATGAGTACGCCGCCGCAATCTTTTGGATGCAGGAACACCACTGGTAGTCCGTGAGCACCAATTTTTGGTTCGCCTAACACACGCATTCCTGCGCTAGTAAGCTGAGCACAGGCCGAGTCCAGATCCTCCACCTCAAAGCAGAGATGGTGCACACCGCCGGCAGGGTTGCGCTCTAAAAACGCAGCTATTGGAGAGCTATCTCCGAGGGGTTCAAGCAGTTCCAGCTTGGTGTTACCAGTATTAACAAAAACCGTGGTCACGCCATGTTCCGGCAACGCCTGGGGCTCAGATACCTGGTCATTGGTCGCCAGAACGGTTTTATATAAGTCTGCTGCCTGCTGCAGATTGCCAGTGGCTATCGCAACGTGATTGAGTCTACCAATCAAGGGGAATCTCCAGTGCTGACTTCAAGCTGAATAAGCAGTTGATCAGCCTCAACCGTA
>JAJFLM010000189.1 GCA_021772655.1 Deltaproteobacteria bacterium
CGACTCGACGCTGCAGGCAGAGGATCGACGAGTCTGGCGGCTTGGGCCCGCACCGTCCGTCGCGGTGCCACCAGCGGTACCCACCTCAGTCGACCGACAGTCACTCAAGAAACTCTCTCCCCAATAACATTGGGGTGTCGACGCTTCTGCGTCTTTACTCAGCTTAGAGGGGACACGCGACCAGGAGATCTTCGGGGAGGTCGAGTTCCCGAGCCGCAACGTCGAACTGGATTTTTCACCGCCTCGGACGGACTCAGCCCGCCGGCCGGCCTTCGAACCTTCTTCCCATGCCCATCCGTTCTCTCCTTCCCGGTCTCGCGACTTCCCGTGGTAGGTGGGCCGACCGCAAAGGAAGATCAGACTTGCTCCTTCGGCCAACTTTCTGCCCTCCTGGGAATCCGTGGGCATCACGTGGAGGAGAGTGAGGGACGGTCCGTTGGGTAGTGTCACGAACTTTGTGTAAAAGCGGATAGGCTGGACGAGCGGGAAGAAAAAACGGAAGCTCCTCTTTGAGTTTGTTCACTGTCACATGAACCGGGGAGCCGTGGCCCGCGCAGCGGGCCCGGAACCCCAAGAGGAGCTTCCGATGAAAGACACTGACGAGATGGGGCGGGCGACGCAAGACGAGTTGAGAGACGATTTGAGCGCGCTGTTCCGCGGCGCGATTCGCGTGACGCTCGAGATGGTGCTCGAGGAGGAGTTGAAGGCGATGGTCGGGGCGCGTCGTTTCGAGCGGATAGGCAGTCGCAAGGACCACCGCAACGGCACCTACCTGAGACGGCTGCTGACGAGCATGGGACAGATCGAGGTCGCGATGCCTCGCAGCCGCGAGGGTGGCTCACCGGCCGACGTGCTCGGGCGATACCAGCGTCGTAGCCCCGAGCTCGACGAGATGATGGTCGAGGCGTACGTGAGCGGCGTATCGAGCCGCAAGATGGGTGACGTGACCGAGGCACTGATGGGCGAGCGCGTTGGGCGCTCGACGGTGAGCCGGGTCGCCAAGCGCCTCGATGAGGCCGTCGAAGAGCTGCGTACGAGGCCGATCGATGGCCCTCACCCCTACCTGTACCTGGATGCGACGTTCCTAGACGCTCGCTGGGCGCGCAAGGTCGAGAACGTCAGTGCGCTGGTGGCCTATGCGGTGGACCCTGACGGCCATCGTCGACTGCTGGGTGTCACGCTCGGCCCTGAGGAATCGGAGGCGAGTTGGTCAGAGCTCCTTACCCAACTCGTGGACCGAGGCCTCAGTGGCGTCCAGCTCGTCATCGCCGACGAGCACGCAGGCCTGGCGGCCGCGGTGCGCAAGCTTCTACCCGAGGCACAGCGCCAGAGGTGTACGGTGCATCTGCAGCGCAACGTGGGGGCCAAGGTGCCACACCGGCTCAGGAAGCGGGTGGCGCGCGAGGTATCGGTGATCTTCAAGGCCTCCGGGCTCACCGAGTCCAAGAAGCTCCTGGCCGAGTTCAAGGCTCGCTGGACGAAAGAGCTGCCCGAAGCCGTGACGGTGCTGGACCGAGGCTTCGCAGCCGCCACGCGGTTCTATGCGTTCCCTGAGCCCCACTGGCCACGGCTGCGCACCACGAACGGGCTCGAACGGCTGCACGGTGAGATCAAACGCAGAATCAGAGCAGCCGGGGCGTTCCCTGATCGCGCGAGCGCCCTACGCCTCGTGACGGCCGTGGCCCTCCGGACCACCGCCGTCTGGGGCGACCGCCGATACCTCGACCTCACCCTCCTCGAGACCCCGGAGGTGGCCCAGGCAGCCTAGCAGCTGGTCAGAGGAGCTCCGCTCCGCTTTTACACACAGATCGGGACTTGACCCAGGGCGACGCGCACCAGCACCAATTCGACGGCGCACAAGGCGAGTCGCAGAGGACGCGGCGAAGCGAGGTCGTACGAGACGCTCGCCCTCTGAAGTGAGAGGGGAGGCTCTGCTTGACTCATGCGGCCTCCAGATGACTGGTGAATCGTGATCATGTGGTGCAAGCACCGGCCGAATCGGAGCAGGCCGGTTCTCCACACCACCGAGGCTATTGAGTGTAGCCCGCGCATGGCGCGTCGACAGGTACCGGGAAGGGCACTTTGCTCTGCGACTTACCTGCCGCTCGTGCCGCTTGTGCCAGTTACTGCTCCGGTCGTGATCCGCATCCGATTAGGTGGGGCCGCGTGGTCACAATCCGCTGCGCAGCGCCTTCCAGAGCGTGCTCCCAGCTACGAGCCATTCCCACCCCAAGCAGCGCCGCACCTCGGTCGCGTTGGTGCGCAGCACCACACGGAGCCGGGCCCTGAGAGCTGCCGCGTCGTGGTAGCGGCGCTGCATAGCTGCCCGGGCAAGGGGCATTTGCTCGCGCTGAAGCAGCATACATGTTCGGATTGTGCGAACAGTTTGGAACCACGCGCTGGGGGACCCAAGGCCGCCGCCCTTGAAACGGCGGCACCAGGTCCAACTTGACGGCCCCGATCGGGCGCAAAGCTCGGCTAGATTCTGTTGCTCCCTCGTCGCCTCGATCAACTCCCCAAGGAGGGCCCTGGTTTGCCATCTCAAGACTGCA
>JAJFLM010000190.1 GCA_021772655.1 Deltaproteobacteria bacterium
CTGGAGTAAATCATGAGATTAGCTACAATTCGTTTCACCCTAATTATCCCTTGTATACTGCTTTCATTAGTTGGCTGTTTTGGCACCAGTACGACCCAACTTAATCAAGATGTTAATTCAGAAATCGATGGCGCTGGAAACCCAGAACTTGGAACCGACATGGGTAACCCTGATAATAATGAAGGTAAGGGTTATAACGGGCCTCGAGAAATCCCCAACGTAACCTGCGAAGGTTTTAGCAAATTGGGTACCGTAGATCACCAAGCCATTATCGGCAGTATCTGTGAACGCCTTGTCAGTTGCGGCATCAAAGATGACTCAACGAGCTGTCAAGAAGAACTCAGCGGAGACAGTGGCAATGACTATAGAAAAATCATGGGCCTGCCTTTTGAAGACCAATACCCTGCTACCCATTTATTTCAATATGAATTAGTCTACGGCCACACTGAGAATTTTATGTTCTGCTACAACGCCATCCAGGAAATCTCCTGTGAAAGCGTTGAGTCTCAAAATGGCGCCGCCACAATGCTCCCATTTGCCTGCTATAATATTCTCTATCTAGATGACCCTTGTGAAGAGAAAGTGGAAATGGACGCTGAAAACTCCGATATTATTATGCTGCCTAAACCAAAGCCTAAACCAAAGCCTAAGCCACAACCCTGGCTTATCGAAGGTGCTATCAAGGCAAAATAACTATTACGAGAACCAGGTTCTTTAATCAATAGAAGTGCATCAACAATTATTTTAGGCTTTCCTCGTAAAAAAAAATCCACTATGCATCGATGGCCCCTGTGTATCAGGGGCCTACCCTGATTGATGAAAGGAAATCGATGCGCCTCAAACTTATTTTACTATGTCTCACCCTAATCACCCTCAACAGCTCTTGCCAAAACACCAACAACAGTAATGGCACTAACGAAAACACGAGTAGCGGCAACAACCCAACATCATCAGACAATGCTATTTTATTCGTCACCCAGGTCCCTATCCCCGGAAATACTTTCTCAACGATTATCAGCAATTTTGCTAATCATGTCGCCAGCGCCGCACAAGCACCTCGTGGAGGTGATCTGTGGATCCGTTATGCTGATGGTAGTTTACGTAATTTAACAGCAGCAGCTGGCTTTGGAACTTCAGGACAACAAGGCGATACGGCTATTGCCGTACGCGAACCCAGCATTCACTGGGATGGTAATAAGGCATTATTTTCCATGGTCATAGGCGCCCCCGCAGAATTTGAACAAAAAACATTCTTTTGGCAGATTTATGAGATCACTGGCTTTGGTATTGACGAGACCGTTAGCATTAGCAAAGTCCCTAACCAACCTGTTGACTATAATAACGTCTCACCGATTTACGCACCTGAAAATGACGATATTATTTTCGTATCTGATAAAACCCATGGAGGGCGTCATCTCTACCCACAACTTGATGAATATGAGTCGACCCAAACCAATACAGGTTTATTCCGACTGAGCCCCACAAGTGGCAGTTTAAAACGACTCACCCATGCTCCCAGCGGGGATTTCACGCCTATTATTGATAGTTTTGGGCGCTTAGTATTCAATCGTTGGGACCACTTACAACGAGATCAACAGGCTGAGGACCCTTTATTTGGAACACCTAGTAATTTTACTGACGAATCTAATGGAGCTACCGCGGGCACAGCTATTGAAACCTTCCCTGAGAATCGTAGTCTGTCTGAAAATGGCTTTAACCGTCATACCTTCAACCACTTTTTTCTATGGGAAGCCAACCCAGGTGATGGTTCTGATTTAGAGACCCTCAATCATTTAGGTCGACAAGAACTTCATTTAAGCTATACCGAACCTAATCTCATTGGCGATGATAACTTAGAAGACATTACCGTCAGCTTTTCACGAGGACTGAGCGCTAATACCATTAAGTTTCAGGGCGACGGCGGCACCTTTCATCCTAAAGAACATCCTAATATGCCTGGACGCTTTTACGTAGCTCACATGGGTGAGTTTGAGCTCTGTGGGGAATTAATCTCACTGGACGCCGTGGCATCCACAAATCCACAAGATGTCACAACAAACTTAGTCGTCGACACTTCAGCCGGTTGCTGGCGGCACCCTCTACCCTTGAGCAACGACAGTTTATTAGCCAGTCATGCCGATGGCGGCCTTGAAAATGGCCTTTTTAAAAACACATTCCGCTTACGTTTTATTGTTGATGGAAATCCTAGTGATTTCGTCACCACAGGTATTAATAAGCAAGTGGCTTATTATGATCCAGACACTTTAATTGAATATGATGGCCCACTCTGGGAACTGGATCCTGTAGAAGTCGCAGTCCGTACCCGGCCCCAAGCGCGCACAAGTGTGATGGCTACTCCAGAACAAGAGGCCTGCATCACTGCCTTTGGCAATGAATGTGATAGCTTGCTCCAGCAACTCAAAGACTACCTTATCAGTAATAACCTCGCTATCGTCGTCAGCCGTAATGTAACCCGACGTGATGAGGCTGATTTTCAACAGCCATTTAATTTAAACATTTCCGGCGGCGTTAGTAGCAGCACCGGACAAGGCACGGAATATACTATAAGCCATTTGCAGTTGTTGCAGGCCAACTTAGTCCGTGGTTATGACTTAAAAACAGGTCGACGCCCCATTGCTCAAAATATGGATGATAGCCTTAATGCCAGTACCGATGGTAAAATTACCTTAGGGCTTGATGGGTCAGTAGCTGCTTTTGTACCAGCCGGACGCGCCCTCTCTTGGCAGCTGTTAGCCCCCGACGGTACACCCGTGGTTAGAGAACGTTATTGGGTTTCTTTTGCACCGGGCGAGATTCGTTCCTGCAGTAATTGTCATGGTATTAATAAACAAGATCACTTAGGTGAACCCAAGCCTAGCAATACACCGGAAGCACTCATAGATTTATTTACTGAATGGAAGAATTCTCTCTAAACAGAGATAGCTGCTAAGGTAACATGTGCTAAGGCCAAGACTTTTTCTTTACCGTGGTGAATTCCCGTTACCGTAGCTTTAACAACAACAATATTCTTGCCGGTACGAATCACCTCGGCATGACATTTTAATTCTGGCCCTAAAGCTGGGCGCATCAAATGGACTTTGATCTCTGTGGTTAGGACATGCTGCCCTTCAGGCAAAGTTGATTCTCCAGCTGCACCAGCCGTGTGATCCGCAAGGGTCATCACCACACCTGCATGGACAAAATCATTCTGCTGAAGATGTTGTGGCTGAATCATAAGCTTGGTGTGGCATTCACCTATTTCTAGCGTGACTAATTCAACCCCCAACTCCTGGATGAAAGGGGCACGCTTAAAAATCTCCTGAATCCGCTTGCTTAGAGTCATACTCCATAAATGACGCGAGGCACTTATTTGTCAAGCCCTGCCGGCGCCTACCCGGCAGGGCTTTCGGTCTCTAATAATTAACTATTAAGAAAATTAGCCCAACCACCTAATTCATATTCAAAAGTTTCAATATAATTGACAGTCCCATCTCCATTCATGTCGCGTTCATAACGAGTACGATTCCCGAACTCATCATATTCATAGACATCAATGATATCTGCTGTACCATTCGCATCCGTGTCTTGTTCGCTTTTTAGAACATTATGATGATTGTCATACTCTGTGGTGATTATTTCATCAGCCGTGCCATCGGCATCCGTGTCTTTAATCACCTTCACGCGATCGTTATTATCATTATACTCGTATTGCGTGATACTTTCAGGAGTCCCATCCGCATCCGCATCATAAGTGCGCTTTGTTCGGTTACCATTCTCGTCAACTTCGTAAGTGGTAATAATATCAAAAATTCCATCGCCATTGGTGTCTTGAGCATATAGTGTCTGATTGCCATCAGCATCGTATTCGTTAACTGTAATGCTATCTAAAACCCCATCGTTATTATCATCATCTTCAGTGCGTGACAGTTGGCCGGCCTCATTATATTCAATGATATAAACTTCATCTACCGTACCATCATTATCATTATCGTAACTCTCTTTGGTTATCTGATGTCTTTCATTATATTCAAAGGTTGAAAAATTATTCAGGGTGCCATCCGCATCCGAATCAGAACCAAAGGTGACCTGATTGCCATTCGCATCATAAGTATAGTGCGTAATGTTATCCAGCATCATATCACCGTCGTTATCCCGCTCGACTCGAATTACGCTGCCTAAGTCATCATAGAAAGATTCCTTTTTACTATCGATAGTACCATCAGCCCCATCATCAACGACATTTTGTATCTCACGACTAAAGCCATTGTATGTATAGGTCTGAATCTTATCAACAGAACCATTAGCATCAGTATCATCAGAAATAGTTAAGAGTTTGCCTTGGCTATCATAAGTAC
Organism: Deltaproteobacteria bacterium; assembly: GCA_021772655.1. Classification (GTDB taxonomy): domain Bacteria; phylum UBA10199; class UBA10199; order 2-02-FULL-50-16; family JAJFLM01; genus JAJFLM01. The sequence continues at coordinate 4,356 of JAJFLM010000190.1, forward strand.
GAAGCGTAATTTCATCTAAAGTCCCATCTGCAGGATTATCTTCTTCTCTTCGTATCTGCTGGCCTAATTCATTATGCTCATATCGATACGTCACATCTACGGTGCCATCAGCATCTGAATCAATATGCCGAGCACTACGCACATAAATTTGCGGTACCAACTCCATGTTATCAAAGAAGTGCTTGAGTGCGACCAGGTAAAAAGTAATCGGACGTGCCGTGCCGCCCCAGAGACCCGCTGCCAAGCCATCACGAATCAGATGGCGCAATACATAATCATCATTGATGAGCGAGGCGTTCTTACCGAGCCCTTGAAATAAATCAATTTGCTCTGTTAACAGCGTATTCACGGCTTCTGGAATGACAATCCCATTACTTGGATCTCCATCATCATCCAGCGTTTGTAATAACATCAAAATATTAAGTGCGCGGTAAAATGGTTCGTCAAATAATTCTGTAAGCCCCCGATTCAACTCTTTTAAGAAAAAAACATCTGTACTCACTTCTTGTTCAGCTAAATCAAAGGGGGTGATCTGAGCTTGTCCCACAAATTCTCCTAAAGTCGTACCACCAATAAAGAAGCGTACCACTTCCCCAGGCAAGTACTGGAAGGTGCCATTCTCATCTGTCAGGCCGCTTTGAGTTGCCGTTTCATAGGATAAGCCTTGCACAGGCGCATCGAGAAAAACTCCGGTCTCAGGAGTCACCTCTTCCTCTTCATTTGGGGTTTGCGTTCCGCCGCAACTGAACAGAGCAGTAGATAAACCGATAATCATAAAGAAATGAATAAACCGAATCTTGTTAAGCAATTTTTTCATAGGACCTTCCATAGCATTAAGTTGTATATAGAATATTCGATGGTATTTTACAAAAAAAGCCAATGCAATATTTTCACCTTCATTAAAGTAAGAATATGTTAACTAAAGTACACATCAATCAGGTTAAAAGATAAAAAACCGGCCCCAATCGGGGCCGGCTTAATGAGAGGGAATTTTTAAGCGTACTTAACTAATGAGAGTGGGCATACAAATAACCAACGATGGCGCCATAAAGCGCGTCACCAAACAGCATACCCACAGCCGCAAGCATGGAACCTGAGAAGAAGCCCATCCCCAATAAAGGCATCACCACAAACTGCACGGTGGCCCATAATAACAGACCAAAGAACAGTCCTTGCTTCCAAGAATGAGCCGGGAGATGAGCTGAAAGGAAGGCTTTATACACAAAGGCTAAACCGACACCAAATCCAACATACAATGCCCAAGTGCCAAGAGTTCCCATATGAAACCATGAAGCAAGCATTCCATGGTAATCAGGATGGGGAAGATTCATAAAGCCTGCCAAATATCCAAAAGCTGTTAGCACAGCCGTTCCGGCTATCCCAAACAACAGAGCTTTTTTAAATGCTGACACACTAAACATAGTGGCCTCCTTTCAAGCGGATCCCCAGCCTCACCCACAAAACTGAGCAGGCTAGCTCAATCACTGAAGGCTGGGAGCCCTATACCCCTGTATTATAAACGTTTTTTATAACTAAATCCGAGCAGAGCCCTATTTTTTAAGGCTTTACGAGTGCGTCATAGAAATTATTAAGTTATTTCAAGAGGATGACGCAGGCTGCCAAAGCAGAAAAAAAAGTAACAAAATAGCAAAACGAGTGATCTTTGGTATGGAAACTGCTATAAAAATTTCACGTCAAACGGGAGAAAACATGAGTACAACACAAGAACCCATCACTATTTATCGTGAAAACCGTATTTTTCTATTTGAAGCACGCGAAGGCGTTCTTAAATGTGAATGGGGTCCCCGCAACGAAGGACCCGAAAATAAACGGCGCTCTGCAGGCACCGTAAAAATCAAAGACTTTACAGATCAAACCGTCGCACAAGAGTTCTTAATCAAGCGCGCTAAAAAACAAATCGACGCAATTGAAGATAATGGCTAGAGCTTTAATCACTGGCGCTAGTAGTGGCATTGGTATGGAGTTTGCCCACCTCTTAGCTGCCGAAAACAAAGACCTCATCATCACAGCACGCCGCACGGACCGACTCGAACAACTTAAAACCGAACTTACGCAACAACATTCTATTCAAGTGGATATTATTCCTGCTGATTTAAGTCAGCCTACAGGCCCAACCGAACTCTACAAACAAATCAAGCAACGTTCTTTACAGGTGAACTTGCTCATTAACAATGCTGGCTTTGGAGTTTATCAAGCCTTTACCAAAGCAGACCATCAACGCTTAACAGAGATGGTCCAAGTCAATGTAACTGCTCTGACTGAACTTGCTCACTTATGCGCACAAGATATGAAGCAACTCGGGAAAGGTGCGATTTTAAATGTCGCTTCGATGGTTGGCTTGAGGCCCCTGCCCTACTATGCCGTCTACGCAGCTACTAAAGCCTATGTAGTTTCATTAGGTGATGCACTGCATGCTGAATTAAAAGACGATAATATTACGGTCACAACTTTATCTCCAGGATTAACCCAAACAGAATTCTTTGAAGTTTCAGGATACCCGCGCAGCCGCAGCACCGATTACTTTACCTTACCTGCGCGCAAGGTCGCTCAGATTGGGTTAAAGGCCCTTGCTAAAGGCAAAGCACATGTTGTTCCAGGCTCACTAAATAATGTTGGTGCGTGGTTTTTACGATGGATCCCCGTCAGCTGGACACGTCAACTTGTTGCCAAGCGCATCCGGCAACACATGGCTGCTCTTAAGCAATAGTTGACTAATACTTATAAGAGTGGTGAAGCACTGCCCATGGACACCAAAACACCTAAGTCATGGTACCTGGGCTTTACGTTAATGTTATCCGGTGCCTTCTTATTGATTTGGCTGTTCACCAATTTATGGCCCCATCCCTTAGAACCCCAAATCTGGCAGACCTCAGATTTAGCCACCATAGATAGCTCTGCAAATGGTTGGGATGCCTTGCAGCAATCATTTGCTAAAAGCCAGCTAAACAGTAAAACTTTAACTCATGATTCCGCCGATGAAGTATTAACAGCTGTAAATAATTTAGAAATGAGTCACGATGAATTTTGGGAAATAGCCACCACAAAATTTTCTCAATTAAAAGTGGCAACCGACAATAAATTACACAGCTACTTAAATTCTTTAACTGAAGCGATTCACTTTCAAGATAACATCACTTTAAAACAACCTTATGGCAGCGAAATATTTTTACTCGTCGACTTAGGTAAAGCCTGGCGAGCCATGATTCTGAGGCAGGCTCTGGCGGATCAATGGGACATCAGCTATGCTACTTGGACGCGCTTGGCAGCACTTAATCAATCTTGGCTATTAAGCAGCCGTTCGGCTTTAAGTCATCAAGCCGCCATTCAAGCGGTTAAAAGTGACCTACAATTGCTACGACGCTTGCTAACAAAAACAACACCTCAACAAGCACACAGTGTCCGACAACAACTGAAGCAATTTAATCCTGAACAAATAACCTATACCCAAGCCTTAATTTTTGAGTATCTCTATCAAGCTCAAGCCATTGACCTTGTCTTACAATCTCAAGATGAGCTCAAACGTATTTCTAGCTGGCCGCAGGCCTTCTTCAACCCCAGCCTCATTCGAAAACGCCTTAACGCTGATTTTAGCCGTCTCAAAAACTATGCTGCTGTACCCGATCGCATCCCTGAAAATACCCAGCTAGAATACGAAAATGAGATAGCTGATTTAAGCGCTCCGCTTTGGTGGTTTTATAACCCAGGCGGGAAAATTCTCCATCGCCTCCTAAAAACCGACCTCTTGAGCACTATGAAAACTTTCTTTCTCATCAAACAAGACATTGCTCACTTACACAAAAATTTGCTAGAAACCCTCTCATCGTCATAAATCATGATCCGGCGAAGGATAGCTTATGAGAAAATTCTTAACGAGCAAAATAGGCTTAGCGATACTTATTATTGCGGCATCACTGGCCCTGTTCATCCCATTAATAAGCCAAGTCTTTTTAACGCCTATTACTAAAGGCCTGGCGGAATCATTGCTAAAAAGCCAAGTACATATTGGCAATGCTGAACTCCATTTATTGAGCGGCAGCATTATCGTCAATAACACTAAGGTCTATCACCCTACTCGCAAAGAAGACGTTTATATGAAGGCGGATCAAATTGCCGTGACTGTTCGCCCACTTGCTTTTTTGTTCCGAAAAAAAGGCTCTGTTGCCATTAGCTTTGATGAGCCCCACATGACTTATCAAACTGACCGTCATGGTAAATGGGAACTCAGTAATGAAGTCCCCTTATTTCGCCGTGGCAAAGGCGAAAAAAGATTACCGGTTAATATTGATAAAATTGTTATTGAGGATGGAAGTGTCACTTACATAGATAATAAGTTTGGCAAGAGCGGAGTCACTACTAAGATCACTGATGTTGATTTAGAAGTAAATGACGTCAGACTACCTACTGAAAAAGGCGAATTACCCGCAGAGTTTGATATGGATTTAAGAATTAACAATAGCGGCAAACTAAGCATGTCAGGCAAAGCTGACTTTCTCTCACCTAAAATTTCGTTTGATGCGGATATTAAGTTAAAAGGTCTTAACATCGTTCCGTTTTCACCCTACTTTCAGAAAAGAAGTATCCCCGTCCATATCGTGAAAGGAACCGCCGCCATGACGAGTCAAGCACACTGTAAAAATGATTATTTAAAAGCCCCGGCACAAGTCTCTTTGAGCAATTTTGTCATAAAGCCCAAAGGAAAACTCTTAGGCGGCCTGCCTGCACAAGCGATCGTCGATGGGCTTAAAGAGCGAGATGGTGAACTTAAACTCAATATGATGATAGAAGGAAACATCAACAACCCACGTTTTATTTTGGCTAATAATTTACCGCGCGCTTTTGCCGCCGCGGTCACCAAAGGACTCTCCCAAGATATTGGCAATGAGGTACGGGAAGCCATGGAAAAAACTGGCTCTGGAATCAAAAAAGGTTTAGACGAAGGTGTTAACAAATTGAAAGGGCTATTTCGGTAAACATGTTACAGACTATTCAAGATTATATAAAGGAATGGGGTATCCCTCCCCACCTCCTAGAACTCGTCAGCACAGTCGCACTAATTGTAGGCATCGTTATACTTAGTATTATTGTCAACTATACTGTAAAGCGTAGCCTACTCCGCTTAGTACGCAACCTAACTAAAAAAACCTCAATTACTTGGGACGATTTACTCGTTAAAAATAATGTCTTCGGACGACTCGCCCAACTAGCTCCCGCCTTCATTATTTATACATGCTCACATCTGCCTTTTCCCAATGAGCCCATTATTGCTGATTGGGTGAAGCGCCTAGCCATTGCCTATATGATTACGACGGCGATCTTAGTCTTCGATGGACTCGTTAATACCGCTCTACAAGCCTATGAAAAGACCCCCTTGTCACTCAAGCGTCCCTTGAAAAGCTATGCCCAAGTCATGAAGATTCTCTTGTACTTAATCGGTGGCGTCTTAATTCTGACAACCTTAATGCAACGCTCACCCGTAGCCATTCTCAGTGGCTTTGGTGCTATGACCGCCATCATCATGCTGGTTTTCAAAGATTCTATTCTGGGCTTTGTCGCCGGCATTCAAATTGCTGCCAATGATATGGTGCGCAAGGGTGACTGGATTGAAATGACTCAATACCACACGGATGGTGATGTCATTGATATTTCTCTGAACACCGTCAAAATACAAAACTGGGACAAAACAATTTCAACAATCCCTACTTATAAATTAGTCTCTGAATCTTTTCGTAATTGGCGTGGCATGAGTGAGTCCGGAGGCCGTCGCATTAAGCGTTCTTTCTATATTGATATTAGTACCGTGCGTTTTTTAACGGATGAAGAAATTGCCCGCTTTGAAAAAGTTCCGCTGTTAAAAGAGTACCTCTCAACTAAAAAACAGGAATTAACGGAGCACAATCAAAGCACCGATATGAGCGACCCCATCAATGGGCGACGACTGACTAACCTGGGTACCCTCCGTGCCTATCTAAAAAGCTATTTAAAAGCACACCCTAAGATTCATGATAATATGACCCAACTGGTACGACAATTAGCCCCTACTGACATTGGGGTTCCTATTGAAATTTACGTATTTAGTAATGATCCGGTATGGGCCAACTATGAAGACCTGCTCGGAGATATCTTTGATCACGTCTTAGCCACTGTCCCTGAATTTGATTTAGGAATCTTTCAGCGTTCAGGTAGCAGTAATCGACAAATTCGAGCTAATCTAACTGACTAACGTTGCTTTAGTTTTTCGTGAGCTTCAAGCAGTAAGGCCTCAGTGGTGTCCCAATTAATGCAGGCATCAGTAATGGATACGCCGTATTTTAGGTCATTCAAATTATCACCGACCTTTTGATTGCCTTCATTGATATGGCTTTCCACCATCATCCCACAAATAGCAGATTGTCCAGCAACAACCTGATCAATCACATCGCGAAAGACTTTGGGCTGATTATTATGATCTTTATTGGAATTGCCATGACTGCAATCAATCATGATTTGATTGCGCAAACCATTCTTCTCTAGCTCAGCCATGCAAGATTCAATCGCCTCGCGAGAATAGTTTGGGCCATCAGCTCCACCACGCAATACGACATGACTATAGGCATTACCCTTAGTTTCATATTTAGCGATTTGGCCCGTGGACTCATAACCCAGAAAATGATGAGGACTTAAGGCCGATTTCATAGCATTTATGGCTACTTCAATACTACCATCCGTACCATTTTTAAAACCCACTGGCATTGATAAACCACTCGCAATCTCTCGATGCGTTTGCGATTCCGTCGTGCGGGCACCAATAGCCGACCAACTGATCATTTCTGAAATGTATTGCGGCATGACTGGGTCCAATACTTCTGTCGCCATCGGCAAACCCATACTTGTAATATCAATGAGCAACTGGCGGGCTAAACGAATCCCTTTTTCGACATTAAATGAATCATCCATGTCGGGGTCATTAATCAATCCCTTCCAACCCACCGTGGTTCGTGGCTTTTCAAAATAAACTCGCATCACAGGAAATAACGTTTCGCTAATCTGACTTCTCAATTTATTTAAGCGTTCCGCATAATCCATCGCCGCATCAATATCGTGGATAGAACAAGGCCCCACGACGATGAAGAGACGGTTATCTTTACCATCTAAAATATTCTTGATGGTTTCACGTGCGTTGTAAGTCGTTTGCAAACCCGCTTCTGGTGCCGGCTGAGCCGCATGCACTTGATCGGGAGTTGGAACGGCAACATAGTTGGCCACATTGGTATTGATAAGTTTTGATAAATCCATAGCGCGCGAGTGTAAGGGATATCTGTATGATATGCAAAGGTTTTTAATGATTCTCTTTAAATAGAACTTCCCTCTTTGCCCCTCTCTTTGTTATGGCACCTGCATGAAATCTCACTCGATTGAACTCAATGGCCTCAAACATCACTATATTACTTGGGGAAATCCCAGCTTACCGAAACTCTTTTTCTTCCACGGCTGGATGGACATGGCCGCCAGCTTTCATTTTATGTGTGAAGCACTCCAAGAAGATTATCACTGCATCGCCTTAGATTTCAGAGGCATGGGGCAAAGCGAACATAGTCACTCCGCTCTCGGCTATTTTTTTTATGAATACCTCGCCGACATGCATGACTTTTTAAATGCTCAGCAAGCCGACAGTCCCTGTAAGATTATTGGTCATTCGATGGGCGGTAATATTGTCTCGATGTATGCGGGTACCTATCCCCGTCGCGTTAGCCATTTTGTCAATCTAGAAGGTTTTGGTATCAATGATATGCCGCCAGCCGATGGCCCCGACCGCGTGAAACGTTGGATTGATGGTCGCGAAAGCCGTCCCTTTAAAAAACATCCTCAACTTCAAGGCATTGCCGAACGTCTCCAGCTCACCAACCCAAGGCTTACCGATGAACGTGCCCTGTTCCTTGCAAAACATATCAGTAAAACAGTCGGTTCAGAGTATACGATTGCCGCAGATCCACGGCATAAATGGCTTCACCCCTATCCCTTCCAACTTAAAAACATTATTCCTTTTTGGGAACAAATCACGGCACATTGTTTGTTGGTGCAAGGCGCTGAAAGCCGTTTAGGGCCCTCCATGTTTAAAGACCCCAACTTAGCTAATGAAATAGAACAACGGTTAAATTACTTTCCCAAAAATTCAAAACGACTCAACCTTACCGATGCGGGTCACATGATACATCATGATCAACCCGAAACCTTAGCCACCGCTATTAAAAACTTCTTACAGGAGACCACATGATTCAATTTAAAGAAAAAGTCGCCATCGTAACCGGATCCGGTCAAGGTTTAGGCCGTGCCGCCGCTACCCGACTTGCTGAATTAGGCTGTGCTGTATTGATCAATGACATTGATGAAGAGCGTGCCCAGACCACTTGCAATGATTTAAATAAACAAGGCTACCGCACTGCTAATTATGTCGGAGATATTTCAAACCCAACAGCTGCGGCAGAGCTGATCAAAACCGCTCAAGATCAATTAGGTGGTGTCCATATTCTCGTTAACAACGCGGGAATTTTACGTGATTGTCTCTTGATCAAGATGAGTGAAGCCGATTTTGATGATGTGATTCGCATTAATCTTAAGGGGGTCTTCAACTGCGGACAAGCAGCGGCACGCGCCATGATTGAACAAGAACAAGGCGGTGCCATTGTCAATATTAGCTCAATAGCTCATCTAGGAAATGTTGGCCAAAGTAACTATGCCGCTGCCAAAGCCGGTGTTGTGGCTTTAAGCAATACTTGGGCGCTAGAATTAGCTCGCTATCACATTCGGGTCAATGCTGTGGCACCAGGCTTGATGGATACAAGCATGATTGAAAGTGTGCCTGAGAAGTTATTGAGCCAGATGATTGCCCATATTCCGTTGCGACGGACCGGAAAACCCGAGGAACTCGCAAATGCCATCGCCTTTTTGGCAAGTGACGCCTCTACTTATATAACAGGTCAAACCCTTCATTTAGACGGGGGTGCTACGGTAGGAATGTAAAAAGCCGGAATTAAACTTCGCTAATGGCTTTGACGTAAAGTTCTCTTTCAACAATACGCGCCGCAGTTTCGAGAAAATCAGGAGCAAACCAAGAACGAGCGCGTTCGGAATAAGCCATCGCATGAATCATTGAGACATCATCCATCACCCAATGAAATAAACGCTGTGCCGCAACAACCAAGCCACGGGTATTGCCTTCATGAGTTTTAAGATGTTTTTTCAAATCCCGTGCTTGCTCAGACAAACCTGTTAAATCCAAGACACTGGCCACACCGGCCAGACGCGACAATTCAACCATCATTTGTTGACGATCTTCTAAGAAAGCTGAGGCAAACAACCACCGTTGCACGGCGAATTCACACATGTTTGAACTAGCTTCTAATAATAATGGAGTGGCGCTTTCCGTTAAACGCGCTACTGACCCAACCATATCAGTCATTTCGGCAAATTTTCGCAAAGGTTGCTAACTTAGTGAAATTATTTTGCTTTATGGTGACAGTTCACCCCAGGTTAAAAAGAATGAATGCTCATTCATTTTTTCGTAGACTTTTTTATCCAATGACCGATAAGAGAAGAGTAAGATTAACGCATAACGTCAAATCTGGAGGTTTGCCGTGGAGATATTTAACTCTTTTCATGGATTCTTTTTAAGCAGTCAACCACTGTGGTATTCCATTGGTTCCGCTGTATTAGTACTTATTCTTGGGTATACAGGAGCCCCCTTACTGCTGTGGACCATTGGTGTGGCCGCTATATTGATTGGATTTGGAGCCCCACTTCCTGTCCTTTATGCCTTTGGGGCCCTCGCCGCTATTTTTAATATCACTCCCCTACGCCGCGTGTTGGTGTCTACAATTATGGCGAAAGTCATGGCACCCATCATGCCAAAAATCTCTGCGACGGAACGTACAGCCTTAGAGGCCGGTGTGGTTTGGGTTGAAAAAGATTTGTTCTCAGGCAAACCCAATTTTAAAAATATCTTGGCAGAACCTTACAATGATTTAACCCCTGAAGAGCAAGCCTTCATGAATGGCCCGCTTAATGAGTTATGCAGCGTTGTTGATGACTGGCAAGTCTGGAACGATGATAAAGATCTCCCACCTGAAGCTTGGAATATTATGCGCCGTGAAAAATTCTTTGGAATGATCATTCCTAAAGAATACGGTGGCCTCGGCTTTTCAGCCCGTGCCAGCAGTCAAGTTGTGATGACTTTAGGGACACGCAGCATCCCTCTTTGCATTACTGTCATGGTACCTAACTCCTTAGGGCCAGGTGAATTATTAAGTCACTACGGTACCGAAGAACAAAAGAAGCATTATCTCCCTCGCTTGGCCGATGGTCGTGAAGTTCCTTGTTTTGCTTTGACGGAACCAACCGCTGGTTCTGATGCGGGCTCCATTAAAGCAAACGGTGTCTTGTTTAAAGACAAAGACGGTAGCCTAAAAATCAAATTAAACTGGGATAAGCGTTATATTACCCTGGCCGCTATTTCGACGCTGTTAGGTTTAGCCTTTAAATTAAAGGATCCTGACAATTTATTAGGTCGCGGTAAAAACTTAGGTATTACCTGTGCCTTGATCCCAACCGACACTGAAGGTGTTGAAATTGGACAACGTCATGATCCTTTAGGCGTTCCCTTCTACAACTGCCCGACGCGCGGTAAAGACGTGGTCGTCTCGGCTGAGCAAATTATTGGTGGCGTTAAGAATGCTGGCCTCGGCTGGCAAATGCTGATGGACTGCTTATCAGCAGGCCGTGGTATTTCATTACCGGCGCAAAGCACCGGTGGTTCTAAAATGTTTACACAAGTTGTCAGCGCTTATTCTAGCGTCCGTAATCAATTTGGTATGAACATTGGTATGTTCGAAGGTATCCAAGAGCCTGTCGCGCGGATTGCCGGCTTGAACTACATGATGGAAGCCGCACGTAAGTATACTTTGGGAGCCCTTGACAGTGGGATTAAACCTCCCGTCATCACCGCGATGATGAAATTAGGCACCACTGAAATCATGCGTAAATCCTTAAATGATGCGATGGACATTTGTGGTGGTGCTGCGATTTCTCGCGGACGTCACAATTTATTGGCTCATGCTTACATCGGCGCGCCTATTGGTATTACAGTTGAAGGTGCTAACATCCTAACCCGTACTTTGATGATCTTTGGTCAAGGCGCTCTGCGTGCGCATCCATATGCCTACCAAGAAGTAGCCTCACTAGAGAAAAAAGATATTGCGGGCTTTGATAAAGCTTTCTGGGGCCACATTGGTCACATTGTACGCAATTCATTCCGTTCTATCTTATTGAGCATGACACGCGGACGTTTAGCCGGATCACCTGTCGGTGGCCCCGTTGCTCAATACTACCGTAAACTGGCTTGGACTTCGGCCTCTTTCGCGATTATGTCCGACATTGCTATGGGCGCTTTAGGTGGCACCTTAAAAGCACGTCAGATGATCACGGGTCGTTATGCTGACATCTTAATGTGGATGTACTTTGGTGTCTCTACTCTGCGTCGTTGGGAAGCTGAAGGCCGTAAGAAAGAAGACCTACCGTTCGTGCACTACAGCATGCAACGCGCCTTTGGTGAAATCCAAACTGCCTTCGATGGCATCTTTGCTAACTTAGGCGTCAAAGGCTTTGGTTGGCTCTTTGGTGGTATCATCCGCATCTGGAGCAAACTGAATAGTCTTGGTAATGGCCCCAGTGACAAAGTCTCACAGCAAGTGGCTTTCAGCATTACTAACAATTTAGAGCTCAGAAAACGTATGATCGAAGGTGTCTATCAACCTACGGATCCTTCTGAAGGGCTCTCACGTTTAGAAAATGCCTTCTTGGCTGTGAAACGTGCTGAAAAAATCTTTGGCAAAATCCGTAAAGCCATCAAAAGCAAACAACTGCCTAAGATTAAAGGAGCCGCCATTGTAGAGAAAGCCTTGGAAGCCAAAGTCATTACGGCTGAAGAAGCCAAACAATTACAAGAAGCCGAAAAGCTTCGTAACATTGCTATTCAGGTTAATGAGTTCAGCCAAGCCGAATATACTGGCAAAGCAGATGCTCAACCTGGTGACCTGATGAAAAAAGCTGGTTGATTCTCTACTCATACTCTGTTTTAAAAAGGCCCTGCACTAGCAGGGCCTTTTTCTTTTATTCAATAATCTAAACCAAAGGTTACATCCTATGACCGAAGAACTACAAAAACAGATTGAAACCGCGTTTGATTACCGAGGTCATGTCACCGCACTCTTTCATGACGGTAAAACACTCACTGGCTTTTTATTTAACCGTGACTTCTCTCCTAAAAATCAGAGCCCCTTTGTTGAATTTATTGTAGAAGGCAATGCTGAGAATCAAACCGTCCTTATTTCAGACCTATCCGCTATTCGCATAACCGGTGACGACCATGCTGCCGGCAAATCTTACCAAGACTGGATTAATAAAAAGGCCGCTGAAAAAAATAGCGCTCCCGATTCATGACAGCACCTAAAGAGATTAAACAACTTGTCGCTAAAGCTTTAGGCTTAGGTGATGCCAGCTCTTGGTTTGAACCTTTATATGAAGCGGCATCAGGAAATGCCGATCAAGTACCTTGGGCGCGCCTCACAGCTCATCCAGAACTGATCGATTTTTTAGAGACACAAAAAATTGAGGGCCAAGGACGCTCAGCTCTAGTTGTCGGCTGTGGACTGGGTGACGATGCTGAAGAACTGAGTCGACGTGGCTTTAAAGTCACCGCCTTTGATATTTCCCCTACGGCGATTCAGTGGTGCCAACAACGCTTCCCAGATTCAGAAGTCAGCTACCATGTGGCTGATCTCTTTAAGCCCCCCAAAGCCTGGCATAATGCTTTTGATTTTGTCGTTGAAATCCATACAATTCAGGCCCTGCCTTTAAAAATGCGTCCACAGACTATCAAACAATTAAGTCGCTTAATTGCCGTTCCAGGAGAGATCTTCATTATATGCCGTGGGCGCGCTGACACCGAAACAAACCCTGATGGCCCGCCCTGGCCACTCAGCCCCACAGAGCTTAAAGAATTCGAAAACTGTGGCTTACAAAAAGTTCCATGTTCAAAAAAAACTGATACCAAAACCGTTGACACAGAATATCATCAGATTCTTTACCGAAAAAATGACTAATCTAGCTACGGTCGACTATCTTTTATCGACAGTGATTCTGGAAGAGACAAAGTGCAAATAGAGCCCCGCACTTAAGCCACTAGATCCCAGCACCATGGCCATCACCATAATTTGATAGCGCACGGCAATCAAAGGCTCGACACCTGAGAGAATCTGTCCAGTCATCATGCCTGGCAAAGCAACTAAACCCACGGCAAAAAAGGAATTTACTGTGGGGAGCAATGCCGTACTAAAGGCTTTTAATCTGACTTGCCGCCAGGCTTCATGATGAATCGTTTCAGCATGAACACGCTCAGCGGCTAAACTAACCGCATTCATCCCTGTAGAGAAAATCATCCCCGCTAAGGGAATAAGATAACGGGGTTCATACCAAGGCTTTAACTGAATCACCCCGGCTATAATAATAACTAAAGTCGTACCTGCACCAATTATCAACGAAATAAGCACCCATATATATTGTTGCCGCTTTAATTCTCGCGGTAGTGGCCGCAAAGCAATCCAACTCGCCACGGCAAACATAAACATCAAGACACCACACATGGTGAGAGGATGCTGTACTTCGAAGAGATACGTCAGGACAAAGCCTATCAGCAGCAGCTGAGTGATCATCCGTGCGGTGGCATATAATAAACTCCCCACACCAATAGACCAACGCACATAAATTACTGCAACCGCTACTAAAGGAACAAAGGCTAGTAGTAGTTGCCCAATAGACAACTGGTATAACGAAGCATTCATATTCATCCTTGATAAACACCTACTGGAGTAAACTCCAGCATTAAAAAAGCCTCATACCATGACAATCTTTCATCGCTATGCTAGCTGATTAGCAATGGGGTTTTACCAAGAAAAGGTTTTTCCATTCTTTGTTGAACGCGCCTTAAGCACTAATGAATGCCAACAACAGCGCCAACAACTACTCAGTAAAGTGAATGGAACTATTTTAGAAATTGGGTTTGGCACAGGCCTCAACTTACCACACTATCCTGCCCATGTTCGTCAATTAACCACCATTGATATCAATCGGGGAATGCTCCGGCGTGCCCAACGACGCATCGATGACAGCACGATACAGGTTAAAATGATTCCTATGTCGAGTGAAAGCCTGCCTTTTAGCGATGAAAGTTTTGACTCTGTTGTAAGCACTTGGACCTTATGTAGCATTGCCCAGATAGCACTCGCTTTACTAGAGATCCATCGCGTTCTCAAACCTCAAGGGAGGCTATTCTTTTTGGAACATGGCCTGAGTCCCAAAGCAAAAATTCAAAAGTGGCAGCGACGCTTCAACCCGATTCAAAAACTCATTGCCGATGGCTGTCACCTTGATCGCGACATTCCAAAAATTATTGGTCAAAGCCCACTGACTTTACAGCAAGTAGAGTGCTTCCAGCTCGCCAAGACCCCCACCCTGGCGGCGACTCACTTTCGTGGCACGGCCTTAAAAATTTAAAATATTCTCATTTTGATAGAAAAAATTTCTATTAAAATATTACTAATTAAAATAATTTAATTAAGTATTAATAAATAATTTCAGTCATTTAGGGGAAATAGTCGTCATTTACCGTTAAATACCCCCTCCCTAAACCCATGTTTTATAGTACAATTTTTTCAGCTAAGCACGGGAACATTCAAGGGAGGACCTATCCATGGCCTTTAAAAAAATTTTATGCACTGTTGTGATAAGCGCGGCAACCCTCTTCATCAGCCACTCAAGTCAAGCGGCAACCATTACCGTTGATACCACTTTTCAATGCGCCAGCGGCGGATCCGTTCCAAACAATCAATCAGAATGCCTTAACAATATTATTCCCGCATCACTAGTCGGCACACCCACCAGTGATGGACAAGCCGGCTGTTCTATCGGCGAAGCTATCGGCGCCATTATTTACGGAAGTGATACTGCTGATTGCGTCGCAGACGTCAGCACTGATGCTTATGGAACTAACGACACCATTGTACTAGGAACTAACGAAACCTATAATTTTACTTTTCGCGATACTAACAACAGTGAATTCGGACGCTCGGTCCTCCCTCCCATCCGGGGTTTTAATGGTCGTACCAGTATTACCGTACAATGCAACGGATCTACCCTCACTCAGGATCCATTCATAGAAGATAGCTCATCCGGAAGATACTTTTCGTTAATGCCTTTAGACTTCCCCGCTACCAATGGCACCCTAACATTTGATGATTCAAGCGACCTTAATTTAGTGGGCCCTTGCCACATTAGAAACGGAGATGCTGGCAGTGAAGATAGCGCCATTGGTGGAGCCGTGGCCGCCTTTGACGGTGGCTCTTTTAGCGGCAGTTTCTTTATTTGTCGTGAAGATGTGACATTTACCAATAACTTTGGCGGCGGCGGCGGTGCTGTCGGCATTGAAGGGGGATTTGCATTTATTGATAACTGCCACTTCAATCAAAATATTAGCTTTCGCGGGGGTGCCATTTCAGCCTCTAGTAGCGTTCTCAGTGTCAACCGCAGTTCCTTTAATGGAAACTTAGCCGTTCTCAACCCAACAACTCCCGCCAATGGCTTTGGAGGCGCTATTTACTCCGATACCTTCCTATTTGATCTAAGCAATAGCTCCTTCGCCAACAACCAGGCCTTCCTCTCAGGCGGTGCTATCACAACATTGCACAGCATTCTTCGTAGTTGCAACAATACCTTTGCCTTCAATACAGCCGCCCAAAGCGGTGGCGCCCTCTATAACATCTCAACACTCACCGGCATGACCCACACAACCATTGCCAATAATGTGGCCGGCGATAGCGGCGGCGGCATTCATAATTCCAGTACAGCGCTTCCAGATTTTCTTAACGAAGATAATATTGGCGCTATTAATTTAACTGCCCTGACATCCTGTGGAGATTTTGGAATTATTGAAGACCTTGACCCCGGCAGAACAGGTGGCGGCCCAGGGCAAGACGTAGGTGGTGGCGTGCGTGGCGGAACCACCGGAGTCATCAGCAATACCGACGATAACTTTAGGGTAAGCGATAACCTTGGGCTGACCGTAGACAACTCAACCATAAATGGAATTGGCAGCTTAAACACTATCAATTCAGCGATTGCTCTCAATACTGCTGGAGCTTCGGGCCATGATTGCTTTGGACCTATCACCTCACACGGCAACAACTTTGCCGGCACGACAAACAATTGTCAGTGGGATGAAGGCACAGATGATCAATTAGGTACAGCCGACGCACCGATTGATCCATTGTTTAGTGAATTTACCATCACAGGAAAACTCTCCCATTATAATTTAGCAGCCTGTAGTCCACTGATTGACCGCGCCAACGATACGGTTTGTATCGACAATCCCGACACACCCGATCCACAGGCCGATATGCTACTTGGGGGAGCACTCTTACTCGTCGACCTTGACCTTGAAGTTGACCAAATTACAAATCCGCGTGCAGACATCCCTAACATTGGAGCCGATGGCAGTGCTGCTCAATGTGACATTGGTGCCATTGAGTTCCAAGATACCAGCGCTGTATGCGATATGAGCAGCACTGATGATGGATCCGGTAGCGACGATTCGGGTTCGACGGATGATGCTGACGGAGATAATACAAACAATGCTGGCGGTATCGGTAGAGAACTACAGGGCGGGGCTTGCACCCTTGGGCAGACTAAAAATAGCAACACCGCTCCATGGGCTTGGTTTGCGCTCGCCAGCAGCCTGCTGTTATTGTGGAAACGATCCTCTCAGCGGAAAATTAAAATTTAAATCCAGAAATAGCGGTCATCGATCACGCAAATTGATGACCACTATTTTTATATAATTTTATATATTATCATTTTGATAATTATTTTTTACAAATTATTTTCATTTTAAAGACAAATTGAATTCAATTTATTTCTTTAAAATTCATATACTTAAACAAATAATTAAAAATATTGGAAAGTTTATTACCATTTTGAAATGAAAGATGGATAAAAATTAGTATACAATTGCTCGGTCTTCATGAGGGAGGAATTATAACATGATACTAAAGCAATTGACTCGGGGTCTATTACTCACTTTTATCTTCACAATCATCTCATTTTCCAGTCAAGCCGCCACTATCGCTGTCGATACAACCGCACAGTGCGGTGGATTTGGGTTTGTACCCATTGACCAGTCATCATGCTTTAATAACGTAGCGCCGCTCAACTTATTTGGAGGCCCCCCCAGCAGTGATGGCATTCCTGGCTGCTCTATTGGTGAAGCCATTGTCGCCCTTGGCTTAGGGCAAGATACTCCTGACTGCGTTGCTGACCCCAATTCTGATCCCTATGGAACAAATGACACAATCTTATTACAAAGTAATGAAATCTATCGCTTTGATTTTCCTGATACCTTTAGTGGACAATACGGTGCTTCGGCACTCCCTCCCATTCAAAATATCAATGATGTTCCCCGCGTGACCATACAATGTAATGGCTCCACTCTGACGCAAGACACCGATAACCAACAACAACAAAGTATTGGTCGTTATTTTTCTTTACATGAAGTCCATCTTCCCATTGACGACACCGGTGATGGACAAGCCGATCGCGTTGGAATCTTTGATAACTCTAGCGACTTGAACCTTGTCGGACCCTGCACCATTGAAAATGGGCAAGCCAGCGGCACAAACGAACCCAGTGGTGGCGCTGTCGGTGTCTTCAACGATAGTACTTTTGTCTGCCGCGAAGGGATTACCTTTGAGAATAACTTTGCAACATTAGGCGGTGCGATTTCTAATGAAGGAACAAGTTTCATTGATGACTGCCACTTCAATCAGAATATCGCTGCTGGAGCGGGTGCCATTGCTAATGTAAATGCTGTGCTAAGCATTAACCGCAGTTCTTTTACCGGCAACCTAGCCGTCACTAACATACCCTCTTCATTCTCAGGTATTGGCGGAGCCATTCTCACTAATGCTTTCTTTGTGGATGTTAGAAATAGCTCCTTTACAAATAATAATGCCCAATCGATTGGGG
>JAJFLM010000020.1 GCA_021772655.1 Deltaproteobacteria bacterium
CGGGGCCTGATCATGGCCACCCGGGACGACGCGGTGACCGTCATCGGCAATACCGGGGACGACTCGGTGATGCACGGGCTGCACATCAGCCCCGACCTGGACATCGTGTCCTACACCCTGGCGGGGATCGTCGACCCGGCCGGATGGGGCATCGCCGGGGACACCACCAACGCCCTGGAGCAGATGGGCTCCTACGGCATCGAGACCTGGTTCACCCTCAAAGACCGTGACATCGGCACCCACATGGCTCGGACCAACCTGCTGGCCGGCGGGCTCTCCCTGGCCGAGGTCACCGACCGGATCCGGACCGGGCTGGGTGTCAACGCCCGGATCATCCCGATGAGCAACGACCGCGTGGCCACGAAAATCGTCACCACCGGTGGGGAGGTAAGGGACTTCCAGGAGTACTTCGTGAAGCTGCGCCATTCGGACGAGGTGGCCGCGGTCGAGTTCTCCGGCGCCGATGCGGCCCGCCCCGCGCCGGGCGTGCTGGAGGCGATCGAGTCGGCCGACCTGATCATCGTCTGCCCCTCCAACCCGGTGCTCAGCATCGGACCGATCCTCTCCGTGCCCGGGATCCGTCAGGCCATCACCCGCCGCCGGGCCGACGTGGTGGCGATCTCCCCGATCATTGCCGGGTCGGCACTCAAGGGCCCTGCCGCCACCCTTCTCCCGGTGGTCGGGGCGGAGCCCACGGCAGCCGGGGTGGCGGGGCTGTACCGCGATTTCTGCGCAACCATGGTGCTGGACAACGCCGACGCCGCTCAGGCGGCTGCAGTTGAGGCGCTGGGCATGAAGGCCGTTGTCACCCAGACGATCATGCATACGCCGGCGGTCGCCAAGCAACTGGCGAAGGAGATCCTCGAGCTGTGACGGCGGCATCGATATCGGTTTTCGGGGTGAAGATCTCCGGGGAGTTCGCCAAGGGAGATCAGGTTGCGGACCGCATCCATGCCGCCTGCGGGGACGCCGGCGTCACTCTGCGGGACGACGACGTGGTGGTCGTAACCCACAAGATAGTTTCGAAGGCGGAGGGCCGGGTGGCGAAGATGCCGTCCGGCGACTGGGAGGCCCGGGACGCCCTGATCGCCAGGGAGGGGGCAACCTTCCTCAGGCGCAACGGATCTATTGCCATCACCAAGACCAAACACGGCTTCGTCTGCGCCAGCGCCGGGATAGACGCGTCGAACGTGGAGCCGGGGACGGTCACCCTGCTCCCCCGGGACCCCGACCGCTCGGCCCGCAGCATCCGAAGCCGGTTGAACCACCTGGCGGAGGCCGACGTTGCGGTGGTCATCTGCGACACCTTCGGCCGGGCGTGGCGCAACGGTCAGACCAACGTGGCAATCGGTGTTGCCGGCATGCTGCCGACGGTTAACTACCGGGACACCACCGACAGCTTCGGGACGGTCCTCAAAGTCACAAACATCGCCATCGCCGACGAGCTGGCCGGTGCCGCCGAGATGGTCATGGGCAAGGCGGACGGAGTTCCGGTGGCGGTGATCCGGGGGGCGCCGATCAGGCGGGGGCGGGGCAGCGCCAAAGAGTTGATCCGGCCCGCAACCGAGGACCTGTTTCTCTAGCCCTTAGCCCAGCTGGGCCCTGAGGAACTCCACGGTGTCCGCCAGGCCCTGGTTCAGGTCTTTCTCCGGGGACCAGCCCAGAACCGACCCCGCCTTGGCACTGTTCAGGCAGCTGCGGTCCAGCTCGCCCGGGCGGGCCGGCTCGTACCGGGGCTCGGCGACGACGCCGCAGATAGCGCCCATCCGGGCATACAGGTCGTTGACGCTGGTCTCAATTCCGGTGCCGATGTTGAAGGTCTCACCGTCGCCCCTGGACGCAGCGGCGAAGAACGCCTCCACAACATCCCCGACGAAGATGTAGTCGCGGGTCTGGGAGCCGTTCCCGAAGATGCGGCACGGCTCGCCCTTCAGCAGTCGCAGGCCGAAGATTGCCACCACTCCCGCCTCCCCTGCAGGGTCCTGGCGGGGGCCGTAGACGTTGCCCAGCGCCAGGTTGGCGTACTGCATGCCGTGGATCGCCCGATAAAAGCGCAGGTAGTCCTCCATGACCGACTTGGTGACGCCGTACGGGGAGTCGGGGTTCTTGGGAGTCTGCTCGTCCAGCGGGAACCGTGCGGGGTCCGCCTCGCCGTAGATACACCCACCGGAGGAGGCAGTCATCACCCGGGCCCCCACCTTCGCCGCGGCACCCAGGATCCTGAGCGTCCCGAGAACGTTCACGTCGGCGTCGTAAATGGGGTCGGCGACCGAACGGCGTACGTCCATCTGCGCCGCGAAGTGGTAGATCTCATCGGGCCGGAAGCTCTCAATGAGCTCGGCGGCGGCATCGCTTCGTATGTCGATCCGCTCCACCGGAACACCGGCAGCCTGGAGGAACTTCAGCCGCTGCTCACCCGAGGACAGGTTGTCGATCACCCGCACCTCACGCCCCGACGCCACCAGCCGGTCCACCATGTGGCTGCCGATGAAGCCGGCGCCGCCGGTGACCAGAGCGCGATTCATCGGACCAGCCGGCCGCTC
>JAJFLM010000191.1 GCA_021772655.1 Deltaproteobacteria bacterium
AAATCTGGAGTCTTGTTCGTGAGAAAGAATCACACATTGTTTGGAAATATGGTCCAAGAAGTAGAAAACTTGTAGATGAAAATTATGATATGTGTGACGCTTATACTATAGGCTTATGTCATATCAATATTATGAACAAACAATTGGCTTAATTAAGTTTGTCTAATTCCTCATATTTCTTTACATTTGCATGATGGAGGGAAACAATGACTATATCATAGTTCAATTACTCAAGAGTTTTTTAGGAAATCCAAAAAGTGAACATGATGCTTTAAATAAAAAGCAGTGGCAATTTAATTGTCCAGGACCTACATGTAGACATGATGTTGATAAATTTAATCTTGAGTATAATTCCAAAAAAAAAGCATTTAAGTGTTGGAAGTGTGAGCCAGTATATTCTGGTTACGTACACAAATTAGTTTGGGATTATGGAACTAAAGAAGATTATAGAAAACTTAATGTAATATTTCCAAAAGAAACAAGCAGGTCTTTTAAAGATAAAGTTAAGAGAGTAAAAACAGACCATCAACTTATTACTTGTGAATTGCCAAAAGGATATATGCCTCTTGGAAAAAAAAGAAATACTAAATTATATGAACTTGCATGGAACTACTTAGTTCATGATAGAAAAGTTAATCCTTCATTTATTGATAAATATCAAATAGGATATACTGAAACTGGACCAAGAAAATTTAGAATAATTATACCTTCTAGGAATACCTTAGGTAGGTTTAATTATTATGAAGCAAGGTCTTATATGAAAGACCCTAAAATACCTTATATAAAACCATCTGGAGACGAAGTTCATAAGAATGATATTATCTTTAATGAAAATTTTATAAATTGGGATTTACCAATTTATATTGTTGAGGGTGTGTTTGACATGTTTAGAATACCAAATTCTATTCCTATACTTGGAAAAGAAATATCAGAATTATTGGTTGAACAATTATTAAAACATAATTGCACAGTAATTCTTTGTCTTGATGATGATGCAATAAAAAAAACAGATGAGACTTGTAAATTACTTACTTCTTTGGGATTAAATGTTTTTTTCATAGATTTGACAGATTATAAAAAAGATATATCCAAAATCTATGAAGACCATGGTAAAGAAGAAGTCGCTAAGGCTCTTATGAATATGAAAAGATTAGATTTGGAAACAGAAATTAAAAAGAAATTAAAAAATGAATAACGAACAAACAAGGGGAAGAGTAAACGAAATATATGCATCACTAGAAGTTTTAAATCAAGAACTTGAAATGATAAGAATGGATTGTTCGCATGATAGTTATAGAATAGGAAACTGGATGTGGAGACCTGGAGCTTTTGATTTAGCTAAAATATGTAATCATTGTGATGAGCATATAGGAATACCAAGTGAAGAAGAAGAAGAATTATTTTTTGACCCTAAAAATCCATTAAACATACAAGAATGAAAATAGCTCACTTAGCAGATATACAAATTAGATTCGGTTCAAGACATGAAGAATACAGAAGTGTGTTTGAGAGATTGAATGAAGATTTAATAAAACAAAAACCAGATAGAATTTATGTAGCAGGAGACCTTGTTCATCATAAAATTAATATGTCTCCAGGTTCATTTAATTTGTTGGCAGAATTTCTATTAAATCTTGCAAAAATTGCTCCTACAGATGTTATACTTGGAAATCATGACCTTAATTTGCAACAACTAGAACAGGGTGATG
This sequence comes from Deltaproteobacteria bacterium, assembly GCA_021772655.1. GTDB lineage: Bacteria > UBA10199 > UBA10199 > 2-02-FULL-50-16 > JAJFLM01 > JAJFLM01. Next base: position 1,710 of record JAJFLM010000191.1, read on the forward strand.
CTATTTCTCCTATATTTCACCTTGCAAACATGATTGAGGAAGGAGATAAAAAAAGAGCATATGTTGTTACAAATGATAACAAAGATGAAATTGACTATAAACAAAAAGCTGTTTATTATTATCCAGATTCAGGATTCTATAATATAGGTGAAGAACTTGTTTATGGAATTTATTCTTGTAAAGATAATGAAATTCTAAATTTAGAAAAGAAAGAGCCAGGAAAGAAATATATTGCTATGTATCACGGAACTGTTTTTGGTTCAAGAGGTGATAATGGATATGAGATGCATGGAGATAATTTGATGAGGCAAAGTACATTTAATAACTTTGACATGGTTATGCTTGGAGATATTCACGAATATCAAACATTTAGGGAAGATGAAACAATTGCATATGCTGGTTCACTGATTCAACAAAATTTCGGAGAGTCAATTGATAAGGGGTATTTAATGTGGAATACTGATGATTGTACTCATGAAAGAAAATTTGTGTTAAATGATTATGGGTTTGCTAAGATTGATATTTCAAGAGGAGAAGATGCTGAAGAGAGAGTGGAGTTCATAAAATTTAGTAATAACAAGAGGAAAACAAAAATATACATTACTTGGGAAGATTATGAAGAAAACTACTCAATAGAGAAAGAAAACCAAATCAAGAGGCTTGTTAAGGATAAATATGGATGCGAGAGTGTAAGAATAGAATTTAAAGAGATTAGAAGAGATATTGCTGACATCGGAGAAGAAGAGGAGTTAAAGCAATATAGCTTTGAAGAGCTATTCAAAGAATGGGTTTCTGAGGGAGAATTTAACGTTAAAGAAGACCTTATGAAAGAGCTTGTTGATTTTTCACAAGAAGTTGATGAAGCACTTGATATTGATGAATCTAAGTTAGGACTGATTGATGATTGGGATTTAAACAAAATAGAAATTAGTAACGTTTTGTCTTTTGACAAGAAACCTCTTATAATTGATTTTGATAAAATAAGAGGTCTTACAGGTATATTTGGAAAGAATTTTAATGGTAAATCAAATGTAATAAAAGCTATTGTATGGGGCCTTTATAAAGAGATTATTGGAGGAAATCAAAGTAGTTCAAAGTATTTAGTAAACATCTATACAGATTCAAGTACTGGATATGTAAAATTATTTTTGACAATTAATGGAGAACAATATAGAATCCATAGACAAGTGACTAATAATAAAGGTAAAAATACTTTTAAAACAAATTATGAAAAGCTTGTTAAAAAATATGATGAAGATGGTGGATTAATTGGAGAAGAATGGAAAAAAGAAATATCAGATAGAAAGACTGGAGAACAAAAAGAAGTTCAACAACTTGTTAAAGATGCAATAGGTTCTTTTGAAGATTTTACAAAGACATCGCTTCAAGCACAAGGTGGAAGTGGAGATTATATTAGTCAACAACAACAACCAAAAAACAATTTGATTAGTAGGTTTTTTGGGCTTGAAACATTCAAGCTTAGACATGATTATGCTAAAGATTTTTTCAATGATGTTAAACGTAAGCAAAAAGACCTTGGAAATGCTATTGAGATAGAGGATAAAATTAAGGATGTAGATATTCAAATTATAGATAAAACAAAAGAACTAAATTCTCTTAAAGAAGAGAAAGAGTTGACTCTCATTAAACAAAATGACCTTAATGATGAAATTCTTGAACTTACAAAAAAGTTAGACAAAGTAGAAGATGCTGGTATTACTAGTAAAGAAGATACTCAGGAAAAAATTAACAGACTTGAAGAAAATGTTAAAATTATTGAAGGTGAAATTGATAAGATAGAAAAATGGTTATCTGAAAACTTTAAAAAAGAACTTCCATTTAAAGAAGGAGAAAACGTTGAATCTATGCAGAGGAAATTGGATAGTGATATAAAATTGTTAGAAACATCAGAAACTTCTCTTGAGACACTTAAAAAATGGGTTAAAGAAAATCCAAAAAAAGAGGAGTTAAGTGTGTCTAAATTTTCAGAAGAAATAGAAAATCTTAAAATTAAGATTAACACTTTAAACAATCAATTGCTAACATATCAAGGAAAATGTTGTCCAACATGTGGACATATAGAGCATCAGGCAGACCCAGATAAAGAAGAATCTTGTCTTGAAGAGATTAAAATGAATCAAGATTTAATCAACTACAAATCATCTGAGATTAAAAAGAATGAAGACATTA
>JAJFLM010000192.1 GCA_021772655.1 Deltaproteobacteria bacterium
TCGTTGCTACGCCTGACGGATTAAAAATATTTTAATAACTGCCGAAACAGGCCTTGCACATTCACAAAATATTGAATCAAATAGCAAAAATTAGCTTCGTTATTGTTGCTCCGCGGCTAAGTCACTGTAACAATTAGCCTACTCATCGAAGGACAGGGATCATGAACGACGACCTCAGCGAAGTTGACCAGGAGCAGCTCAAACGCTTTGAGCCGCTGGCGACCCTGGCTGACCACCGCATAGAGCAGTTAACGACGTTGACCACCCTGAACGAGGTGCAACCCAGTGAAGTTATATTTGATCAGAATCTGACTGAGAAACAGGCAATTTTCCTGCTCGAAGGAGACGCTGATGTCACCGTCAAGGGTAAGGACGAACCTTTGCGAGTCTCCGCTGGCGACGCCAAAGCCCGGTTTTCTCTGACCAACCCGGGTAACCTGGCTGCGACGTCAATCTCAGCGAGCAAAATTATTCGTATCGACGGTGATCTACTCGATATGATGATGGCATGGGATCAGCTGGCTACCGCCGAAACACAGGCTGCAGAAGATGACAGCCAGATCGATAACAGCAAATTTCTCAATGGCTTTCATAAAAGTTTTCAGCAAATCCCTATTGCCCATATTGGCGAACTTTTTGAGCGGGTTGAGCCAATACCGGTGGATTCTGGAGAACTCATCATCGAACAGGGCGACGAAGGTGATTACTTCTATTTAATCGAATACGGTGTCGCCCGGGTAACCCGCAAAGACGAAGATAGTGGCGATGAAATCCACCTGGCAGATCTTGGCGAAGGCACCAGTTTTGGCGAAGATGCATTACTATCCAATAACAAACGTAATGCCACTGTGCGCATGAACACCCGCGGCGTGCTACTGCGACTATATAAAGACGACTTTCTTGAATTGCTTGACCAACCAGCGCTCGACTGGGTGACCGGTCAGCAGGCCGCTGCTTTGATCAAGCAAGGTGCCCAATGGCTGGATGTGCGCCACGAAATGGAATTTAACCAGTCAAGATTACCGGGCGCCACCAACTTGCCGTTACATGAATTGCGCCAGCGAATGGATGAGCTAAATCGAAATCAGCACTATATCTGTTACTGCAACAGTGGCAGACGCAGCTCTGCAGCGGCCTTTTCCATGGCCAAAACCGGACTCAAAGTAAGCGTGCTGGAAGGTGGTCTGCAGCAACTGATGGCGACACCGGTAAAAAAAGCCAGTTAGACAGGCCCAGTAAACGACATTAATTGGCACGCGCCATACCAGTCCGTGTAATCAGGGTGCTTGAAAGAATTGTGTGACCCCGCCTGAGGTCTCGTTGCCGAACTATTAAGATATTTAGCACTCTAACCGCTAGAGTGCTAAAATACCGCCCCGGCAAAACCCTGGAGGGTTTCTACTATGAGTCAGGCAATCATGACCCTGTCACCAACCAGTGACAATCTGGATCATTTTATTCGGACGGCTAATGCCGCCCCTTACCTGAGCGAAGAACGGGAGTTTGAACTCGGGTATCGTTTACAGCAGGACAATAACCTGGACGCGGCCCGCCAGCTGGTTATGTCCCATTTACGCTATGTTATCTACGTTGCCCGAGGCTATCAGGGCTACGGCTTACCGCTGGCCGACCTGGTGCAGGAAGGTTCTATCGGCCTGATGAAAGCGGCAAAGAAATTTGACCCGAGCCACGGCGTGCGACTGGTGTCGTTTGCGACCCACTGGATCAAGGCAGAGATCCATGAATTTGTATTGCGTAACTGGCACATAGTCAAAGTGGCCACTACCAAGGCCCAACGCAAACTGTTTTTCAACCTGCGGCGTCAAAAACAGGCGCTTGGCTGGGTAAATAACCAGGAAGCTGACCGAATCGCTGAAGAGCTTGGCGTAAGCCGCGCCGACGTTCTTGAAATGGACGCTCGACTAAATGAGCGGCCTATGTCGTTTGACGGCTATGACGATGACGAGGACAGCACAGCACCTGCAGCTTTTCTTCAGGCCGACATTAACAGCCCCGAAACAGAAACTCTCCAGCAGGATTACCAGCTAAAGCAAACCCGGCAACTGCGCCAGGCACTGGATAACCTCGACGAGCGCAGTCAGACCATTATTGCCTCACGCTGGTTAAATGACTCCAAGACCGGCCTGCAGGAATTGGGAGATCGTTATGGAATTTCTGCTGAACGGGTCCGTCAGATTGAAAGCCAGGCAATGAAAAAACTGCGCCTCACTCTAGGCCAGGAACCACCAGGTGAATGACCAGATTTCGAACTCGCAACTAAAAAGCCGAGATCAGAGTCTCGGCTTTTTTTCATTACTTAAAGAAATTCTATGGTCGTTCCTGGGGGTTCGCAGCGCCCAGGGTTACGAAAAAACATTCTCCCGGGCCCGCCCAAGAGACCTTATCCTGGTGGGACTGTTCGCAACGTTATTGTTTATCCTTATTCTGATATTCGTCGCCCATTTCGCCATTTCTCTGGCAACTAGCTAAATCTACCCACTCGGTTTGTTGCCCCGGTTTATACCAGGTAGTGATCGACCAGCATCACCGTAAATATCATCATTAGATAAACAATCGAGTAACGAAAAGTCGCCATTGCTACAACGTCATCTCCCCCACGATACAGCCGTACCGCCCACCACAGAAATCTCACGCCTAACACCAGCGCGCCGAGCAGATAAATCTCGCCCGAAAGACCAAATACGAAAGGCAGGATCGAGACCAGCAGCAGCAATATCGTATAGAGCAAAATGTGCAGTCGGGTAAATTCAACTCCGTGAGTGACCGGTAGCATAGGCACGGCGGCCAATGAATACTCCTCACGCCTGGCAATCGCCAACGCCCAGAAATGGGGTGGTGTCCAGATAAAAATAATAATCACCAGCAGCAGCGCTTCAGCATCCAGGGTGCCAGTTACCGCAACCCAACCCAAAGCCGGCGGTACTGCCCCAGCAATACCTCCGATGACAATGTTCTGTGGCGTCGCCCGTTTTAAAAACATGGTGTAAACCACCGCATAACCAATAAGGCTAAAAAACGTCAGCATCGCCGTAAGCGGGTTAACCAATACCCACAGCATAAGCAGGCCAGAGCCACCTAACAGCGCCGCAAATAACAAAGCCTGGTAAGCCGGTATCTCCCCCTGCGGCAGGGGCCGAGACTGGGTTCGAGCCATGATCGCGTCGGCCTGTGCATCGATAACCTGATTAATAGTTGCTGCGGATGCTGCCGCCAGAAAGATACCCAGGTTGCCCCATATCAATACCGGCCAGGGCACAGCCCCCGGAACTGCCATATACATGCCGATGACAGCGGTAAAACAGATCAGCGCCACCACTCGCGGCTTGCACAGCGCCAGAAAACTTCGCCAGCGCGGCACCCTGGTTTGATCGTTTGCAGCGCTATCCATCATTTATTTCCAACAGTGGTCATGTAATTGAGGGTAACAATCGACAGTAACAGAATTGCGGCAACCCCGTTATGAGCAACAGCCACCGGTAGGGGCAAAAAAAACCAGATATTCGCGAGTCCCAAACTGAGCTGAATTAATAACAGCAAAGCCACTGCCCATGCGCAGCGGCGAAATCGCAGATCAACGGATTTCATAAAACCAAGCGCCGCGCCGCCAACCACTACCAGAGTAATTATCGCGCCTACACGATGACTAAAGTGGATAGCCACCCGGGCGGGACTATCGAGAATGCCGCCTTCGTAATCAATACCCAGGCCATGCCAGGGCTTAAAACCATTAGCGAAATCCATCGCCGGTAGCCACTGGCCATTACATTGCGGCAAACCGACACAGGCCAGCGCCGCGTAGTTGGTACTAGTCCAGCCTCCCAGTAGTATTTGCGCAAGTAACACCAGCAGCATCAGTAAAGCCATATTTTTTTGCGCGCTAGTCACGTTTAGTCCATTAAACTCGCCGCTACGCTGCAATACCAGCACCCACAATAGCGACAGAGTCGCCAACCCCCCCAGCAAATGAGCAGACACTACCAGCGGTTTCACCAAAAGG
>JAJFLM010000193.1 GCA_021772655.1 Deltaproteobacteria bacterium
AGTTGCCATGCGCGCGCACTTGAGTATTGAGCTGCTGGGTCCAACGGGTGGCAGTGTGAAATATATTGCCGCTTTGTTGGCCAACTTGTGTGCCCAGTGACGAAATTAAAGGCTGACTTAACTGCGTGATGGTTTCAGGGACTTCGCTGGCAGTCACTTGCAGGAGTGATGGTAGGCTCAGCGATAGTACGTTCGATATGGAAATGGGCCAGGGCATGTCCTATTATATGAGCAAAGCCCATGCCAGCCTTGGTGATTCTATCAAATAAAGGAAAATCTAAATAATCCTAGTAAGTTAGAACTATTTGAAGATCGGAGCAAAGCCCGCTGTTTTGGCGGTAGGTTGTTCACATCTACACACAAGTGAGAACAATTTAAAACTTTAACCGAACCCCGCCGCGCCCTTCAAAACCAATCCCACCGCTGTTAATTTTAGCATAGTCTGATTCCGTTGAGATTTTAGGCAGGCTGGAGACCCCGGCCTCAAGATAAGCGCCGGTCATTTTATTCCAGTCAATGAACGCACGCGCTAACGCGCCCCAAAATAGACCGCTCTTGCTGTAGTCATCACTGGTTTGTGGGCGCTGCTCAGGTGTTGTGGTGATATGACCGGCAAGTTTGGCATAGCCCAGCATCATGTTTAAACCGAGGCCAAGGTCAAAATTCTCGGTTTCACTCATTAATAACTCTAGGCCAGCTGTTAAGTAATAGCGTTGCGCCATCTCACCATCTTCTTCAACGACGACCGCACGACGCGCATGGAGGGGCGAAAGCCGTTCTGAAAAAACGTGCCGCTCACCGCTGCCCCAACTAAAAGCCGCACCGATGCCCAGTGGTGCGAGTAGCTTCGAACTTAAGCGCGGAATAAAAGTGGCTTCTAAGCCTGCGCCGCCCATGGCGTTCTCAGAGTCTTGAAACAAGCCAAATAGATTAAATTGTAGATTAGGATTAAGTGCTTCGCCGGTAGGTTCTGCTGCAGTGGCCTCACCCTTAGCGTTCGTCTGCGTCGAGCTCTTGGAATCAGCTTTGGTTTGTAAGTCACCATTTTTAAATTTTACTGTGCCCTCATAAGAGGCTTTGGCTGTTTCCATGACACGTTCTCCTTATATTAAGATGTAGACTTCGGTTGATGCAGAATCACCCAGTGTTTATAGGCTCATCGCTTAGGTCTTTGGAAAAGTTGCGATTTAGTAAAAGTGCAACGGAAGTGAGAAGTTAGGCGCCCGCACGTCGTAAGGCTTCGAGACAGGTCGGGTGGAGTAAACCATTAGTCGCCAAGAGTCCGCGGTTGTTAGTCAAAATGCGACCCGTACTAAAATCAAGTGGCTGACCATCCAGATCGGTGATGCGCCCACCAGCTTCTTCGACAAGCAGAGCTCCGGCCGCATGATCCCAGATCATGAGATTTTGATTCGCTGTAGCGGAGAGAACCATCCGCAGCAAGATGTCACCTTGACCACAGGCAACTAAAGGATAACGCAAGGGGGCACGTGATCGCACAGCGCGGGTACTTTGCAGTTCAGCGGTGACGCGGTCACGCAAGGCTTGATCGGCCTCATTTTGATCTTTGTGTCGGCGACTCAAGGAACGGAGTCGCGTGGCCTGTGCTAAGTCTGTTTGTGAGGAAACTTGCATGGGCTCCATTGGATCCAAGTTTAATGAACTCCACCAAGCACCGTGGTCACGAATGGCTAAGAAAATAACCCCTGAACGGATTAGCGGCGCAGCAAAACCAAAATTGGGAAAGGCCATTGCCCCAAGTTGCACTTGGCCGTCTTCAACTAAGGCCAGATTAAGACTGTAGGTACCAGACCGGATCAGGCCTGAAGTGGAATCGATTGGGTCCAAAGTCCAAAAACGTTGCACGCTGTGGCCTTCACCATGAGCTATCCATTTTAGGACGCGTTCTTCAGTACTTTCAGGAATAAAGTGCTGCACCCGTGCTGTCACGTGGGCCAAACCCTCGGCTTGTTCAAGCAAACCCTGACTTGATTCTTCAGCAAGCAAAGCATCGCTTGGAAATACCTGGGCTAACTTGCGTCCGACTAGGGCTTGTACCGCATAGTCCGCTTCCGTGACACGACCATGTTCAAGGCGGTGCTGCCAAAGCTGCGCACCTTGCGGTGCTAATTGCGCCAGCTGACTGGCCTGTTGCAGGATCAGGAGCGCAAACTGCGCTTGCGCGCGCATAGTAGAGGAAAGTGCGGAAAATGATAGGGGCATTGCCGACGATGTCGGCGTTTCTGCCTAGAAGTTGCGATTTTTTTGAGTCTACAGTGACTCTCTCAGCTTACCCTCACGACATTATTATTTTGTACAATCTAGCGTCTTAAGCTAACCATTCTCCTATGACTGACTTCTCACGAAAAACGGTTTTGATTACGGGTGCGGCTCAAGGCTTGGGAAGACTGTTGGCACTGCAAGCGGCTGCAAAAGGAGCTTCGTTGGTTTTGCTGGATATTAATTCCGAGAAACTTGAGGCGACTAAAAAAGAGCTGCTGGAGCTTAGCCCCCAAGTGCTGACCTATGTTTGTGATCTCTCACAAAAAGATCAGATCCAACCAACCGCGAAGCAAATTCAAAATGATGTCGGTGGTATTGATATCTTGATCAACAATGCCGGCGTTGTTTCTGGAAAATCGTTGCTCGAATGTAGTGACGAGCAAATCGAGCGCAGTTTTCAGGTGAATAGCTTGGCTTTGTTTTGGCTGACTCGGGCGCTCTTGCCGGAGATGATGAAAAAAAATTCAGGACATATCGTGACGGTTTCCTCTGCAGCGGGTGTGGTAGCTGTCCCGTTGCTGGCTGACTATTGTGCTAGCAAGTTTGCAGCGTTTGCTTTTGATGAAGCGCTCAGATTAGAAATTAAAAAACAGCAGTTGAATATTCGAACGACTGTTATTTGTCCTTATTTTATTGATACGGGAATGTTTAAAGGGGTGAAAACCAAATCTCCTATTCTATTGCCCTTTTTAAATGAAAAGAAAGTCGCCAACAGTATTATCAAAGCGATTGAAAAGAACAAAAAGCGCTTGATCCTGCCGAAGACGGTTTATTTGATTTGGATTTTTCGGCTGTTTCCCGTCGGATTTTTTGATTGGGTCACCACTTGGTTAGGTTTGGATCGCGTGATGGAAACCTACGAAGGCAAGAAATAGGCCCGACGCAGTTTTCTTCTCCTAAAGAATCATTGGCATGCAAGCCGGCAAAATTTTATATACAATACGCTCTTTCGGAGCGGCTTGATAATACTCACCATCTGATTCACCCGACAGGGGCTCAGCGGATTCCAAATGAATTTCACAGGCCTTGATGAGCTGCAATTCTTTCTCATTCGCGATTTCACCTTGATAGATTTTTCGTTGTTTCATGAGTAATTGGATTTTCGGGAGCATGGGTACAATAAGTACATCCAGCAAACCATCGCGGATATCGCTATGCGGTGACCATTGCATCCCTTTTCCGCTGTAGCGGCCGTTGCAAACAAACATATTAAACAGTTTCGTCTTAATTGTTTTGAACTGAGTACTGGGTGTCGCCTGATAGCGTATCGTAACGGCCGGTCCCTGGTAGCGGATTCCGACCTTCAAGGTATGAAATAAATAGCTGGGAATCTTAGATTGTGCGAGGCTGGCGGTCATGCATCCAGAGAGTCCCACCAAAGCAATGTTGATGAAATATTGGGACGTTTCAGCAACAGTGAGTTGGCCACAATCAATCAGCGCAAAACGATTTGCTTGAATTGCCTGCTCATAGTCAGAGCTGGTTTTTAATAAGGTCTTATAAAAGTCACCGCCGGTCCCGGCTTGAATGACTCCCAGCGGAATCTTGGAATTGCTGACGCGGCCGTCTTTAAAATAAGCATTCACCGCCTGATTAATCGTGCCATCACCGCCAACGACTAAAATCTGATCACAAGATTGTTGTTCCAAGACGGTTTGAATTTGTTGGGTGGCTTCGATCTGAGCTGATGAAACAAAAATTTTGGCCGTGGGCCATTTGGCATGTAATTCTGCTTTTAGAGCCGGCAGTTTTCTTCCGACGGCACCTTTTTGACTATTGGGATTGATCAGTATGAAGCGTTTCATGATGATTCACTTACAAATCTAAGGTTCCGCCGGGGTTGAGTATGGAGTGGGGATCAAGGGTGCCTTTGACGACCTTCAAAAGTTTTTCGACTTGAGGCCCATGATATTTAAACAGCCAAGGTGCTAGCATTCTGCCGATGCCGTGATGATGACTCAGGCCCGCTCCGGCTTGATAAATCGTTTCAAGAAAGCCGGTATGAAATTTTTTGTACTCTTCAAAAGATGCAAAGTTTTTGATAAACACAAAATAAAGGTTCGTGCCCTGAGGATAAAAATGCGACATGTGGCTCAGGCACAAAATAGGTGAAAATGATTTGCAGTATTCTCTAGCCTGTTGATGAACAGCGGACAAGTTCTCCCAATTGACCGCGCATTCTAAGGTATCAATCACAAAACCAAAGTCCATTAAGTCTTCACGCATATAAGGATCTTTGAAACGACCCACTTGCCATTTTTTTACCGGATAGGTCGAGGCCGAGATGGCGCCGTGTTTCTTGCAGATAGTCTTTATTTTGCTTTGAATCAGTTTGGCGGCCTCACGGTCTCCATCCGCAGTGCCGAGCAAAAGACATCTTTTATGCGGCAGGTAGCCTCGCATTTTTAAGAACTTATCTAACAGTGTATCTTCAATGCCATAGAGGCGAAACGCGACATCCGTTTCTTCCGGGTCAGATAAACGGAACACGGAAGGAAAACCAAACTCTCCTTGCATGACCTCACGCACGGCCGCGTTGGCCTGCTCCCAATCATGAAAGATAAAACTAAACTGTCGGGTATTTTGGGGCAGATGCTTATAAATCTTAAGCGTCACCGAAACTAGAATGCCAAAAGTTCCTTCTGCTCCCATCAACAAGCCGTCGATATCAGGCCCGGTGGAACTGCGTGCGAATTCATGAGTTTTGATTTCACCCACTGGGGTGACGTATTCCTGGCAGATCACCATGTCTTCAACTTTGCCGTAGTAAGTAGAATTTTGCCCGGCCCCTTTGGTCACGACCCAACCACCGACTGTAGAAAACTCAAACGATTGCGGGAAATGACCACAGGTGTAGGCCTCATCCGCGTCAAAGAGTTGCGGGGCTTGATTCAACTGGCGTTCGAGATCCGGTCCCAGCATACCAGGTTGTACTGTGACCGTCTGGTTGATGGGATTAAGCCGAATAATTTTATTCATGTGCTTTTTAAAATCTAAGGCTACCCCCTGTTGTGGGGCTTCTAAACCTTGAGTCACCGAGGTGCCGCCACCATAGGGAATGATGGGGATTTTATGTTCGTGACAGTAAGCGACAATTTTTTGCACCTCGCCTTTGTCTCGTGGAAACAGTACCAGGTCCGGAATATGTTGAATCTTCTTGCGTCGCAGATTCATGGCATCCAGAGTTGATTTTCCATAGGCCGTTTTCATTCGGGCGTATAAATTGGTATCAGCATTCTCGGCCCCACAAATTTGCGTGAGGGCGGTCACATGTTTTGGATCAAGTGTGGCAACTTGTTCTGCCGCGACGTCTTCCATGCCCAGGAATCCTTGCTCACTATTTTGCTGGTGGGCTGTTAAAAAATCGTCATCGGATAGTGAGAAAACTTCCTTTAAGAGGGCATAAAGTTTGGGGTTAGGGTGTTTGAATTCAAGCGGCGCGCCCCATTTAAAAAGCGACCGAAAAGAGCGTGGTGGAGCCGATGTTGTTATCCAAGGCAATGCCATAAAGGTCTGTCTCAAGACTTAGTGCCAATAGACCGCTTTGACAAGTCTGGAGTGTCAAAGATGCCAGAATGTGCCTCACAAGGCAGAAGTAATCTTAAGGATAATTATAGACAAGCTTTAGGACGATGTGTCGGCTAGGTCTTGTGCTTGAAAGAGTAAGCGAGTGCGTACAGAGATGTGTGAGACTTGCAGGGCTTGTTTCTCTGCTTGTTGTAATGCAATAGCCATCAAATCACTTTGTTCATGTTGTTTGAGTTGTTTTGCTAATACGAGCAGCGCGCGTGCCCGACGAATGGGTGAAGGATAATTGGCGATCGCCTTGATGGCGGATTCATAGTGGCAGCGGGCACGTTGTGGTTGATGACTAGCAAACAAGAGCGCTGCTATTTCACGAAAGGTATACGGGGCTAATGCGGTGATGCCAGCGGCTAATGGATCGATAATGAAAGTGCTGTCATTATGAAGCAAGTGTGCCGCACCTTCCAAATAGAGCGCGACTCTCTGCTGGTCGAAGATAGGTAAGTCATAATGGCGGTTGGAGACTAACAAGCCCATAGCTAAAAAATTGGGCTGCTGACCTTCTCCATGTTGGTCTACTTGTAGGGCAATGTTGTGATGAAACTTAGCGGCTTCACGCCGTAGGGATCCTGTTCGATCTTTGAGATTGAGGGCGGCAACAATAGTTGTTGGGTCTGTTAGACTGCAGATGACATCTTGGCGCGATGCCTCTTGAGATAGCACATCATAGTTATGTAGTTGATTGCGCAAGGCCCTCCAGAAAGGGACGGCGCTTGTTGCGGCCATGGTGTGAAAATTAGTAGCTACTATCATGATATCCCCTCCTAACTCTTGTTTAGACCCTGTAGCCTCTTCTATCGAGTTTAGCAGGTGGAGGTTGCGATTTAGTAAAATTGCAACAACACCGACACGATGGTTTTCTACAAAAAAATGGTAAAGGTCCCACAGTGCGCTATCGTTTAACATTTTGAAAATGGGAGTCTTGCTACCCCAGTACTTTTTTGCTTTAAACGCGCTATGACCAAATTCACTACCATCCTTAAGCGTGCTGAAAAACGCAAAGGGGGTCCTAAAGCTTTGCAAAGTATTTTGCCAAAACCTATCAGTCCGGCAGCTTTGGCTAAAAAAAGTGATGACCGCTGTTTATCGATCATGGCCAAATGTATTTTTCAATCCGGCTTTGTCTGGCGTGTCATCGAAAAAAAGTGGCCGGAGTTTGAAGAGGCTTTTTTTAAATTCGATCTCAAAAAATTATCAAAACAAGGACCGCGTTATTGGGAAGGTTTGGGTCAGGATAAACGTATTGTGCGTAATATGACGAAGATACTTGCGGTGCAAGATAATGTGAAGTTTGTCACCGCGACGGCAAAGACCCATGGGAGCTTTGCTAAGTTCATCAAGCAATGGCCGGCGGATGATCACGTTGGGCTATTCCTTTATCTTAAAAAACAAGGCAGCCGTTTGGGCGGCACGACGGGTCAGCGGGCGGTGCGCATGATTGGCAAAGATAGTTTTATGCTGAGTGGTGATGTGGTGCAGTGTCTGCAAGCTGCCGGTTTAGATATTAAGGAAACACCTAGTTCCAAGCGAGAACTCAAATTAATTCAAGCGACTTTTAATACCTGGCATGAAGCAACCGGTTTACCCTATGCCCATTTAAGTCGCATCGCCGCCTATTCCGTAGGACAGAATTATGCTGTTAAAGAAATTCAATCATATCTACGCCCTTAATAAGCCATCAAGCCGGTGATACGAAGTGATTAAATCACGAGTCACTCTTGACTAGATTCTATTCCTATGGTCACCTTCTTGGTATTACCGGCCACAGTATACCAAGGGAGCGACTATGACTTATCCACGCCTTTTTTCTATTATTGTCATTTTTGCCGTGAGCACATTTCTGGCTTTGCCTGCGTTTGCTCCAGAGATAGGGACCAATGATTTTCGGCTCACGCATATGGGAAGTACCGATGGGGATACTGACTTCAGTCCTTTTCAACCGGCCATTGCTTACAATTCCACTGACAATGAATTTTTAGTAGTCTGGCGTTCTGACGATGATACGGGTGGCCTCGTCAATGATGAAAACGAAGTTTTTGGACAACGTCTCAATGCGGATACCGGCGCTGCAGTAGGTGCGCGATTCCGTATCAGCGATATGGGCCCTGATGGTGATGATGCCTATGACGCGGTGGCCCCTGCGGTCGCTTACAATTCCACTGACAATGAATTTTTAGTGGTTTGGCGGGGTGATGATAATACGGGGTCCCTTGTCAATGGTGAGTTTGAAATTTTTGGACAACTACTTGAAGCAGATGGTTCAGAACAAGGCAGTGATTTCCGAATCAGTGACATGGGCTCAACAGATGGAAGCACTAGCTATAGTGGAGACAGCCCTAGCGTGGCTTATAACTCAACCGCTAACGAATATCTGGTAGTTTGGAAGGGGGATGATGATACGGCCCCCCTGGTTGATGGTGAAGATGAAATTTTTGGACAACGTCTCAATGCGGCGGGTGTTGAGCAGGGCGGTGATTTCCGAATCAGTGACATGGGCCCTAATGGTGATGGCAATTATGATGCAGCAAAACCAGACGTGACCTATAATTCCACTGATAATGAATATTTAGTGGTTTGGCATGGTGATGATAATACGGGGTCCCTTGTCAATGGTGAGCTTGAAATTTTTGGACAACGAATTTCAGCTACAGGTGGAGAA
>JAJFLM010000194.1 GCA_021772655.1 Deltaproteobacteria bacterium
ATTTTTATTAGTTTGGCACCGGTTAATGAAGTCAAGCATGTCGAGTTTATGCGTTGGTTGGGGGTGGACATCCCTCCAGGTGCCGAAGCTGAATTATTAGCGGATTCCTTAGGGATTGGTGAGAATTCTGTGAAAATCGCGGCACGTAATTTCCAACATATTCAGGATTATAATCAGCAATTAAATTGCCCTGTACCTTTAGGGGTCAATATCAGTCCGACAATGCGTTCTAGTTTTGATTTAGGGATTGAGCTCGCTGGGCAACTGGCAGTTTAACTCTCCGCTCAGTCAATCACTTAATTTACTTGAAAGCTGCGGAGTGGCGCCATTCTTTGTTCATAGGCAATGGCCGCTCGTAATAAAGTGATCTCGTCACCGGGGCGCGCCATCAACTGTAAGCCGACTGGCAAGCCATCACGTGTGAAACCAACCGGTAAAGATAATGCTGGGAACCCAGCGATGGCTGCAGGAATCGTGAAAAGATCCCAATGAGTTGAATGCTGTGAATTCTGGATTTCTTGAGGGGTGAGTGCGGTGACCGGTGAGGTGGGGGTGGCAATCAGCTGCACCCCACTATCAAAATAATCCAGTAGTCGGTGGCGAAATAAGCTACGTGCACGTCGCGTCTCAGCGTTGCCAGCGGGACCATATTCTGCGGCGAGTCTGAGACCGCGAGTGACACGGGCTTTGACCTCAGGACCAACGCTCTCTTGAGTGATCAGTTCGGAAAGCTTACCGGGATCATCCTTCGTGAGATTAAAAAAGTGCTTTAGACTTTGAAGGATACCCGTTGCGGAGAAGTGTTGATAAAGTCGCGTGCCTTGATGAAAGTGGGGAACATTTACTTGAACCAGAGCTGTGCCAAAGCTTTGGAAGACTTGAATGGCTCCTTCAAAGAGAGGTCGAATCCCCGCGCCTAAGGGCAAAGTCATGAGCTCATTGGGGATGGCGATGCGCAGTGGTTGCTGCAGTTGTTGCAGTGCAGCAAGTCTGAAAGCGGCCGGATCTCTGTTACTCAACAGCTGAAAGCAGATGGCCGCTCCCATTGCAGAGCGCGTAAAGGGCCCGATGGTATCAAAGGCCGTGACCGATGGAAACAAACCCTGATTAGGAATAATGCCGTGGGTGGGCCTCAGTCCGACTAAATTGCAGAGTGAGGCGGGTTGTCGGACGGAGCCACCCGTATCCGTTCCCAAGGCTATGGGAACCATTCCAGCAGCTACGGCACTGGCACTGCCACCGGAACTACCTCCGGGCTGTCGCTGTGGATCCAAAGGATGGGCTACCCGTCCATAGGCTGAATGGAGTGACCACGACCCTAAGGCTAATTCATCCATATTCGTTTTTCCGACGATAATGGCGCCGGCTCGTTTCAGGCGTTCGACGACCGCGGCATCGGTGCTGGGAAAATAAGCGTGCAATAGTTGTGAGGCGCAGGTGGTGCGGCTGCCCAGTAAATCTAAATTATCTTTGATAGCGACGGGGATGCCGGTTAAATATGTGACGTTTTTTCCCTGCTGGAGCCGGGCATCGGCTTGATCCGCAGCTGCTAGGGCTTGCTGTGGGAACACTTGCGTCATAGCGTTAAGACTTGGATTTAAGGTTTCAATTTGAGTCAGACTGGCTTCGGTCAAAGCACGGGCCGTAACGGAGCCTCCCGTCAAAGCGGCATTGATTTCGAGTAAAGAACCCTGTTGGATGAGCTGGGTCGCAAGCATAGCTGTATGTCGAATATCTTGATAAAAAGTTGTCTCTTACCTGGGCAATTTTTGGCTGTTCAAGCGCTGTCGTCCGGTTATAATGGAATCTTTACCAGAAAAGGGGATGTGCGATGAGGCAGCAAACTTGGTGGATTGGAATAGTTTTAGTGGGAGTGAGCCTAGGAGTGGCTTGTTCTAAGCCGCAACCTCAAGAACCAGTAGTTACGAGCCAACAAACGGCCGCCAGTTTATTCCAGCAGTATCAAAAGCCTCCTCAAGGTTTATTTTCTCCACCACCGGTTCCTGAAAATAATCCTATGTCCGTGGAAAAAGTCGAGTTGGGTTATTTGCTCTATTTTGATAAACGTCTGTCAGGGGATGGGACCCTTTCTTGTGCCAGTTGTCATGCCTCCGATAAAGGTTGGACCGATCAAGCCTCGGTGTCCACAGGGATCAACGGGCAAAAGGGCACACGCAGTGCGCCGACGGTATTAAATTCCGCTTATATGTTTACCCAATTTTGGGATGGCCGCGCTAAAAGCTTAGAAGAGCAAGCTGAAGGCCCTTTTGTGAATCCTATTGAGATGGGTTTGAAAGACCATGATGAATTAGTCGCTAAAGTAAAAGCCATCCGTGGTTATGGGCCGTATTTCCAATCGGCCTTTGGTGAAGAAAAGATTACCAAAGAGACCATTGTCCAAGCCATTGCTTCTTTTGAGCGCACTCTTTTAGGAGGGAACTCCCGTTATGATAAATTTAGTCAGGGCGATAAGACCGCCTTAACGGAAGCAGAACAAAACGGTTTAAAACTCTTTTTTGGCAAGGGTAATTGTACGCGCTGTCATGCAGGCTCCAATTTCAGTGACAGTATTTTTCATAATTTGGGTGTGGGGATGAACGCTGAAAAACCCGATTTAGGTCGTTATGAAATCACGAAACAAGCAGCTGATAAGGGAGCTTTTAAGACGCCGACCGTGCGTGATATTACCAAGACAGCTCCTTATATGCATGATGGTTCGCAGCAGACCTTAGAGGAAGTCGTGACTTTTTATAATATTGGCGGTGAGAAAAATAAGTGGCTGGATTTTAGAATGGTGCCGTTAAATCTCACGGCAAAGGAGCAACAAGATTTAGTGGCCTTCATGAAAGCTTTGGATAGCCAAGATGTTGTAGAAGTAGCACCGCCGACTAAGTTTCCAAACTGATTTTAGGAAAGAAGCTTTTTTTCATAAAATACACTAATTTTTGTTCCATCCCAATGGTAGGTAAGATGTTTCATTGGGCAGCAGTGGCTTAAAGCAGGAGGTCTAAAGATGGCGATATTTTCTCCACCCCTGTGACGAACGCTGTTGTAGGCAATGCCCCAAGAGTTATTCTCTTTCAGAGTACGTCCTAAAATTTGTCCAGCGGCATAGTTTTTTTTAGAATAGATTTCAGGTAGATTGGTCTGCATTTTTCGGATGTCATGGAGTGATGCGTTTAAGTTTGCGGTCAGGACAAGCATGTCCAGGTCGGTTGACGTCTCATCAGTTGCACTCATAAAGCCTTGAGTTTTATGATAGATAGTTTCTTGAATAGCAGTTTCCATTGTGTGGGCGGCATAATAAATCCCCCAGGTGCCATTGCTAAAGCGACTTCCATCTGGATTAAGATGTGTGAAAGCAGCCATGATGTAAGAACTGCCTGGGCCGGTCACAACATCTTTTGGTGGCACGAGATGAATCTGGCCGCGTTCCTGACGGAGGCGTTGGTTAGTCATACCTTCTATTTGATGAAGCTTTGATAAATCTGCTTGAGAAGAGACCTTTTCATAAGGATTAATAGAGGGAAAACGTGTTGGGATAATTCGCCAACAATTTTTCCAGCGAATTTTTTTAATCGGAATTTCCAAAAAGTTTAGGCCCAACCACCACGTTGTGCATCTAGATATTGTCGCACGACAAAAAGATCACTGACATTGCCGGACAACATGCGATCCAATGCTGAGCGACCGTTGAAGAGTGGGGCTTTGTTTGACTTTTTGACCCAGCCATCAGCGGCTTCGGGATTGGGTAAAAGAATCTGCAGGTCTTTGTAAATGCCGAGAATATAAGAAATACGTTCTAGAGTATCCTTAGACAAATTGCCCATGCGTTGTTTTTTATATTTGAAGAAAGTGGAGTCAGGTAATTGCAATAGGGCCTGAGCGTCTTTGCTACTTAACTGCCAGGCCTGAGCAATATTAAAAAATGCACGCAGAGCCGGACCAGATAGGTCACGTTGTTTATTGAGATGAGCCTGTTGGGAGAGATTATCCATATATAGAGTTTTATAGTATATTTATCTAATAATAGAGTCAATAAGTTGTGCCTTATTAAAGGTAAATTATCTAACTAGCTAAAATTATTGAGTAAAATATTTGAATGCTTGATTGCTGCTGTTGTTATGATTATGCCTGTTATCAGATGGATAAACCTTACAACATAGCGATCGATTGCTTAGACAAGCACGCTTTATCGCTGGAGAATAAAAATACTACGGCTCTGACGATCGCCAAAGCGTCAGCCAAAGGTGTGAGTTTTCAGGATTTCACTTTTTCTACTTTAGCACGCATGAGCAATCGAATGGCTCACGGTTTGCAGAGCTTAAAGCTTCCACCACGGTCGCGCGTTGTCTTGCGCTTGCCTAACAGTGTGGAATTTCCATTAGCTTTTATCGGAGCGATGAAGGCGGGTTTAATCCCTATTCCAAGTTCCCCTTTATTAACAGGCTCTGAGTTAGAATTTATTTTACGTGATAGCCAGGCGGCCGTGTTAGTAACAACAGCTGAGTTATTGCCAGAACTGAATGTGTCAACGCAGCATATTATTATTGTAGGGGCGGGGTGCCCCCGCCC
>JAJFLM010000195.1 GCA_021772655.1 Deltaproteobacteria bacterium
CTGAATAGCCGCGCGATTGTCACGGTCTTTAATGCCTGCAAAGAGTCCGATCATTCTGCCGGTAATATCTGAAGTGGGTGGGTCTAAACAGGCACCATGGTCCGAGAAGGGGATTTCATTGACCCAGTTGCGGGTATTATCGACATCAAAAGCACCCCAGCCACCATTCTTGGATTGCATGGCTTCTAACCAAAGCACCGCTTTTCGCTCAGCAGTGATCACGGCGTTGCTTTGAGGTAAAACCTGTTTGATGACATCGAGAATCTGGATAGTGTCATCAACGTCTGGGAAATAATCGTTTTGAAATTCAAAGGCCCAGCCACCGGGTTCGGCATTGGGTTTTTTAACGGCCCAATCGCCTTTAACATCCGTAATTTGTTTCTTAAGTAAAAACTGACAGGCGCGTTGCATGCGCGGATCTTCGGGAGCAACGCCAGAAGCTAATAAAGCTGTCACACTCCAAGGGGTATCCCAAAGTGGAGAGATACAACATTGCTGATGAATGCGAATTTTTTCCGAGTCAACCGGATGTGCTAAAGTTTGATTATCAGCATGAGGCGCTTCGCCTTCTAGTGGATGTAGCAAGCAAATAGGGTCGCTATCCTCAGGCAATTCGTCGATATAAATTTGTTGAAAACGCTTTAAAGCGCGTAAGGCCTTCTGCATATGAGGATCGTTTTGATCATAGCCTAAGGCACTGAGGCCTAATACCCCATAGGCAAGGGCTGGATAAATATCTTCTGTGCGTTCTAAATGTTCGCGTACCCATTGCTCACATTTTTTACGTGCGCGGGCTTTACCAGGATGCCAAGGGAATTTATCTGCGAGTTTTAATAATTTATCAGTAGTGACAAAGAATTGGCCCCAATTCATCCCCGTTTTTTTAGTACGTAGTTTCCAGTCGGTTTTGGTTAAGGGTCGTGCCGAGAGTTCATTGAGAGTAAAATTTACTTTGCAAATAGGCTTGCGGTCCATGAGCAAAAGTAAGGGAACAATAGAAGCCCGTGCCCAGCTTGAAAATTCATAAATAGACAGCCCGCTGCTTTTTGGCAGTTGAATAAACCAAATAGGCATCGTCGGACAGGCACTCCAGGGAATCAGTCCAAACATAGCTAAATGGATGCGGCTAAACACGCGGATCGCGCTTAAGCCGCCATGGGCTAAAATAAAGCGGCGGGCTTGGCTTAAAGCAGGGTGCTCGGTTTCATAGCCACACAGGCGCAAGGCCAGATAAGCTTCAGTGGTTGCTGAAATATCTCCAGCAGCACCATGATAGAGGTTCCAAGAACCGTCTTCGGCTTGCTCGTCCAAGAGGCGCCGACAGAGGCCAGCTTGTACACCGGGGTCTACCTCACCTAAAAAATGGTAGAGCATTAAGATGCCACTGCCGATAGTTTCATTGGCCTGAAGAGTATACCACCAATAACCTTCAGGAGCTTGCTGCTTGAAAAGGCAATTTTGAGCCTGCTCAATGGCTAGCTTTAGCTCATTGGGTTGGGTTAAGCTGAGGGCCTGGTTTGATGGAATGGAATCGCTCATTTAGGAGCGAATTTGCCTGGTACGAAGGAATATTGTCAAATAAAATGGGGGTTTATTGAGAGGCTAATTGGGTCATGTTATCAGGAGAGCCAAGTCCTTTGACTAAATCGCGGAGCTTGATGTGAACATTTTCGCGTTTGGGGAAGCGACTGGGTAGTTTTGATAAATCAGCCTCGTGGCTGGGAACGCCCACCAGAGCGAGGGCATCGATCACCTCATGGGTGATTTCAGGGCGAAAGCCATAGACATCAGGATAAATAATCAGTTCATCATTCTCAAGTTCAACCCGTTGATAAACAATCTCTACAGGAATTTCTTGATGCAACTTAACTTCATGGCTGCGCCGCATCCAGTGTTCGCGATGTAACTTAAGTAATTTTTCGTCACGGATATCAGCATGCTTTTCAAGGAGCCAGTCTGCCAGGGCGATGACATGGCTATGTTTCATTCGCATGCAGCCGTGGGAGGCCGTGCGACCGACACTCCAAGGTTTATTGGTACCATGTAATAAAATTTTACCCCCTAAAGGAAACTTAACTTTGCCCAGGGGATTGTAGGGGCCTGGAGGTGTATCGGTCGCATCCTTGGCCCACTCTGAATCAGGTGGGTACCACCAGGGGTTTAAAATAAGTTTATTGAGCGAGCGGGGTCCGATAGGCGTCTTATGGCGCCGTTGTCCAATAGCCACAGCATAACGCGCAATGTCTTTGCTGCCTTCATATAAGGTGAGTTGTCTTGAAGTCAGGTTAATTTTGATAGAGGGCGCTGTGATGGTCTCTGCTGCTGTGGTGTTCGCATTGTCCCATGGAAATAGCTCCGGTAAAATGACGAGAGCTTCGATACTTTCACGTTGGTTCAACCATTGCTGATAGATATTGCTGTGCTGGTTGGCGCTGAGCGCGCTCAGCGGAATGAGGCTGAAGAGGGTGGAAAATAGAATGAATCGTAAAGCAGGCATAACGAGCTAAGTGCTAGGATAACATAAGCTATTTTAGAATAGTGCAAGAATGTTTATGAAAATTTACAGTTTGTTGGAGCTCAAATTAATAGATCAGCGGCAAGCGTTTGTTCTGGTGGCGATGGGTCTGTGAATGAGCCCCACTCAGCACCGACGGGAAAGCGGCCTTCATCAAAGCCCGTGCCATCCCCGGCGAACGTAAAGTTGAAACTGCAAATTGAATGACCGTCATCAACATAAGAGCTCCTTAGTTTAAAGAAACAGTGGTGAGGGCGGCTAAATAATCAATTTTTTCGCCTTCTTCGAGTAGTTTATTGGTCATGGACCACTCATGGTCATCCAGGAAGACGCCCGTTTTGATTAGTAGGTCATTGAATCGCTTACCGCCGACATTACCGTAAGCCACTTCTAGACACAATTCACGCAAGTAAATGGCACTATAATCCATGACTCTCCCCCTTGAGATACATAGAATGATTATCTAATGAGCAATAATCTATTCGTAATAATGTTTAATAAAAGTAAAGTTAACATTATTTTCCATTCATTCTTTTTAATTATATATAATTAGTAATCTTTTATATTGTTTGTGTCAAGATTAAATCTATATTCACGATATCTATGCAATTTTAGACTAATAACTGGGGATAACACCTTGTGATAACTATATTAATTATTATTTATTAAGTACTTAAATGAGTAATATAATGTTTATATTTATATATTAACATGGAGTAAATTTAATCCCCCAGAGTTTTTTTAGCTCATTTGACCCTAAAAAGTGCTGATTTAGCTCATTTCTTGCTAGTTATTGGGTGTTTTGCTACCTTTTTGAGCTATGTCGCTGCCGCGTCGCTTTGGGCGCTATTTATTGATGGAAAAGTTAGCCACGGGTGGCATGGCGGAAATCTATGAAGCGCGTTTGCTGGGAGTGGCGGGTTTTGAAAAGGCCTTGGCGCTCAAACAAATCCTCCCGCATTGGTCACAAAATGCCGATTTTGCGGCAATGTTGATTGATGAAGCTAAAATTGCCGTCCGCCTCAATCATCCTAATATTGTGCAGGTCTATGAATTAGGCCGCGAAGAAGATCAGCACTATATTGCTATGGAGCTCGTTCCTGGAGTCGATCTCAGAGCCTTACAACAAGTAGCTTTGGTCAGTCAGCAACGGATTCCCTTAGCCTTATGTTTATGGATTATTGCCGAAGCTAGTCAGGCCTTACACTATGCGCATAATCTACTAGATGATGGGGGGCAGCCCTTAGAGATTGTTCATCGCGATATCAGCCCGCAGAATATTTTAGTGTCTTATCAAGGGTATGTAAAAGTCACCGATTTTGGAATTGCGCGGGCCACAGGGCGGCAACATGAAACAGTTACGGGAACCTTTAAAGGCAAGTTTGCCTATATGTCTCCAGAGCAGGCTAACCAGGCGGCTTTAGATCACC
>JAJFLM010000196.1 GCA_021772655.1 Deltaproteobacteria bacterium
TTTAAAGGCCAGAAATATGACAATAAGGGGCTGCTCTTCCAACGCTCCCAAGGTAAAGTGATGCCTGAGTGGGTAGGCGTTTCGTCAGCGTATGCTCAGGATTCGCAGCGTTCTACCGGTATGTCTGAGAACAAGGGTGAACTCAGCACAGGTTTAAAAGTGTATGCTAGAGAGGGTACTGTTGATCGGGAAGATCGTGGACTTAATGTCGGCCACATGATCGCTCAGTTAGAAAAAATGCGGTTTCCAGCGCAAATTACTTGTTCTAAGCCTGGCCAACCAGAACGTCCTGGTGATGAGCCTCGTGATCCAGGTGATGACGGTTCTATTGATATTGAAGTAGAGGAAGAGGAAGCCCCAGGTAATGAAACGCCTATTATTAAAGGGCAACGTCTGAATGCAACCTTTGCGGTCTTGAGAATGCCCACTTATTGTACCATTACTGATTTAGTGACCGGCCGCACGCTGCGCGCCA
Source organism: Deltaproteobacteria bacterium (assembly GCA_021772655.1). Classification (GTDB taxonomy): domain Bacteria; phylum UBA10199; class UBA10199; order 2-02-FULL-50-16; family JAJFLM01; genus JAJFLM01. The sequence continues at coordinate 476 of JAJFLM010000196.1, forward strand.
GCATGGATCGTCATGCTGAACTTTATGAGTGGTGTATTAATCAAGAGATGGATCATAGTTATGCAAAAGGCAGTGAAGGGCATCAAGTCACCGAGCTGATTGCTGATAATCTCTTATACCAAGATGAGGGCCAAATGGATGGCTCCCAAGTAGACCAGATGCGCGCCAGCCTAAACGCTGCGGCTAATAGTGATACGCCCGTGATAGAGAACATCTCTATCTTACAAGGACAGGCGGCAGCAGACAGTGCGAAGCCTGCCGATAAAAAATATCGCCGTGCCTTAGACGCGGATTGGTTGCGACTTTGGGAGCAATCCACTTGCGCCGATGGTAAGGTGGGTTGCTATGTGGACGAAGCGGTGCAGTCAGGTCGTGTTTTAGCGGCAACGACAGCGGACGCCAATATCGTGCAGTTAGGTGATATTGATGCTGTGATGGCAATGGCGACTGTAAGCGGGGGTACCGGCGGTTGTTCTCTTATGACAACGCAGACTTCTACTCAATCATCAGCGGCTGCCTTACTGTTTGTGCTGATGAGTGCCTTGTTTTTAGAGGTGCGTAGACGGATAACTTTTTAGTCATTCTCAAAATAGAAAAGGGCCTTTGTGGGGGAGGGCCCTTTTTTATTTCCTTAAATAATAAGTGATATTACGCGCTTATATTTCTTTTCATTTTTTTCGAAAATTATCCTTGGTTACCTTTTCATCCAGTGCTACGCTTTCGTCACAGTAAGAAAAGAATACGGTTACTGATACTAGCAAACCCGCAGCAGCCCTGTGTAGCTTTAGCGAAGCAGGGTCAAGGCGGGGACGCAAAGCTTCTGGTCCCATAGGGATAGCAGGGTTGCCAAAGAACCGACCGGAATTTTGTATTCCCTCGTTCAGCCCACTGCCCCTTCAAGGCCCGTGGGCTTTTTAATTGCAGGGGGACATCATGCCGGCTGGCACTGAAGAGCCAGATTTAATCAGCGCGCACATCTGTTGCCGATGTAGCTGCAACGGTTTGATTCCCACGTTACCCGTTGTTCCTGGAATGAATTTCCACCAGGACGACGGGTTTTTTAATGCCTTCAGCCAATCCATAGGGGGATGCCATGGAATCGCCAGCGACTCGTTCATCAGGTAAGCAGCAGCATCAGTTTTTTAAATGGATGAGATTACGAAAAGAGAGCGGTTATGCGTCACCGCTCTTTTTGAGTTTAGTCGCGACACTGTTGCTCTTGTTGCCGCTGTCGGGTTCCAGTCCACAACCTGGACAACAACCAGGAGCCTTAGAGTGGTTGGTGCCGGCGTATAGCGAGGCTGAGGCGCAAACAACTCAAATCTGTCCGGGTGATCCTGTATGTAACGAAAATGGTATTTGCAACGCAGGTGTTTGTGAGTGCAACTTTTGTTTCTCTGGATTGGCTTGTGAAATTAGATCAGATGATCCCGAGTGTGGGGGTGGGGGTGTTTGCAACTTTGACCAGATTTGCGACCCTGAAGAATTAGAAGCTAAAGGCTGCCCTGATTGTGAGCAAGGAGGAACTTGCAACTTTGATCAAGTCTGTGACCCTGGTGAAACCGCTCGTGATTGCCCTGATTGTCAAACGGCCTTTTGTGGAGATCAGTTCTGTGACTTTGCTGCGGGTGAAAGTGTAGAAAATTGCTCTGCTGATTGTTTCTGTTTTAATGATGGCTTCTGTTCGATCCCTGGTAATGAAGAACCAAGTTGCCTTGATTGCTCTGGTTCAGGAACCTCACCCGTTTGTGGTGATGGCTGTTGTGTGGCGGGAGAAGAACTTAACTGCCAAGATTGTCCGCTTGAAGTTCTGCCACTGCCTACTTGCGGCGACGGTAACTTTACCTGTGATGCTGGGGAAAACTGTCAAAATTGTGCCGTTGACTGTGGTCCCTTTCAAGGTTCTCCTAATGGCGGAGACATGTGTTTCTGCGGAGATAATGTTTGCAACCAAGAGGCGGATGAAAGCTCCTTTGATTGTCCGGAAGACTGTGCGGATTGCCAAGCGGGCGGTTCCGTCTGTGGGAATGGTTTTTGTGAAGTAGCCGAAACCGACCAAAACTGTCCGCAAGACTGTCAACCAGATCCCTGCGAAAATAATGGTGGGGATACCGATAAAGACCTAGTTTGCGACGATGTGGATAATTGCATCCAGCATCCCAACCCTGGTCAAATAGATATTGATGGCGATTCCGCGGGTGATGCTTGTGACCCAGACACGTTAGCACCCCGCTATGAGTTACTTCCCGCTCAGTCGGTAAATCAGCCTGATGTATACGCCGTCATTACACCCAACTATGTTTTTGGTCATCAAGGACCATTTTTTACCTACTTACCAGGCAGTGGTTTGGGGACAATCGCGGACCCTCGTATTTTTGATGGGGACCGTTTTGAGGAAGTGCTTAATATTATCATGGCAATGGAAGGGTATAATTTAGGTGATGGTGCAGGACCGCAACCCTTTGATGGTTTTGATGCATCGACTCAGCAGTACACTTGGCAGTCGGTAAGCTCAAGATCTCTTGATGATTCAAATGTACGTATCCATTCATCAGCGAGTGGTAATGGTTTTGCCATTGGTGTTGAGTTTATGGATGATGTTGCACAATCTCAGGACAATCTTGAAGTCAGTTTTCTGGTTAATTTTCTGATTGATCCACAGACACAACAGAGCCGTTGTAGTTTTAACCCAGAGTATGATGAGAATAATAAAGGGAGTATGACGGTCACTTGTGACGGCGTTGATGTGGCACGTTTTTCTGCAGCGGCTTTTGTTAGTAACGGATCTGTTGATGGTGTTTATAGTGACTGTTTAGGTCCTAATCAAGATGGCGATATTATTGATGGCAACCCATCGACTATCGATACCTTGGGTCTTGTGAGAGCCATTGATGAAGCTTTAGGAAATACGACAGCTAGATGCGGCCCTCAAGATACTGTCGGAATAGAATATGCTGGCAACACCTACGGCAACGATATCCGCACTCTGTATAAGGGTTTTGAAAGGAATGCGGATAAAGATCTGTGTTCATGGAATATTATTGATACGGGAGAAGAATCTCAACCACGATTGGTCGCCTCTTGTGATTCGTCCTATGTGCAACGTAATATAGATAATTCAAATCGCTATGGAATTGGTTTTAGCGTTGAAACGCTTTCAAGTAATAATTTTGGGATTGTGCCCAACCAAACTTACAATTTTGCACATAATGTTGGGTTTGGAGAACATGCGCCCATTACTGTAGAAAACAATACTTTTGTTGTTCATAACTCAGCGCAAAACTTTGATGGAACCCGCATTTTTGATTACAAAGCCTTCCCCAATGATGGGAAGACAGCGGCTTTCTATGATGCGGCCGCTAATGGTGGCCCCGGTGTTGGTTTTCATGAGTTGACGTGTAATGGTGATGTGACTTTCGATTTTCCTAATGGTGGTGATGGAGTGGCGGTCGCTTCAGGTGCTAGCTATTTGACGAACAATGATCCGCGTATCCTCTTTAATCCAGACCCTTATGACCCTGTGAAAGAAACCGGACGTTATGCGGTGGGGTTTGATGCGCGTGGTAAAGTTGCTTGTACCAATAACAAGATTACGGTTATCGGAGCTAATAATGGGATTGGCTTTAGTGATTCCGATGTGGATGTAGCTTCGATCGTTGTTGAATTGGGGAGTGACCCCGATTGTCAGTCACAAGATTGTGATGCGAGTCGTACGGCCGTTGCCTTTGGTGGTTTGAGAACCCCACAATGTGCTTGGAACCATCTGACAAATAAGTGGGCCTGTGATCTTCCCATTGAACTTGATAATACTTGTCGCGTTGGCGATGGGTCCTGCTTTCCGACGCTTGCTAATGTTCCTCACTCACTAGGCTTAGTCAATGCGAGTATTGGTGATGTCAGTATTTTGTGTTTGCATTCAGTGAATAATGCCCACCAAGATTTATCGCGGGCTCCAGGTTTGGGTATGGGCGTTGCTAACCAATATGGACAAGTGAGTGTTAATCATTTGTTTGCTGATGGTTGTGGTGTTGGTTTTTCCGCTACAGGTGGACCTAATAATCTTTCAAGTGGTCAGTGGGCACGTCATGACGATCCCAATGCGGTACCTCCAACAAGTATTTATGTTAATGAAGCTATCCTCAGCAATAATGAAAACGGATTTTCTGCTGGCGGTAATATTGATTTAACCTTTGATGCGCTGGAAATTTATTTCAGTCAGTTTAATTCAGGTATTATTGTCAATTCGACGGCTAACGTAGCAACGCCACTTAGCTCACCGTGTTTAGCAGATGCCAATGGCAACTGTATTACACGTGCTTCTAGAATTGCCGCACCCAATAGTAAGCAAGGTGGTGAAGATCATGCCACCGCTTTAGCTGCTGGGGTTACGCGTGTGACTCGAGTGAATGTTAATAGCTGCTATATTGCTGATCCCCTCGATATTAATGCGGGTTCGGTTTCAGGTCTTAGTCCCGTACTAACAAATTTCACAGCCTACAATCCGACGGCGTGTGATGGCGGTCTTACCATTGGAACCACCCCAGCATGTATGGCTAAATCTGCTTTAGCCATTATTCCGGGCGCTGATGTTGCTTTATTCCCAGAGCTATTAGAGTTGAATGTGCAAAATTGTAATATTGCTGGGGAAGGCAATCCGGCCATTGCTGTTGTGAATGAATACAATGGTGGCAGTGATGTAAGTATTTCAGTAGAAAATACGCATATTCGTGAGAATGGTGGTGCGGCTACGACAGGAACTGTTGTGGCCACAGAGCGTAGCTCAGCAGCCATTGATGTTTTAATCTCAAATATTGAGTCCGGATTAACTGAAGAGATTGTCGTTGAAGGGGGTATTGATTCTGATGGTGATCGTGTCGCTGACCGTTTGGATTCGGACCCACAAAACCCCAATGTGTGTCGCGATGATGATAGTGATACTTGCGATGATTGTAGTGAGGGCAGTTATGATGTCGCAAATGATGGCCCTGATGATGATAGTGATGGTATTTGTAATGCAGCCGACCAATGTGTTGGTGACGATGCCAGCGGTGACAGTGATCAAGATGGTGTCTGTGATGATCGAGATATTTGTACGGGTGATGATGCCAGCGGAGATAGCGACCAAGATGGTATTTGCGATGATATTGATGTTTGCACGGGTGATGACGCCAGTGGAGATAGTGATCAAGATGGTACCTGTGATGATTTAGATGACTGTGATAATGATCCGAATAAAACAGTGCCAGGTACTTGTGGTTGTGGTGTTGCTGATACGGATAGTGATCAAGATGGTACGCCGGATTGTAATGATAGCTGTCCCGCTGACCCTGATAAAATCGAACCAGGTCAATGCGGTTGTGGTATTGCTGATACAGACAGCGATCAAGATGGTACGGCTGATTGCAATGATCAATGTGCTGCAGATCCTGATAAAGTCGAGCCAGGCCAGTGTGGTTGTGGCGTCGCCGATACAGATAGTGATCAGGATGGTACGGCTGATTGTAATGATCAATGTCCCGTAGATCCTGATAAGGTTGATCCGGGTATCTGTGGTTGTGGCATTAGCGATGTTGATAGTGACCAAGATGGTGTGGCCGACTGTAATGATGTTTGTCAGGGCTTCGATGATAATCTAGACGCGGATCAAGATGGTACGCCTGATGGTTGTGATGTGTGTCCAAATGATCCTGATGACGATGCAGATGGTGATGGTGTCTGTGGTGATGTGGATGCCTGCCCAGGTTCTGATGATAATTTAGATGGCGATCAAGATGGTATTCCTGATGGTTGTGATGATTGCCCCAATGATGCTGATAATGACATCGATGGTGATGGTAATTGCGCCGGAGTAGATAATTGTCCCTTTAACAGCAACGTTCAACGTTTAGCCAGCGGTCTACGCTTGCAACCTGATTCCGATGGCTTGCGTGGTGACGATGCTGATGGTGACGCCTGTGATGTTGATACTTTGAGCCCTGTCTTCCATGCCAGTGAAGATGGTTCTTTTGTTTCTATGAGTACGCCGATGGCAGCTTCTAAAATCACACAAGATGAAATGCGTTTTCGTGTCAATGGCGGTTTTGGAGCTGCGGTGCCTGCAGATATTGGTGTGAATGATGTGAAGGGTGGTAATTCATTACAATTTATTTGGGATGAGGTCACGCTTGGTTCTGGGCAGATTGCTGGTTTAGCTCTGGATATCCCCCGTCAGTATTCATATCAAACCGCTACCCAAACGAGCATTGATGACCCTGCACTTAATGGCGGGATTCGGGCTCACTATGCTGCGGGCAGCGGTGCTTTAGGCATGAGCCTAGAGTTCATGGATAACGTCCTCAATAATATTGCTGTTGATCCGACAGTGACCGTCGCGCTTAACTTGCCTTCAGGATACAGCTTAAGACCTCAGCAAGATGCGAATAATCGCGGTGATATTTTTGTGCAAGATGCGTTCGGCAATGATGTGGCGGTTATTAGTCCTGCTGGCATTGTCGCTTCAGGTCGTTTCACCGGATATGAAGATGACTTTGACGGTATTACTGATGGACGTATTATCGATGGTAATATCTCAAGCGTCGATGCTTTTGGTTTATGTCGTGCCATTGCTGAGGCGGGTTTCCCAACCTTAGCAACTTGTGGTGCTCCTGATAGGGTTGGTATTGCTGTTGATAATGATAATGTCGCACAGAATATCAAGTTGAGTTACCGTACTTGGGAAGACGCAGCCGAAAATGAAATGTGTTCAACTTCATTTACGAATTCAGGAACTGAGTATGCACTGACGATTACTTGTGATGCTGGTTTTGTATCACGCAATAGCGCCTCGCCACGCTTTGGTATTGGCTTTGGTATTGTTGCTTTGCCAGCCGTGAATCACGGGATTGTGCCCGGTGCTACTTATACGGTGGCCCATGGCGTTGGTATTTCTAAGTACACCGACGTTAATTTGGAAAACAATACCTTTATCCTGCGAAATAATGCGCCGGAAACCTTTGATGGCAATCCTCACGATTATGCCAGTTCACCTAATGATGGTCGGACGGCTGAGGAACACGATGCGGCACAAGCCGATGTGAGTGTTGGGTTTTCTGGAACGACGGTTACATGTACAGGTGATGTCACATTTGATTCACCTGATGGTGGGGGTTCCGTAGGAATTGGCCCAAGTGCCGCTGAAATAGTTGCGGGGGATCCTATCCTGCTGGTTGACCCATTAGATTTCCAAAGCAATACAGGGCGTGCCGCTGTTGGTTATCGTCTACGTGGTCAGTTGGATTGTGGTAACAACACGATTCGCGTGACCGGTACACAATCTGGTTTAGGTATTGCTGATTCAGATGCTGAGATCGGCCGCTATGAATACGTGGCGGGTACTGATGCGACTTTGACCGATCAAACCTTACTGTTTAGTCGCGTTGGTTTAGCTGCCGGAGCGACACGTCATCCAAGTATTGGTTGGAACCCTGTGATGAATCATTTTGTTTCAACTGGTCCGATTGCTAACCTGTGTAATAATGTGGGGGATGGTTCGTGTATTGAAGAGGTTCACCCCGATACAGGTTCGACAGCAGCGGGTATCTTGAATTTGACCATTAAATCAGCTGATATTATTGGGATTCGTTCTGTTAATAACCCGGCTCAATTATTGGATGTTCCTTCAGGAGTTGGTATTGCCGTAGGGGCACAATACGGTACTGCTAATATTAGCAATATAACAGTGGATGGGTTTGCTGTTGGTATGAGTTATGCCGGCGGACGAAATGTTGATGATCGCGGACGACCTTTACGGGTAAGCGATGCTGCGGCCGTTACAGCATTTCCTGTCGGTGTGACAAACTGTGTCGTCAGAGATGTCGATACAGCACTTTCGACCGGCCGCAACCTTGATTTGACACTGGATCATTGTTTGATGGCGGACATTCAGTATTCAGCTATTAGCACAGGTTATGGCAGTGCTGTATTAGCAACGCCAGCCAATAGCTCTTGTACGGATGATGGCGATGGCCACTGTATCTCTCGCGTAGCGGAGCTAGCATTACCAAACAGTGATATGGGTGAGGAAGACTTCTACGTTCGCTTAGTAGATGGCTATAACCATAGATCTACCATCAATATTAACAACGTAGTTATAGAGAATGCTGGCTTGAGTCAGGTTGTTGCTGGATTTAATGGAGTGGGACAGGGTGTAGAAGCACTTTGTGCTGATGGCAATCAATTGCGGGTTGGCACAGAGCAGTCATGTTTGGCGAAAGCAAGCATTGCTATTGGAACTTCGGCTGACTTGCTTTTAGACCCAAGCCTATTAACAGTGAATATCAATGGCGTGATTGCAGCGGAACCTGTGTTGTCAGTAGGTAATACCTATGCGCAAAACCTCAATGCACAAATTTCTGTTGGAAATCTATGCGTCACGGATGGGGCGGGTAGCTGCTTAACGGCAGCGACAACCAATACTGTCATTGCCGCCTTGGATGATGTGTCTTTGAATGCACAGCGTACCAATATCAATAATAATCTACTCTCAACACCACCAGCAACAGCGGGTGTGGATCTAGATTTAGATGGTATTGCGGATACCTTTGATGCGGATCCGGCTAATGCAACGGTTTGTATTGATACCGATAATGATACTTGTGATGACTGTAGTCAGATCACCGATGCTACGACACAAGACTTTGATCCCGCAAATGATGGTGCCGATGCTGATGGTGATGGCATCTGTGATGCGGGTGATAATTGTCCAGATGACGGAGACAAAACCGAACCCGGCATCTGTGGTTGTGGTGTTTCCGATGATGACTCAGATGGTGACGGTACGGCCGATTGTAATGATAGCTGTGTTGACGATCCTAATAAAACGGAACCGGGTCAATGTGGTTGTGGTGTTGCGGATACCGATAGTGATGGTGATAACACCGCAGATTGTAATGACAACTGTCCTGAGGATCCTAATAAAGTAGAGCCTGGACAATGTGGTTGCGGCAATGCGGATACCGATTCTGACGGTGATGGTGTTGCCGACTGTGTCGACCAATGTCAAGGTGATGATGCTACGGGTGACAGTGATGGTGATGGCATCTGCGACAATCAAGATGTCTGTGCTGGTGATGATGCGACAGGTGATAGCGATCAAGATGGTATCTGTGACGACTTAGATCTCTGTGTGGGGAATGACGCTAGCGGAGATAGTGATGGTGACGGTGTCTGTGATGATGTCGACCTCTGTCAAGGTGATGATCAGACCGGAGATAGTGATCAAGATGGTGTTTGTGATGATTCGGATGTTTGTATTGGTAATGATGCTGCGGGTGATAGTGACGCCGACGGTGTTTGTGATGACCAAGATCTTTGTGAAGGAGATGATTCTACCGGAGATAGTGATGCCGACGGCACCTGTGATGATTTAGACCAATGTCCTGAAGATCCCGACAAACTCGAACCGGGTGAATGTGGTTGTGGCGAACCTGAGGTTCCTGGTTGCGGTGATGAACCTGTTGATGAAACCTGCTATGACTTATCCAACCATCCTGATGGTGGGGCAAGTTCACCATTCTATGGTTTACGGATGGATGGTCTCTTAACAGGTAATTCTAATGACATCTATACTTGTGACTTTGAAGCGGATGGTGCTGAAATGGCCATGGCTATCAGTATAGATGATGATGGTAATAAATCACTCAGGATTCACGGTCAGGCTTTCTGTGGTCGTGATGTTGGTTCCAGCTATGATCCTAATGAAAGTGGTATGACAGCCATTGATGTGATTTATCGTGACGGTGTGACGACGCAAATGACATCTGATGGTACGGTGACAGTTAAAGTGAATGGCGAAAGTTCCAGCAATAACGGTACGGCTACTTTACTTGATTGGGGCCCTAATAGTGGTGGCGAAGTGATTCTGTTAACAGATGAGCAGGGTAGCAATAGCTACTCCTTCCAGGTTAACTTTGGTCACCGCGGTGTTCAAGGCCTCTCAGGTTGGGGTTGGATGAACCATGATGGTCCTAACAGCGATTTGGATACACACCTCTATGCGACAGATTGGTTATTTACAGCTGAGCAAGTGAGCTGTGACTTACAATGTGAAGAGGGTGCTGAACCTATCATTAAAGAATCTGGTTATACAGCCGATGAAGTCATTGATGGGGAAACCAATCAAGGCACCTCCAAAGATGGTAGTGCTGTTGCTGAAGAGCGTAGTGATCCAGATGCTGCATTAAGTATCAGTGACGGTTCGCTGGGAAGCTTCTATAGCTTAGGCCAAGGTGGTACGCTGGGATTATCTTTTGAATGTCCTGTGCCCAATGAAGCGGGCCCTGATTTTGTGGTGCGTGAAATCAGCTGGGGCAACATCAATAACTATGTTCTCGAAACAGCTAAGGTTGAGGCCTGGGATGATGAAAATGGTCAGTGGGTGACAGTCTGTACTGTCGATAACAAAGATACTGAAGGTGATAATACCACCTTCATTCCTGCGGCCGATACAGGCTCTGAATCGGCGTATGATAATACCTGTGATTTAAGTAATGCGGTGGATGCTGCTGGTAATGCGGTCACCTTGGAAAGTACAATGAGGCTACGTATTACAGAATCAAGTTCAAGTGGTTCGGGACCTAATAATCTGGACTATTTTGATGTTGGCCATGTCAGTGTGCTCCATGCTTGTGAAGCCTGCCCTCCAACAGAAGAAGATGTCTGTGACGTATCGATTGAACAGTATCCTGCCAGCAACCAATGTGGTCGTTTGGTTAAGAAAGTTCGTAACATGAGTGAACTGCAAGGCTTCTTGTCTAACAGTGGTCCTGGTGGTGCTTATGAAGGTTACAGCCTGAAGATTGGTGCTGAGCGTGCTAACCAACGGGTTAATTATGGTAACCATACGGGAGTTACCGTCTATGACTTCAGTCAAGTCGGTGGTTCACTGAATATTGATGGTCATGGTTGTAATGTGACCGTTGGACAAAATGTTGTGATGACCGGTTTAGATTCAATGGATATTCACAATACTTATCTGACTCGTATTCGAGGTGACTTAGAATTCACCGGTGCGGGTTCTTCAATGAATTTAGACGGAACCCGTGTCCGCTTATCTCACCATACTGAGGTAACAGGTCTGGAAGATGTCATAATGACAGCAGGCCGCGCGAGTGTCGGTGCTGATGTGACTGGTACGGGTGATGGTGTCTATGATGTCTGTGCTGTAAAAGCTCATAGTGGACGGAATGCCACGGTGACAGGGTATAGAGAAATCGATTACTTTGGAGTTGAAAGAACGCGCATCAATAGTCATCTCTCAGCCAGTGAGTTGCTTGAATTAAATTCGGGTTGGTTCGTCAACGTTGGTAAGCATGCCAACCTGGGTTCATTAGACTCAAC
>JAJFLM010000197.1 GCA_021772655.1 Deltaproteobacteria bacterium
CGGTTTAAACGCTGCACATTCACCCACGCGTTTTACTGATATCCCGAATTCTTAGAACGGGAAACAGGATTCTTATATCGATATCCGCATGCTGCTGATATTCGATAAAATCTGCACGAACGCGTATTCGCACGCAGCCAATCCGGGGACGTTGATGATTACCGTGTGATAAATCGGCATTATCGACATCACCGCGCACATAAATGACATTCAAAATCACGGGTGCCATTTACAACGAGGCGAACGGCCGTTTCCTCCCGTTGTCTGATTTGCCGATTTCCAATCTGTGGGCTAGTTTTACACTGCCTGCGAAGCTCCGACCTTGAGCATGTTTCTTGAGAGATTTCATGGCACGATCTACAAACCGTCCGGATTCCTATTGCGGCTGGACCAAGACGCAGTTGCAATCCAAGGGGCTGGAAATCTTGATAAGAAGAAGTGCATCACTATGACTTCCCGATTTTCAACTGTTGAAGAAGCCATCGAGACGATCGCAGCCGGAGGCGTGGTCATTGCGCTCGATTCGGAGGATCGAGAGAATGAAGGGGATTTCATCGCGGCGGCTGAGAAAATCACCCCGCAGACGATTCACCTGATGATTAGCGAGGGACGCGGACAGCTTTGCATGCCGATTTTGCCCGATCTCGCGGATCGGCTGAATATTTCACTGATGGTGCCCGACGCCACTGACGAGTCGTTACCCAAATTTGCCGTGCCCTTGGACCATATTAGATGCGAAACGGGAATCAGTCCGTTGGAGAGGACCTTCACGATCCAACAGATTATCAATCCCCACAGTAGTCCTGAAGAATTCATTCAACCGGGACACATCTTCCCTCTCATCGCTCAGCCGGGTGGAGTGTTGCAACGAATCGGGCATACCGAGGCATCCATCGACCTCGCCCGCCTCGCCGGATTGCAACCGGCGGCCGTACTTTGCGAGATCTGCAGCCGTGACGCGATGAATATGGCCACTGGCCGTGAACTCTTCGAAATTGCCGCTGAATACAACCTACCGTTGATCACCATCGATGCTTTGATCGAGTTTCGTCAACGCGAATCTTCCAACAAATTTCAAGTATCACCGATATTGACCGACCAGCTATCGTAACTTTTTGTAACATCAATGCCGGTCTTCGGTGTACTAAATGAACGACACGAGTCGCTGCTGACAGGCGTGATTTCCGAACTGCGTGTCACGACATATTGCAGTTTTCTGCACGAGTTCTCGTCATATTGGGCTAGGGAGTTCCCAGCGAGCTGACCTGTAACAAGCCCACTGTATGAATCTAGAAGCGGTCCTAAAACTTAAAAATAGTGAACAGTCTGGCTTGGTAATTGCGCATAGGAATTCTCTGAAAGGAGATATTTCTCATGCTTTTGACGCTGGTCTGGTGGCCCAAGCGGAAACGGGCTTCCCGTAGGGTCAAAAAACTCCGCCGAACTTTATTTGCAGTCTCAGACAGCATTTGCGATTCGTCAGCTTGACCGATTTCGGTCGCTTGATTTTACCTCAGTTTTTCCGGATGCTGGGCCAATCACCTTGATTCAGTCGCCGGAGATCCCCTGCTTGAGATCCTGAAACCGTGGCAGCTGCTGTTTGCGATCCTCGCTGGTTGGACTCATCGCCATCAACAGGAAATCATCGAGTTTCAGAATTCACAGATCATCTCGCTCATGCAGTCGCAAGGCAAAAAACGCCTGCTGTTGACTGATGCTCAGCGACGTTTCTTGGCCGTCATAGGCAAAGCTCTGGGCCGTAAAACACTTCAGGAACTGACTACCATTGTCACCCCCAACACAATCCTTCGCTGGCATCGCGAATTTGTGGCCCAGAAGTGGAACTACAGCGAGAAGCGCAAATCAGTCGGTAGACCTCGCATCCGCCGAGTCATCGTGGACCTGATCGTGCGGTTCGCCCAAGAGAAACCGAGTTGGAACTACGATCGCATCCAGGGCGCCTTGGCGAATCTCGGCTATCACATTTCCGACACGACGGTTGGCAATGTTCTCAAGCAGCACGGCATCGAACCGGCTCCTGACCGCGGGCGGCAGACGACTTGGGTCACGTTTCTTTAATCACACTGGGATGTGCTGGCTGCCATCGACTTCACCACCATTGAGGTCTGGACCAAAAGAGGCCTGGTCACGTACTACCTGCTGTTCGTGATGGAGCTCAAGACGCGACGAGTTCACTTCGCCGGCTGCACTCCGTCTCCCCATGAGGCCTGGATGAAACAGATCCCCCGGAACTTGACAGACCCCTGCGACGGCTTTCTCCAGGGAAAGCGTTACTTGCTTATGGACCGGGACGCCAAGTTCTGCGAGTCGTTCCGCGAGATGCTAAAAAACGAAGGCGTGAAGTCACTGCGCCTCCCGCCACGGAGTCCCAATTTGAATGCACACATTGAGAGATACATGAGATCCATCAAATCTGAAACCTTGGACAGAATAGTCTGCTTCGGCGAGAAGTCCTTGCGCCGCGCTACCGACTCCTTCATCCGACATTATCACGAAGAACGAAACCACCAAGGCCTTGCCAACCAAATCATCGAGCCAGACGATGAAGTTGGACAAAGTGATCGTGACATCGAGTGCCGCGAACGGCTGGGTGGAATATTACGCTACTACTACCGAAGAGCTGCTTGAAAGGACTGTCCGACTGTTCAAGCTCTGTGATGAGGCAACGCTGACAGTTCACAATCAGTCGGAATTGTCTCAAATTGGGATTCATAACGCGTGTCAATCAATTTGATCCCAGGGCAAAGCGCGGCCGGGATTCAGACAATCCAGATTGCCAAACTCTCAGTTGTCAACGAGCTTGAACATCGTCTGAATAATTTGCCCTTACGGTATTGGGATGATCCAATAAAGCTATTTCAAAAAAAACGAATAAGCCCCCCGTTTAAAATCCTCATAGAAATCCACCTTAAACTCAAGCGAGATCATCTAATCAACGTGAACAGGCCGTCATGATAAACATGCGATTCCCCCAGCTTTTCCTCAATCCTCTCCACCAGTTCCCGCTCCGCCATCCGCCACACATCATCCACCACAATCACTGTCTCGTCGTGCACTAACCGCTCCATCACCCACAGCACACCACCCCGATTCCCTTCCCCCTGCGGCCCATCGATCAGAATCAAATCGTAGGGCTCATCCGGCTCCCAGTTGTACCAGCCATCCGCACCGCGACCGACTAACTGCACAGCTGGTCCGGCATCCCGAGCGACTTCAGCATTATCCTCAATCACTGTATGCCGCAAGTCGTAATTGGCGAACAACAGCGTCGACAACCCGCTGCCGAATTCCAGCGTCCGCATCCCCGACCGCAGTCGCTTACGAATCTCCGACCAGCAAGCCTGGCAAATCGTCATTCTCACATCGTGCCCCAGCGAATGACACTAGAGCATTGGCGGCGGCGTATTCTTCGTCACCCGTCACCAGCGGAGTGCCGTCGTGGTAGAGACGGAATATTCAGTTATTGCAGGGTCGATAGCCGCCTCACAATCACTTAAAACACTACGCCCATTAGACTAGAATTCACTCGATTTCAAAACGAATTAGCCACTCCGTGCCAAGCATTTCGACTTCGAAAAATAGGAGATGTCTTCTCATCTCACAGGAAATCGCAATACGAATATTTCTTATGAAATCTAGATTCTGGCTATTTTTTTCTTGATTTTGTGCAAAAAATCAGGCAGACTAATCGGTTGGTCGGTCTTGCTGCCACTTCTTTTATAACACGGTCGTTGGGAAATCAATTCTCAATTACGGCTTCATCATTTCAGGCTCGTTATTCTACGCTCGGATTTGTCTATAGACAATTCGGTCATTGGATTAACCGATGGCTCCTTTTCATCTTTTTTCTATTTCTGAAAGGTGTCTGTTATGAAAAGAGCGTGCTATTGTTCGACCGTCCGTCAACGCCATGGGTTTACTCTCATCGAGTTGCTGGTGGTCATTGCCATCATTGCTATATTAATCGCATTGCTGCTCCCCGCGGTCCAGCAAGCCCGTGAGGCTGCCCGCCGCACCCACTGCA
>JAJFLM010000198.1 GCA_021772655.1 Deltaproteobacteria bacterium
CATATCGCGCTCTGAAATGCGGAACTCATCATGAGTCAGTGCCGGTTGCCCCGTCAGCCCGACTTCCAAACCACGCTCGCTCGGCTTGAGTTCGTTGATATGCCGCCGCACCAACTCCACTAATTGAATCGCCACTTCCGATTCACCCGTGGCACTAGCCGGCTTAATAAACATTAAATGCAAGTTGCCATGATCGGCCACCAGATAACCCTGTCCATCGGCTTCTTCAAAGCCGCCGGCCAGATCACTCCCCCAACCCACCAGTAGAGAACCCGACTGCGGGTTATCTGATTTCAACTCAGCCGTAAAAGACTGAATCAAATTGGAGCCGCGTTTAAAATAAGGCGCCGGCTCTCCATCCAAATGACCACTGCGCAGCTCTTTAGCAAACATCGCGGCTAGCTCACGAAACCAACCCTCAAGATTAGGGGCTTTTAAAAAGCGATGAACTTGGTTTTTGGGGTCCTGTAAATTTTTTTGCCAAGCCATCAACTCTTCATCAGGGGCATAAAGCAAAGTTGCAAAGGACTGGATAGGTATCTGAAAAAAAATCCGATCAATCTTATCAAGCGGCTCTTGCTCCAAACTCTGCGCCAGCTCATGAACCCATTCTCGCCGTGCCGAGGCCGTTCCTCCTGAAACTACTACAATCAGATCATCCGGCTCACCAAAAGCCTTAGTATATTGCGAATATAGCCGCGCTTCTTGGCTTTCAGGCGAAAACAAGACTGTAGAAGAATTATCAATCTTCAGCCATTCCGCCGCAACAAAGCCGGCAAATAATGTCAGGGTCAGCAGCACAACCATCACCCAAGTAGGATGACGGCTTATAAAAGCCGCATAGCGCGTACGAAAATCACGCTTTTTGGCAGCTGACCAATTAATCATCGACATAGGGGCTCTTTATTGGCCTTTTTTTGGTTTGTTGACAAGAATAAGCCTGATTTCCTATAGGAACACGGCTATTATAATGTTGTCGGGATCTCAATGGAACTCTCTCGACACCTAAGCAGGACTTAAAATCTGCATTTTGGAGGATATTATGGCTGATGCCACCGCAATGGAAGCCTATGAAGTCAGTGAAGCCTGTATTGCTTGTGATGCTTGCTGCGATGATTTCCCAGATATTTTTGTCATGAACGACGATCATACCCGAGCTCAAGTCATTAATGAGAGCCCCGTGGGGACTTTCAACCCTTGGGATATTGTCAATGTCTGTCCAGTGGATGCGATTAGCTTGATCAAAGGCGAAATGCCACCGCCTCCTGAAAATATGGACGCAGACGAAGATGAGGGTCCGATTGAACTTGAAGACGATCGTCCTTGGGAAATTCGCTGGGCCGAAGCCAAGGATCTAGAAGAAAATGAATGGGAACGCATGAAGCGTTATGGCTTAGCTTATAGCCTGGAAGAAGACCTCAATAAATATTACCTGCGTTTTGAAATGCCCGCAACGGTCCCCAACCACAAACTCAAATTTAAATGGGGCCTACCCAATAAAATGCCGGAGTATAAAAGTGAGATCACACTTGATGGCCGCTTTGTAAAAATCCGCGCGCAGTTAGAAGACAAACGGGTCCGCAAACTTTGTGGCGCTGTTAACTCCTTTCCCGACGGTTTCTTACGGGAGCTGGAATTAGATATCCCCTGCAGTAATTTCAGTAAGAAATACGATCCTGAAGACCGGATCTTAACCATTACATTAGATAAAGCGACAGCTGCGGATGACGTTGCGGCTTAGGTCCTTATTAGTGTTATCCAATAAAAAGGCCCTCATGATGAGGGCCTTTTTTATGCCATAAATTAAGCAACAATTAGCTAACCAGTTCACGCAATTCTTTGCCCGGCTTAAATTTAGGAACCCGACGTGCTTTAATCGTAATCTCAGCACCGGTTTGAGGATTGCGTCCTTTTCTGGCTTTACGTTTCGCCACTGAAAAACTCCCAAAGCCCGTGAGGGCAATCTTGCCACCCTTCTTCAGAGTTTTAGAAATATTTCCGGTCACGGAATTAATCGCTTTTTCAGCCATGGTTTTAGAGCACTTACAATCCTTGGATACGCGCTCAATGAGTTCTGCCTTTGTCATTTTTGACCTCCCAAAATATGAAATGAACAGCTTTGACTTGGAACAGCCTGAAAACTAAGAGCCAGAAAAATGCAATGACGGATGAGAATGAATATTGTACCAACAAGAATGCCGCGCAACAGGAAAGATAAACTCTAACTAGGCTAGCCGCAAGCCCCTGATTACGAGTTGAAATGTACGGTCAAGCTCCTAGCAAAGTCAAGGGCTAGTCGTGACTTTTTTCATTCGAGTGATGGGCGGAAAGCCTTATTAATAAAGGCTCAAAACCCATTCAATCCCTAGTATTTGGCACGCCTTTT
The DNA here is from genome assembly GCA_021772655.1 of Deltaproteobacteria bacterium. Lineage (GTDB taxonomy): Bacteria > UBA10199 > UBA10199 > 2-02-FULL-50-16 > JAJFLM01 > JAJFLM01. The sequence continues at coordinate 2,387 of JAJFLM010000198.1, forward strand.
GATTTGACTTTAAGCTCAGGCTTAAGCTAGTCTCGCGGCCTGTTTAAACATCACATCTGACCCCCAAAAAGAGGCAAGCATGGCACGATCCGCCGAGATAATTCCAATTAATATCGAAGACGAAATGCGCGATTCCTATATGGATTATGCGATGAGCGTCATTATCGGCCGGGCGATCCCAGACGTACGTGATGGCCTCAAACCGGTGCATCGCCGTATTCTTTACGCCATGTACCGTGAAGGTCTCCTCTCAAATCGTCGTTATTCTAAGTGTGCCGGGGTTGTCGGTGAAGTGCTGAAAAAATATCATCCCCACGGTGATATGGCGGTTTATGACTCTTTGGTCCGCATGGCACAGAGCTGGAGCCTACGCTATCCCTTGATCAACGGCCAAGGTAACTTTGGGAGCATCGATGGTGATTCCGCAGCGGCCTATCGTTATACCGAAGCCAAGCTACAAGCTTTAGCCGAAGAGCTATTGGCCGATATCGATAAAGACACCGTTAATTTTATCGCCAACTATGATGAAACCACGACAGAGCCCGTCGTACTCCCCAGCCGTGTTCCCAACTTATTGATTAACGGCTCCGACGGGATTGCCGTCGGGATGGCAACTAAAATCCCACCACACAATTTAGGTGAGATCACGAATGCCCTCCTCCACCTCATTAATAAACCCGACGCGTCCATTGCTGAGCTAATGAAGTTTGTCCCCGGACCTGATTTTCCTACTGGCGCACTCATCAATGGCCGTGATGGCATTAAAAAAGCTTATGAAACCGGCCGTGGCATCGTCTCAATGCGTGCCCGAGCCATGATTGAACCCATGGCCCGTGGTGACCGTGAAAGTATTATCGTCACCGAGATCCCCTTCCAAGTGAACAAAGCCCGGCTGATCGAAAAAATCGCGGACTTAGTACAAAAAGGTAAATTGGAAGGCATTTCCGATCTACGTGATGAATCCGATAAAGATGGGATGCGCATCGCCATTGAACTTAAAAAAGGCACCATCGCTGGTGTCCTCTTAAATCAGCTCTTTAAGCATACCGCCATGCAATCGACTTTCGGCATCATCTTCTTATCGATTGTCGACGGACAACCGCGGGTGCTTAACTTAAAACAAATGTTGGAGCTCTTCATTGAGCACCGCAAAACCGTGGTTATTCGCCGGACCACTTTTGAACTGAATAAAGCGGAAGAACGCCTCCATATCTTAGAAGGCTTGAAAATTGCCTTAGATAATCTAGACGCGGTCATCAAGCTAATCCGGGCTTCAAAAGGCCCTACAGAAGCCCGTGCCGGCTTGATGAAGAAATTCAAAATGTCCGAACGCCAGGCCCAAGCTATCTTAGAAATGCGCCTGCAACGCCTTACCGCTTTAGAACGCGACAAAATCGTTGCTGAGTACAAAGAAATTCAAGCCTTGATCACAGAATTAAAAGGCATTTTGGCTGATGAGAAAAAAGTCCTTAAAATCATCGGTGATGAACTCACTGAAATCAAAGAAAAATATGCGGACGAGCGCCGCACCGAAATCCAATCACGCGCCGATGACCTTTCTGTAGAAGATCTGATCGCCGAAGAAGATATGGTCGTAACCCTCTCTCATTCAGGTTATATCAAACGAAACCCGATCAGCATCTACCGCGCCCAGCGCCGTGGGGGTCGTGGTAAAACTGGCATTTCCGTCAAAGAAGAAGATTTTGTAACCGATATTTATATCGCTTCAACTCACAGCCATTTATTAGCCTTCTCCACCAAAGGGAAACTCTACTGGATTAAAGTTCATGAAATCCCACAGGTTGGACGTACCGCACGGGGCCGGTCTATTGCTAACTTAATCCAAATGTCAGGCGACGAGAAATTAGCCGCTGTGGTCGCCGTCCGCGAATTTACCGAAGGCAGTCACTTAGTCTTTGCAACCAAAAAAGGGGTCGTGAAAAAAACCGACTTAATGGCTTATTCTAAACCACGGGCTTCCGGTATTATTGCCCTTACCATTGATGATGATGATCAGCTCATCAGCGTTGAACCTGTTGAAGCCAGCCAAGATGTATTCATGATGACACGTAGTGGCCAGGCGATTCGTTTCCATAATGACGAAGTTCGTGAAATGGGACGTTCCGCCCGCGGCGTTCGTGGCATGAAACTCGGGAAAAAAGACGATGAAGTCGTTGGGATGGAAGTCATCCGTCAAGGCATGGAAGGCCAAAAGAATACTATCTTAATCATCAGTGAAAACGGCCGCGGCAAGCGCACCCTGATCGAAGATTTTCGGGCTCAAGGTCGTGGCGGCAGCGGCATGATTGGCATGAAAATCGTAGATAAAAACGGGCCTGTCATTGCCTGTTGCCAAGTCGATGACAACGACGAAGTCATGTTGATTACCAGCCGCGGAAAAATCATTCGGGTTAAAGCCAAAGACATCTCATTGCAAGGACGTAGCACTCAAGGAGTGAATATCATCTTAACAGAGCCCGATGAAACAGTGGTATCCGTTGCGAAAGTGGCTGAACAGGAAGCGGAAGACGGGAACATTGAATAAGTTTCTTGTTCTTCTCATTCTATTTCCACTATTAGCATGTGTTCCCAGTTGGGACGAACACATGAACCTTGCCAAATCGTTGCAAGCCGATAAACGCAGCACTGAAGCCATTGCGGTTTATGAACAAGCCTTGCAAAAGTACCCGCACCACCCCGGACACGCAGAAACCTATCTAAAAATAGCAGAGCTTTACTACACCCATACCCAGAACCCAGAACGAGCTTTGGCTGAGTATCAAAAAGCCATTGAAAAATTTCCAGATTTTCCAGGTATTCAACGTGCCTATGAACAACGAGCATTTATCTTTGAAGAACAAAAGTCTTGGACAGAAGCTATCCGTGCCTATGCGGAACTCATACAAAAATTCCCTACTTTAGGAACTCAGGAAAAATACCAATATAAGATTTCTAGCTTACATTATGATCGAGGTGACTTACGACAAGCTAAACTCGATCTCAGTAAATTTTTAGAAAAATTTCCCAATAGTGAATATACCGGCCAAGCAAAATTTCGCTTAGCTGATATCGCCTTTCAACAAAAAGATTATAAAAATGCCGCCTTACTGTACAAAGAATTTATTGAAGTCTACCCCAACGACAAAAAACGTTATGAAGTTCAATATTACTTAGGGCTATCCTTTGAAAACATGGGTGCGTGGGCACGCGCCATGCAACTTTATGAAAACTTGCTACCCCATTACCCTAATCCCAGTATGATCCAAGAGCAAATCGATCAATTAAAAAAGCGGCAACGGGAGAATAATCAATGAGCTCATTAAAACATAAATATTTTAGTCTGCTATTGCTGTGCATTTTACTCGCACTGCAAGCTTGCGGACAAAATACAGAAACTAAAGAACCCGTACTTACCCTTAATACGAGTTCTGGCACACATAGTTTTGATATTGAGATTGCTGATACCGTCGAAAAACGTAGTGTGGGCTTAATGGGAAGAACCGACTTAAGCGAACGCTTCGGTATGTTATTTGTATTTCCGGCACTCTCACTCTCATCTTTTTGGATGAAGGATACCCCGACATCCCTTGATATAATTTTTATAAGTGATGATCTCGAGGTATTGCAAATTGCAACAAACACGGTCCCTTTCTCTGAAGATCTGATTAGCCCTGAACGTTCCTATCTGTATGTATTAGAAGTCATTGCCGGTACGGCAGAGCGGATTGGCCTTAAAGTAGGCGATACCGTAGAACTCCCTACCAGTCTCAGTAATTAAATCGACCATAAAAAAAGGCGGGGTGCCCCCGCCTTTTTTATTCTCAAAATACTCTTTAACTCGCTGGCTGTGCTGAAGCGGCGGCTTTTTCTACCGCATCGGCTTTCTTCTCGCCTTCACCCGCATAGGTGACAGGGTACTTTTCTTTTAGCTCCTTCACCAAGGCTGATTTGACTTGAGACTGCACTTTAAAACGAATACGTGGCTTCACCTCATCAAAGCTATCTTGCTTTTTTGACTCGACAATCTTCAGAATATGAAAACCATTCTCTGATTGCACCGGCCCAACAATTTTACCTTGAGCTGTTGGGAAGCCCTTCTCAACCAATGATAACCAACCCCAACGCTTCATTCTGGCATCCTCAGCCGTCAACCAACCTAAGTCACCATCACGCTTTTGAGTACGTGCATCTTCTGAGACCTTAGCCACCTGGGCCTCAAAATCAGCTGGATTCTTATCAAGAGCTGCCTTCACTTTCTCAGCAATAGCCTTGGCTTGCTTTTCACTGCGAGTGACTTTTGCCTTCTTATCTAAAGCACGATTCTTCCCAGCTACTTTATAAGGTATATAGATATGAGCTAATTTAACCTTTTCAAACTCTTTAGGGTTATTCTCATAGTACTCCTTAGTAGCATCTTCTAAACGCTCTTCTAATAAGGACTGCGCTAAGATAACCTTATCGTACAAACCTATTTTTGCTTTTACGAGTGGGTCATTATGAAGGCCTTGTTTGCGTGCCTCCTGATACATCAAAGATTGTTCGACATAATTATCTATAATCTGTTTTTTTCCGCCTGGGGCATTCAGACGACGCTCTAAACGAGGATTGATTTTGATTAATAAATCAATATCTGGTTGCGTAATCGACTCCTTACCCACCGTAACTAAAGCATCACCCGTTTTAGCTGGCTGACAAGCCATACCAGCAACAGAGATAACCAATGACAAAACACCTAAATAAACTACAGAACGCATAGCGAACCCTCCTTAAAAATAGTTGAAAGGGATTGTAAGGTTGCGGCAAGCAAAGTCAAGGGGAACCCTCTTTAAAAGCAATCAGTTGCATCCTGGATTCAATTTGGCCTACAGTAGGAGGATGCGTATATTGGCTTTAGATGTCGGTGAGAAACGAATTGGCGTGGCGGTAAGTGACCCCTTAGGCATGACGGCCCAGGGGGTCAAAACTATCCACCATCAAGGGGCAGCCCAAGCCTTAGAGGAAATTGACAAAATTCTCACTGAATATGAAGCCAAGCGCGTCGTCGTAGGTTTGCCCTTAAGCATGGATGGCGGAGAAAGTGCTCAAACCGAACGCATTCACCGTTTTGAAGCCAAGCTAAGCAAGCGCTTTAAAAAACGAGCGACCATTGTCATGTGGGATGAACGTCTTTCTACCATGGCGGCCGAACGCACCCTATTAGAAGCCGATGTCTCCCGCGCCAAACGCAAACAGGTGATTGATAAAATGGCTGCGGTTATCTTATTACAAAACTACCTTGACGCCGGAAAGCCTTTAATAGAAGCAGACTCCTAAGATTATGAAACGTTTATTTGGAACTATCTTTGCTTTCGTCCTCTTATGCTCATTACTTGCTGGAGGTTACCTTTATTTATTAAGCCGCACACCCTACGGACAATCTTATAAGGAAATCCATATTCAACGCGGCAGCTCGCTCTTAAGTATTCTGCAGACCTTAGAACATGAAGAGATCATCGCCAATGCAGAATTCTTTCGCTTGTATCTCGTTGCGCGTGGTATCGCCCACCAAGTACGGGCTGGTGACTATCAATTTAGGCCCCAAATGACGCCCCATCAAGTTGCTGAAGAATTAATAAAGGGCGATTTTAAGACCTATCGCTTCACAATTCCAGAAGGCTGGTCCATCACGCAAATTGCCAATTATTTAGAAGAACGCGGGCTTACTAAAGCAGATCCATTTAAGGCTGTCTGCTTCGATAAGGAATGGATTCATAGCCTAGGCATCGCTCAAGATTCATTAGAAGGCTATCTATACCCCAGCACTTATGAAACCTATTATCCGCAAAGCCCAAAAGACTTAGCTACCATGATGGTCAAAAAATTTCAGACTGTTTTTACCGATGAAATGAAACTACGAGCCCAACAAATTGGTTTATCCGTTCATGAAGTGGTCACCCTAGCTTCTATCGTAGAAAAAGAAACCGGCCGCGCAGAAGAACGCCCTTTAATTGCCTCCGTCTTTGATAATCGTCTCAAAATAAAAATGCCCTTACAGAGCGACCCTACCGTGATTTACGGCATTCCTGATTTCAATGGAAATATTACCCGGCGTGACTTGAGTACTTTCACGCCCTACAATACCTATGTTATTCCGGGCTTACCACCAGGACCTATCGCGAGCCCTGGCAAAGACGCCTTATTAGCCGTACTTTACCCTGCAGAAACAGAGTATTTGTACTTCGTTTCCAAAAACAATGGATCACATATTTTTTCGAAGACCTTGCGAGAACATAATCGCAATGTACAAAAATACCAAATCCGTCGGGAAAACTAAAAGATCAGATTAATACATACACGCGGCTGGCACCGAACCTACAATACTTAAACGCCCTTGGTGTGTAATAAAGACCGCACCCGCACCTGGAATCCGGCTAATCAAATGAGGGCCTTGTGCCCCACTAACAATAGCAGCATTGGCTAAAGCTTCAGCTAAATTAGCATCGGAGGCCAAGACAGAAACACTCGCGTAAGTAGATGTTCCAGGAAAACTATCAGCACCTTGATACCAAGAATAATCGGCAGCTGTTGCTAAAGCACGATTAACTAAGGCGACCCGACAAACAGAATCAGAATTCTGATGATGCGGATCAGGAATCCCGATCATCCAAGAAGCTCCTGGACCGCGCCCGGAAGCCTTTAAAACGGAATTATTGAGATTAATAGAGTAACGCGTCACCCCTTGATGCTTGAGTCGTGCAGCGATCCGATCAGTTAAATAGCCTTTCAACACGCCTCGAAACGAAAGCTCTCCACCTTTACGACGAATCATCGCACGCTGCCCCACTTTATCAAACCATAGGTCACGATAAGTCGTCTTCTTTTTCTTCGACCAAGCCGTGGGATCAAAAGCGCCACCGGTTAACTGCGCCATATACATCACGCGTGGTAATAAATATTGTAAATCTCGACCCACCGAAACGGCTTGCTTCCCTGCTTGTTGATTAAGCTGCAGCGTCTGACTGCGTGACTCAGCCTCACTGACTTGACGGCAGCTTTTCTTAGCGCCATCAATGGCATAATCCACGACTTTCTTCGTCGTCCCAATCGCTTGGACCTTTACCTGTAAACCCTGGCAGAGCGTACTACTACGTTCCACTAAAGAACTTACAGCCTGTGACTCAGCTGCCATAAAAAATAATCCACACAGGCTGCCTAGAAAAAAATACCACCGTGCATTTCTCATTTGATCTCCTCACTCGTGCTGCCGGTGACTTAAGAAGATGCAAAAGAAATGCCATTATTTTGAGAGGCTTACTTAGTATAAGTAATTGAAATTGAAAGCTTTTTATCCACAAGGGCCACGAAGTTGATTATCAATATGATAAAAGCTCCTTAAAAGCGCCTATTTTTTGACCGTTGCAGGGGCTTTCACCATCTCATGATATATTTGAAATTAACTATTGGCGTAACGATCTTGCCGCTGCTCTTCGGCTTGAAGAACTTCGTTGAGTTGAGAGTGTTGCGAATCTAAGCGACCAATCTCACGCTGGAGACGACGGGCGATACCCTGGTCTTTTTCGCGGATTAATTGATTCATTAAAATACCCGTCACCCGCTCAAGCTCTTTGATTTCATCACGAACGGATTGCACACGTGCATTCAGATAATCATGCATGTGAATAACGCGTGCTAATTGGGTTTCCTGCTCACTCATACTTATAGAATTATCGTTTCGGCCCTGTTGTGTCAAGACCTGCTGCATCAAAGCCATTCTAAAAAACCTTCATTTAACAGTGCAATTTTCAGACCAACAAAAAAACGAAAAGTAGACAAGTGGGGAGAAGACCGATATTTTTCACTTAAATGTCCTCCTTTGTTGAAAACTTGCAGAAAAGAATTTCAGGAAAAATAATTGGCCAAACTATTTTTCATCAAGCTGAAATAGACTCCACCAATAATTGGGCCCTGGAACAAGCCCAACAAGGCGCCAATCCTGGCAGCGTGTTCATTGCCGATAGCCAAAGTCAGGGACGCGGGCGCTTAGGCCATCAATGGTATTCCCCAGCTACAGAAAATATTTATTGCACTGTTTTATTACAGCCTGAATTGACTTTAAGCGAACTTTCAAAACTTACATTGTTGGCCGGTGCTGCCACGTGCGAAACTCTAATGGATTTTGCTCCTCAAGATATCTCAATAAAGTGGCCTAACGATATTTATTATCAACACCGTAAACTTGGCGGCATTTTATGTGAGAGCCGACTGCGCGGTAAAAATATTCAGCATGTTGTCATGGGGATTGGCGTGAACCTCAGCACACAAACTTTTTCAGAAAATCTAAAATCAAGCGCGATCAGCCTTGAGGAGATCAATCAAAATAAACCTGAACGTAGCACTGTTATTGCCGCACTCTTAAACAACTTGGACAGCTGGTATCAAAAATTAAATCAACACGGTTGGGGT
>JAJFLM010000199.1 GCA_021772655.1 Deltaproteobacteria bacterium
TGAGCGGGTTGGGTTGATTCGTTTAAAACTTTTTCTATTAAAGGCACGGGAAATAAAGCCAATCCGGGAATCCCCGCCACCAACAACCGAGCCCTACGCCATTTAAGAATATTACCTGGTGCCTGTGCCGGATCCGCCCAAGCCGTATATTTTACCGAACCTAACGGCGTTAACAAGGCTATCGTTTCGTCTAAGGAACCTTCAATGCGGTAAGGCATCGCATCACGCAAACAACCGAGGGCTTGCTCCATAACTCGCCCTAAATCTTGTCCCGCCATGGCCGCCGCTAAATATTTATAGGGATGTTGCGGATTTGCCTTAGCATAACGAGCCATCCCGTCACGAGGTGAGCCCGGCAGCTGTTGTTCCGCACGAAGTACCGCTTCATCCGCTAAACCCACATCCCAAGCACCCGAAGCCAAAGCCGAAGCGCCGGGACGTCCGCTGACAACAGTCACTTCAGCGCCTTGTGACTTAGCTGCTAAAGCCGCTGCTGTGGCAGCCAAACCGCCACCAATAATTGTGACTTGCTTTGCCATGATCTTATAATTCCGTTGCTACACCAAGATTTTCTAAATAGTGCAGACCCAAAGTCCCGCGAAAGACGCCTTGATTAATCTCTTCTTGTGCCAACTGCTCACCTGTCACCACGGAACGACGCGCACCCCATTGAAAATCTAAGAACTTAATTAAATCATTAATGGATTCCTGAGCCGTCCAACCTTTGACTTCCCCTAAACAAGAGGCGGTTGGCACAGCACACTGACAACCTTGACAGGCCCCACTACTGACCTTGGTACGTCGGAAAAGATCGCCCAGGCCCTCGGCCCATTCATGAGCCGCCGAATATTTTATCTCAGCAACAGTTACCGGCTCACACGGACACAAGACAGTTTTATCAGGTGTATTCGTGCAGGCTTCATCTAAAATCTTTTCTGTCAGGTCTCCTTGGCGATAACTCAAGCGCCTCACCACATACGAATCCAAACCGGAACGCTCAGCAATCCCTTTAACATCCGGCGTGGTGTCTCCACCCGGCAAAGGAACCAAATGAGTACGGCATGCTGCCTGCACCGCTAATTTTTTCGCGATCACATCCACCGCTTCTTCAGACATTTCACGATAGGAAGCTAACTTCCCCCCGAGCATTGTCATAAAACCATCGACGCCATCGGCCTCACTATGATCCACAAGCTGATGATTGCGCGACAACTCATCTTCGTAACAATCTTTACCATAAATAGTCGGACGAACCCCACGCCAAGTGCTAATAATACGGGCCTTATGAATTTCTGGAAACACCGGTTCGATACCTTCTAAAAGATACTTTACCTCATCTTCACTCACAGGGATGTCATCTAAGTCTCCATAAAAATCATCATCGGTCGTACCAATGATCGTATTATTTTCATGAGGCGTAATAAAAATTTGGCGACCATCAATACATTTAGACACAATGGCCATATTGGTCAGACGACGGTCCAAAATCAGGTGGATCCCTTTGCCGCCACGCACTTGCGCCACACAACCAGCCATATCGGCAATTTTTGGCGCCCAAGGACCTGTCGCATTAAATAAAATTTTACTGAAATAACGTGTCGACTTACCTGTTTTGATATCTCGCACTTCAATACCACGGACGCGATTACCTTCTCGAATGACTCGAGTCACTTCCGTGTGATTGAAAATTTTAGCCCCATATTCCGCGGCCGATAAAGCATTGGAAACACAGAGGCGATTGGTATCAATCCCCCATTCATCAAAGGTCACAGCCCCCTCAACCTGGGCTGGAATCGCGGGCTCTAAACCACGAACTTCTTCGGCAGAAAGTCGCGTATGACTTTTACCACCTTTCATCGCCGAAAAGCGGTCATATACCTCAAAAAAGGTTTCCATAAGCTCTAAGGTCACCTTATTACGCCAAGTCGACTTTTCATCTTCTAAAACGGGCACTAAAAAGGGGATTCTAAAGCAGAGGTGAGGAGCGATCTTCTTAATATAGCCCGCATCCCGGCAGGCTTTTTTGGTCGTACCCACTTCATACTGCAAATAACGTGGCCCCCCGTGGATCATGCCCGAAGAGGCCCCCGTCGTCCCTGCTGCAAAGTCGTTCTTTTCAACCAACAAGACGGACAAACCGCGCATTGCGGCATCACGAGCTATACCCGTGCCATTGCAACCACCGCCAATGACTATAAGATCGAAGGATTCCGTCATAACGCCGCGACGTTAGGGAACTTTTCGCGCTGTGTCAATCAGGGATACGGCCTTCCAGCTTGACTTTGAAGCACGGTTGCATTCAAGCAACACGAGTGTTACTCGCCTGGCGATGAAACACTTCTTATTAGGTTTTAGTCTAATTTGGCTGGTTTCAAACTTAGCCGCCTGCGCCTCCGTACCTTTGGACCAACGGAATCGCTTAGCCGATCGTCTGATGACTTTTGATGCCGATCGCATGGGGGCAACAGTACGCGCGCACATGATCAGCCCGCGTGAAGGCGCGATTGGTGGCTTTAGCGCCGTGGACGCAGGTGGGTGCTCGTGCAAATAAAGCGGCCTCTGATTTATCTGAGCCTTATCATCAGCTGCTTGATTCCAGAGGTCTCTGCTGAAAATACTCCGCAAACCAACCGCCTCGAAGAAAATAACTCTGAACGCTACTTACCACGGCACGAAGACCGTGATGATAGTGTTTCTGTCGGCTTTGGTTTTTACAAACAAAACGATGGTGCCGGTGACCGCGGCGGCAACCCGAACATTGATGAAGATGAAACGGTTTACGAAGCCATTATCCTACTAGATAAAAGCCTCAACGATCAGGATCGTTTTAACATTCGTGTTGTAGGTGATTTAATTTCATCAGCCTCGCAATCTCGTTTTCACAACCCACAGTTTCGCGCCTTACAATCAAATCCCAGTGGCAATAAGCGTGCTGAACTAGGTGGTGGCTGGAGTCGGCAAGAGGATGATTATAGCTTTGGCTTTAATGGCAGCTTTAGCATCGAAGCGAGCGAATATTATTCCATGGGTTATGGTAGCAACTTCTCTAAGAAATTTCGCGATGACCTCACAACATTGTCAGTTATCTTTCAAGGCTATACCGATATTTTTGTGCTCAAACTCTTTGATGGCACCGAACCCAATACAGACTATCGCCAAACTTTAACTAGCGAAATTGGCCTCACCCATACCTTAAGCCCTAGCACAGTTGCCAACCTCACCTTTAACTACACCCAACAGTTTGGTTTTTTGGCGACAACTTTTAATTCGGTATTTATTAATGGCGTCGAGTTCAGCGAAACCGCCCCTTCCAAACGACGCCGCAACTCCCTAACAGGACGCATCCGACAAGGTTTATGGCCCTCCAACGCAGCCGAATTAGGCTACCGCTTTTATAACGACAGCTGGGGGATCAATAGCCACACCCTAGAACTCAACGTCTCGCAATACTTAGCCAAACGCCATCTACTCATAGCCCCCAGTTATCGTTTTTACGTGCAGGATGCCGCTAACTTTTATCAAATGAATTTCACCACTCAAGATATTTTCCGCACCTCAGATCCTGATTTAGGTAATTTTATCGGGCATATCGCCGGACTAAAAATCAGCGTATTAGACATCCCGGTTTTTACCAAATGGGCTAATGACATTAGCTTAGGCTTTAATTATTACTTTAGAGATGATGGACTGGATATATACTGGATTGAGGCCGGCTATGCTTGGCATTTCTAAAACCACCGGGTGGTTGCTTTGCTTCAGCCTATTTTTAAGCACCCCAAGCTGGGCCCTGGATCAGGCAACTGCTTTTTCAGCA
>JAJFLM010000200.1 GCA_021772655.1 Deltaproteobacteria bacterium
TACACCGGCCCTTCAAGTCGGCGAGGAAAAACCCAACACCCCCCCTAGCGTTGCTACAGACGAAACTACAGAAACAGCTGAAAAGAGCACTGACAGCCCGGCACCAGGAGAAGTCAAACCTGTTAAAGACGCAGCCCCTACACCAGTGGCTCCTGCCTTTGATGAAAAGATCTTTACACAAAAAGTTTTAAAAGAAATCAAAGCCACCATGGCCCGTAGCTTCCAACAGCAAAATAAAACTGCTGTTAAAACTAAAGTCACACCACAACAGGCACCCAAAGATTTTTCAGTCTTGTCACTGACAATCATTGCGATTGAGTCATTGCTACTGATTTTAGCACTAACAGCTATTGTCTTATTATTGTTAAAACAGCGTCGTGAATAAAACTGTTGCTGACATTATAACTGTTTTAGAAGACTTTGCCCCGACGGGTTTAGCCGAAAACTGGGATGCTGTGGGCTTGCAAGTAGGTGCCCCACAACAAGCCTGTAAAAAAGTGGGCTTGGCGCTCGACTTAACAAAACAGACCCTACAAGAAGCCCTGAACAAACAAGTCGATTTAATAGTTGTTCATCATCCCCTCCTATTTAGACCCGTGAAGGCTATTCGCTTTGACGAACCGATGGGAACCCTACTCCAGACTCTATGTGCTAAAAAAATTGGCCTTTATGCCGCGCACACCAACTTAGATTCTACCGTAGGCGGACTAAATGATTATCTTGCTGACCAAATTGATTTAAGAGAGCGGCGTTCCATATTACCTCAACCTGACACAACACCCGCAGCGTTCCGCGATACCGTTGCTGGCTTAGGCCGAGCCGGCTCATTACCAGAACCCACATCATTGGGAGCTTTAGCGAATAAACTCAACAAGCGCTTCAAGCCAGCCGCACTAAGAATTATCGGTGACAAGAACCGTATTATTGAAACAGTTGCCATGTGCACAGGAAGTGGTGGTGCTTTAATAGCAGAGGCCGCTACCACAGGGGCCGACTGCTACATTACGGGGGATGTTAAATATCATCAGGCCTTAGATGCCGAAGCCATTGGCCTTTCCGTCTTAGATGTAGGGCACTTTGCCACGGAAATTACCTGCATTTCAATCTTGGAAAAAGCTTTAACGCCGACACTAGGGCAATTCATCGAAATAGTTTCACTAACGAGTGCTCAAGACCCCTTACAAAGCTTTAAATAACTCCTTCATACGCTTGTATCATCTGGCGGTACTGAATGGATGGCTCAACCTTACCCCGCTTTTCAAAACCCTGAATCAAAATCTCACAACGCCTTCTAATGTCAGCAATTACTAACTCACGTTGTTTATCTGTCAACTTCGGCTCTTGTAAAATTTTTTCCAAAGCCTGAATCCGATAACGATCCAAACCCCATTGTTTAGAAAGTTGGTCCTCATGCCCACCGCGCTTGATCACTAAAGGTTCACGCAGACATTCGATGGGATAATGTAAGGCTATGCGCAACCACAAATCATAATCTTCACATGCCGGTAAAGCTTCATCAAATAGCCCTACCCTCTCAAATACATCACGGTGAATCATCACCGCCGAGGGTGATACACGACACAACGGAATCATCTCCTCAAAGACCCAGCCCGAAGGCTTGGCATGAATATCACGCGGGTTCACCCGCTTGCCATTGCGGATCCAGATTTCTTCACTTTGCAAAATTCTCGTCTCAGGATAATTTTGAATAAACTCTAACTGCCGCGCCAATTTTGTCGGCTCCCACAGATCATCAGAATCTAGAAAAGCCAGCCACTCAGCGTGACTGGATTGAATCCCTAGATTCCGCGCCGCACTCACCCCGGAATTCTCCTGATAGATATAATGGTAATCTATCGAAGCTTGCTGACAGAGAGACTCTGTTTCATCGGTGGAGCCATCATCAATCACGATCAACTCAAAATCAGCCGCTGTCTGCGCGGCCACCGAAGCTAAACACTCGGCTAAGAATCCAGCACGATTATAGGTGGGGATAATGACTGAAATATGCGGGGCTAAAGACATGCCCACCTTATTCAATGAGATCATTAAAGTAGCAAGTATTTGCCTTCCAAGGGCTATCTCTGACAAAAATGTCACATCGCGTTATTTAATTTCCAACAGCCCTGTGGATAACTCTGTTAAAAACCACGGTAATTAGTTGAAATTATTAATAAAATTAACATTAATTATTTATTACGCATTGCGTTGATTTTTCTCGCAATTATTAACGCGTTGTGTCGATATAGCACTCATGAATACGGCAATTGCAGCAGGACGTAGCTTTGCGCTGGTCGCTCCCGGCGACGCGATGTGGGGACCCTATCAAACCGGTTTTACCTTGGGAATGGCTCACGCACTTGAAGCCCAAGGTTATGGCCCCCAACCCTTTGATCTCACGGTAGGCAGCTCATCGGGCAGCTTTGTCGCCACAATCGGCGCAGCGGGCACTCGAATGAGCCATGATTTTGCTCATGACGAATGGGTCCAATACGGCCGTGCTGTTAATCTGCGCCACGAGGTTCCTGCTCGACTCCTCAAACGTCAGAACCCACTCCCCCATGCCGAAGCCTTACAAGAAATCTTTGACAAAGGCCTTATTGATACAAAAGCTGCTTTCGAGAGCCGCACCACCATGGTCGTCGCAGCTAGTTTGTTTCAAGCAGATCGTGCTCGCGAAGCTATTGGTAGTGCCGGCGCCTTAGTCAAACAAAGTATCAGACAATTCTTAAATCGGGAGCCTGCGTCAGTATGTGAACACATTAGTGACTTAGTTGCTCTTGGCGGTGAAATTTTTACTCCGCGTTATTTTACCAACAAAGAATGGCACGCCAGCAAACCAGCTCACGGTAGCAACGCCTGGCATCAAATTGAATGCCCTAAATTATGGGACCGTGCGATTCAAGCCTCTTCGCGCATTCCCCTACTATACGGTAGAGCGGTTGAGCTTGGCGGAGAATTTCTGATTGATGGTGTATTCGCAGACAATGCTCCCCTCGAATTAGCTTTAATGAGTGGGGCCACCGATGTCTTTGTTGTGGGTAGTAGTCGCAGCGGTAATGTATTCCCTCGACCCGTCCAAAGTTTAACAGCACGCCAAGTTCGTAAGAGCTTAGCTCCCATCAGTCGTATTTCTCGCCGCTTTAGCAGCGTTCGCGAACAAATTCCGACACCACGACCTACAGATATCAGTGAGCTGCAAGCGCGTTATCCAGGTCAAAGAATACACGTTATCACTCCCAAAGGCGCACCATCAGTAAGTCGTTTCTTTGAATCTAATGGTGAGACTTTATCCGAAATTTATAAATTAGGCCGTAGGCAAGCTGAGCGCTTAGCGAGAAATCTTGCTGAAGAATCTATCCCTCAAGCATTAGCCGCAGAATAATTTACTCACCGATTTCAGCTAAAAAAGTATCGACACTTTCCGTATAAAGCGGAGCATTGACTTCGTGCAAGTTAACATGCCCACCACCTATAAACGGCACAAAGCGTTTGGGATGAGGCGCGGCCTGATACAAAGCTTCTCCCATTCGATACGGTACCGTCGGATCTTCATCACCATGAAGAATGAGAATCGGCTCATGCAAGTGACGGATCAAATCAACAGAACGGTAAATATCTGGAGCCAAAGGCGCCAAGGGCCAATACTTACTCTTAGCCATGTCTTTAACCGTCGTAAAAGTACTTTGCAAAATGAGACCCGCATGGCGGCGCTGTTCTGCGACATGAATGGCCATATGCCCGCCTAACGATTCTCCATAAAGAATAACATGGTTTTCATTCACGTCTTCACGGCTTACTACATAATCATAAGCCGCTAAAGAGTCGGCGGGTACCCCTTCAATAGAAGGCTTCCCTTCGCTGGCCCCGTAACCTTGGTAATCAAAAATAAATAAATTCATCCCGATGCCGTGTAATTGCTTGAGGATACCTAAGCGG
>JAJFLM010000003.1 GCA_021772655.1 Deltaproteobacteria bacterium
ACACCCTGATCTTTTTGATGCCAGGCTCTACGGCTGGTACTCAGCTGACAATGGAAAAACTGGTTATTCCGCAACTCAACGAACAGACCCAGCCCTGTGCGCTGGTCGGTCTGCTCTAACTACAGCTAACCCTGATGAGCAAATTGACCCATTTCAACACGGACGGCCAGGCCCATATGGTCGATGTCGGCGACAAACCCGAAACCCAGCGTCAGGCCATCGCCAGCGGCCGCATAACCATGCTCGAAGAGACGCTGAATACCATCGCTGCCGGAGACACCAAAAAAGGTGATGTGCTGGCAGTGGCGCGGCT
This sequence comes from Deltaproteobacteria bacterium, assembly GCA_021772655.1. GTDB lineage: Bacteria > UBA10199 > UBA10199 > 2-02-FULL-50-16 > JAJFLM01 > JAJFLM01. The sequence goes on from JAJFLM010000003.1 coordinate 314, forward strand.
CGCCGGCATTATGGCGGCAAAAAAGACCGCCGAGCTTATACCCCTGTGCCACCCATTACCGATCACCGCCATTGATCTTGAACTTATAATCTGCCACGCCGATTCGACCGTTTCCTGCCAGGCAACTGTCGCCACCCATGGCCGTACTGGTGTCGAAATGGAAGCCCTGACAGCGGTACAGATTGCCCTGCTGACTATTTACGATATGTGCAAAGCAGTTGATCGTGGCATGGTCATCGAGCAAGTGCGCCTGGAAGAAAAACTCGGCGGCAAATCCGGTCATTGGCAGCGGGATTGATTCTGCCTGTAACCTTTCTGGTCGCCGACTAATCGACCAGCAGCCCGCGACTACGATGCCACTCTTCCAGCGACTCGATGGAGTCAATGATGTCATCGATGGTCTTACCGGTGAAATCGTAAACCTTGTCGACCTCATTAGCGGATGGCACGGAAACCCAATCCGGTGCTAATTCGACAAATATATGATTCCGCTCTGGCGGCTTCGGCAGGGGCGTATCAATGCAGGAAGCATTCGGGTGAAACATCTCTGGCCAGCGCGGATCCCACACCCAGAGTGCCGTGCCACATTCCTTACAAAAAAATCGGAACCCCTCACTACGCACGCTGCGCTCGGCATCCATCCACGCCTGATAACGCCCAATATGCGCGTCGTCCTCTATCTTCAGGGATTGGTAATCAGCCATGATATTAATCGCAAAACCGCCGCCACCGCCGAGCTTACGGCAGATACTGCAGTAGCAATTCATATAGGGATGGGGGGCACGAGTACTGGCCGAAAAAGACACTGCGCCGCAATGGCAGGAACCTTCTAGTTTCATCGCAAATTCTCTCCCTAATTTTATTGCCGCTTCGGGAACCCAGACGGATCCAGAATCAGGATAACAACAGCTCGATTAACGCTTTTTGCGCGTGAAGTCGATTTTCAGCCTCTTCCCAGATCACGCTTTGCGGACCATCGATCACCTCTTCGGTCACTTCAAGTCCACGATAGGCAGGCAGACAATGCATAAAAATCGCATCAGCGTTAGCCGCTGCCATGACCTCCTCGGTGACCTGATAAGGCTGGAAAATTTGCTGGCGCGCCTGTTTTTCTTCTTCCTGACCCATGCTTGCCCAGGTGTCAGTAATCACCAGGTCGGCACCTGCTGCCTGGCTAATATCATTCGACCAGGTTACGTGACTGGCGGTATTTTCCAGTAGCTTTAAGTCAGGTTTCTGCTCGGCTGGGGTAATCACCTTTAATTCAAAATCAAATAACTGAGCCGCGTTCATCCATGAATGGCAAACATTATTACCGTCACCAATCCACACCGCTCGGCGGCCGGCCACAACTCCACGAGCTTCCGTCCAGGTCAGCATGTCTGCCAGTAACTGGCAGGGGTGATAGGAATCAGTCAGCGCATTGATCACAGGGACCTGGGAAAATTCCGCGAAGCGTTCGATACGATCATGGCCAGCCGTGCGAATCACCACAATGTCCACCATCCGCGAAATTACCCGCGCTGAATCCTCAATACTTTCGCCCCGCCCTAACTGGGTATCCCGTGGCGACAAAAACAGCGCATGGCCACCGAAATGGGCCATCGCTGTCTCGAAAGAAATACGGGTCCTGGTGGACGATTTTTCAAAAATCATCGCCATCACTCGGCGCTCAAAACTCACCGGTTGTTGTCCAGCCCGCTGCCCAGCTTTTAACTCTGCCGCGCGTTGAATTAACTGGCGTAACTCATCCGGCTGCAGATCACGCAGGGTAAGAAAATGGCGCACGGTCATGCATTAGCCTCCGCTGGCTCGTGCCCAGTAAATTCAAGTACTAATTGCGCTACCGCCTCGGCCAGCTGATCTATCTGTTCATTATCGATTATCAGCGGTGGAATCAGCCGGATAACATTGCCCGCCGCCACGTTAATCAGCAAATTTTGCTGCAACGCCAGCCCCACAAGCTCAGCGCAGGGCCGGTCCAGTTCTACTCCGCACAATAATCCAGCACCGCGAATTTCAACTACCGCCGCACAGTTTGTTAGTAAAGCAGCAAGCCGCTCACGCAGCCGTTGGCCTTTTTGTGCTACCTGAGCCGGCAACTCAGTCTCCGTCATTACCGCCAGGGTCGCCAGAGCCGCCCGACTGGCCAACGGATTGCCACCAAAAGTGCTGCCGTGGTGGCCAGCATGCATTAACTCAGTAGCTGGGCCAGCTACCAGACAGGCCCCGATGGGGAAACCATTGCCCAAAGCCTTGGCTAATGTCATCACATCAGGGGTAGTCGTCTGCATACCCTGAGCAGACTGAAACGCAAACCAGCTACCGCAACGACCCATTCCCGTTTGTACTTCATCAAGCATCATTAACCAACCATTGGCATCACACAAAGCCCGCACCGCCGCCAGATACCCCGGCGCGGGAACCTGCACACCGCCCTCACCCTGCAACGGCTCCAGCAATACCGCTACCACACCAGGGTGCTGATCTGCGATGCGCTCAATGGCCTCGATATCGTCATAGGGTACCCGTAGGAACCCGCCGACAAGCGGTTCAAAACCGACATGCACCTTACGGTTGCCGGTAGCTGACAAAGTTGCCAGCGTGCGCCCATGAAAACTGTTTTCAGCAACAATGATGAGCGGCGAATCGATACCCTGCTTGTGGCCGTGCAGACGCGCCATCTTAATCGCTGCCTCGTTGGCTTCCGCCCCTGAATTACCAAAAAACACCCGCTCCATCCCGGCTAACCCACAAAGTCGCTCTGCCAGCTGCGACTGCAGCGGAATTTCGTATAGATTGGAAGTGTGCATTAGCTGCGCAGCCTGCTCGCCTATGGCTTTGGCAACCTGAGGGTGGGCGTGCCCCAGGTTGCATACCGCGATACCGGCCACCGCATCCAGATAGCGCTCACCGCCATCATCCCAGAGCCAGACTCCCTCACCGTGGGAGAAGGCAATGGGTAACCGGGCATAGGTTGGCATCACGGCTGAATTCGAATTGGCAGTCATTTTAATGGTACCCAGAAAAGAGAAAGCAGCGCGTCAGCGCTGCTCTAATTGGAATATGGCAAATATTTCAGGGGAACATTTAAATATATCATAGAGTCAATATATACCCCTGACTTCCGGCTAGCCGAATAAATTTTTCTGCCTTTTAATGTTGACGTCGAGCTCACATCTTTGCATCCTGAAGAGCGGAAATAGAGAATATCTGTTCCAGGCAGTAGCAAACCTTGAAATCTGCCGGATCAGGGTTGATAACTTCTAATTTCCTGAGACTGCGGACTAGATGTCCGCACTTTAAATGGCGGGAGATATAACTGTCGTGGCATCTAAACCCACAACCCAATTCAATGATGATCTCGATCTGCAGGAGCAGAAGGGCGAACTCAAACCACCACCCCTGTATAAAGTGTTGTTATTTAACGACGACTACACTCCTATGGAGTTCGTTGTTCACATCCTGGAACACTTTTTCGGTTTAGGTCGAGAAAAATCAACGCAAATAATGTTGCATGTACACACCCGGGGCAAAGCCGTCTGCGGGGTCTACACCAGCGAAATTGCGGAAACCAAAGTCGCCCAGGTCAATGATTACGCCCGGGAAAACGAACATCCCCTGAAATGTGAAATGGAATCTGCCTGATATGCTCAGTCACGAACTTGAATTCACGCTCAACCAGGCTTTTAAACAGGCCAAGACCAACCGCCACGAATACATGACGGTGGAACATCTGCTGCTGTTGCTGCTCGACAGCCCTTCGGCGGCAACAGTATTACGTGCCTGCGGTACAGACCTGGAATCCCTCAAAACCGAACTTGACGAGTTTGTTAGCAATAACTCGCCGCTGATTGCTGAGTCCAAGGAAGACCAGGAAGTTCAACCGACCATCGGTTTTCAGCGAGTTTTGCAACGTTCCATGTTCCACGTCCAGGCTTCCGGCAAGCAAGAAGTAACTGGTGCTAACGTGCTGGTGGCAATATTTAGCGAGAAAGATTCCCACGCAGTTTACCTACTCAATAAACATGGTGTCAGTCGCCTGGATGTCGTTGAGCATCTGTCTCACGGCGGTGACGACAAACCCGGCAATAGTGGCCCAGCGAGTAACAGTGAATCGGCAAACGAAGACGATGAAGAAAAATCCCCGTTACAGCAATTCACCGTAAATCTGAACGAAGAAGCCGAAGAAGGCCGTATTGATCCACTAATT
>JAJFLM010000021.1 GCA_021772655.1 Deltaproteobacteria bacterium
GACCAGATGCTGAAAGTATATTTACCGAAGGAGAATCAACAAGACTTATTGTTGGAACCGCTGCAGTTCCACCAGTTTGTATGTTTGTTCCACCCTGTACTGCTGTATGGTCTCCTGCTACTGTAGAAATTATATCTTCAAGATTTGTTGAACCAGAGTATAATGTTGTTGCTGACATATCAGCAAAACTTGCGTTTCCTCCTGTTGCAGTTCCTGAGAACGTTATGTCATTAAATGATGGAGAATCTACTGTGCTAACAATAGGAGATAATGCTGTACCACCAGTTAAAATATTTGTTCCTGGCTGAACGTATGTATGAGTTCCTGCTATATCTCCAGCAATGTTTTCAATTATTGTCTCAAGGTCTGTTCCGCCAGAATACATTGTTGTTGCTGATATAGAAGTAATTGCGCTAAGCGTGTTTGTTACAATATCATTTGCAATAATATCTCCACCAGTAGCTGTTCCTGAGAATGTAATATCATTGAATGAAGGAGAATCTACTGTACTTACAATTGGCTCTGTAGCTGTACCACCAGTTAAAATATTTGTTCCTGGCTGAACGTATGTATGAGTTCCTCCTGCTGCAGCAATATTATAAATAATTGCCTCCATATCTGTAGAACCAGAATAAAGAGTTGAAGCTGACATCTCTCCAAATATAGCATCACCACCAGTAGCTGTTCCTGAAAATGTAATATCATTGAATGAAGGAGAATCTACTACAGAAACTTCGTAGTCGCTTCCAACTTGATTTACATCAACATTTGCTCCTGCACTAACTGAAGTACCAGAAAGGTCTCCAGAAGTTAAGAAAATAGTATAAAGGTCGGTTCCACCTGACTGAATTACTCCTGTAAAGTTAGATGTTCCAGATGCAGTCAAACCATTTATAAATGGTGAATCAACAAGATTTACAGTTGGAAAATCGGCTGTACCACCAGTTATAATATTTGTTCCTGGCTGAACTCTCGTTGTTACACCTTGAATGTCTGAAATTTCTCCCAATACAAAACCTGAAGTTGTACCACTCAAGAATTTACCTGAAAGACCAGCTCCGCTTATACCAGCATATTCGCTTATGATACCAGTACCTCCACTAATTACAAAGTTATCTCCAATGTTTAATCTATTTGTAATTTGTGAGTTGTAAAGCTTAGAACCAACTTCGAAAACCCCTGTTTGTGTAGATGGCTCATAATCACCCCCAGTTACTCCAGAGAATCTTAATACACCATTGTAAAGATTTACAAACGGTTCAGCCATTACAGCTGTTGATGGGATTGTTCCACCATCAACTTGTCTGTCTCTTACTTTTATCGTTACTTGTCTAATTTCAGCCATTTTTGTTTATTTTTTCTTTATTATAAATATTCTTTTTTTTTCTTATATTATTACCAATCTCCTCCATCTATACAATTTCCAGAAAGAATAATATTATTTTCTGTTACTATTGTATCTCCAAGTAATAATTGATTTGTTTTAATCCTCGTTGAAGCTGTGAAATTCACTGCTATACCATCTACTGTATTAAGTCTCCTAAACCTCCTTACGGGACTACCTAGGTCTACTGCATTATCTGTAGTAGGCTCTATGGTCGTCACGATATTTACTGTATCAGCTGTTGTGCCTCCAGTAAATAAATATGGACCACCAGTTCCGCCTGAAATAGGCAAAAAATTTCCTTGAGTTACTCCGTTGGTAATATTATATATTATTGTCTCTAAATCTGTGAAACCAGAATAAATTGTATCTCCAGATAATCTAGTAGCCTGAACACCCTCTGTAAATACAGTATCACCTGTAACAGTACCACCTGACAGGTTTAAAAATATTCTTTTTATGGGGTTGAAATAGATTCCAGACATCTTAATACACAGCTTTTTATATAAATAGAAATCAAAACCTTTTTAGTAGAAGGAATCTTAAAAAACTTTTATAAAAAAAGAGGAGATGTTTCCAAATCCTCTTTCTTATTTTTATTTATTTTTCTAATTTTAAAAATCCTCAAAACGAGCTCCAGTAGGTAATACTTGGAAAGTAAGGTCAATAAACTCAGCTGTTCTTGTAGGCTGAAGTTGAATCTTACCAACTAATGTATTTCTATCAATCGTGTCAGGAGTATTATTAGAGTCATCCATTACTACTTTGAATGCTGTCAAACCTCTTTGATTTTGAATCTGAAGTAAGATAGGTTCAACCTTAGCTAAGAACTGGTCTCTAAGTGTTTGGTCGTTTTGCTCAAATAACAATGTAAGTGATGCAGCAGCAACCAATCTTCTAACTTGAAGCAACAATCTTCTGATATTAATTCTATCAAGAGCAGATTGTCTTTGTTGAAGTGTTTTTTGTCCCCAAATAACTACACCTTGTTGTACGAAAGTTGCAATTGGATTAACTCTACCTTGATAAAGAGTGTCTCTATCATTGTTGTTTAATCTAATATCAGCTCTAACAACTTGTGGTCCAGCTAAACCTCTATTAAGACCTGCAGGAGCAAACCATGGCGCAGCGATATTATCTGTCAATGCGTAAGTTTGAACTGCCATCATAGTAGGCGGTTGGTATGTATATTTACCAGAGTTAGGGTCTTCAATTTGAATCCAAGGCCAGTATGTTGCAGCATAGTTACTGTCGATACCAGTTGATTCAAGACTTGCAACCACTTCTTCTGGAGTTCCTTTTACAGAACCTGAAGTTAATCTTGGTGCATCCATTACGTAGATTGCATCTGTTCTATCTTCTACAATATCAAGAGCATACTTAACAACGTTTTGGTTATTGCTATAGTCTACACCTGGAGTAGCAAGAACATTAATGTCCACAACTTCTGGGTTAGCCATTTCATCAAGACCATCTTTAAACGCTGTAACGTTATTTGGATATGCATCTGTAAATTCTTCGAAAAGGTCTGCGTATACTTGATACTTATCCCATCCGTCAAATCCACCTTGAGGAACAAGTGTAAATTTAAGTTTATTTCTATCTACTAATGTTCCAGCAGCATTTGTATACCCTGTAAGAGAATTTTCATTTCCACTAATAAATTGAGTTGAGTCAGCAGTGTTTTCCATGTGGAATCCTTTTACTAATCTCTTATCTGTACTAACACCACCTTCGTATGCAAATAAATCTCTTTCAAGAGTCTTGATAGAATTTTTAGTTGAAACTTCGTCAGCAGTAAAGTTAGTATATCCAAGTTCAGAAATACCAAGGTATGTTTTGAATGTTGAATCTCCAGATAAATAATCTGTCTTGTAATAGATGTCAGCAGAAGTAGAACCTGAAATTCCAGACTCTCTTAATTCATATCCTCTAAATCCTGCAGGAACAGTATTTGTTGGGAAAGAAGGTGCTAAATCAATTGTAATAAAGCTAGACTTAATTGGATATTTTTAGTCAGTCGTACCCATTACCTTAGCAATAAAGTTTGAATCTCCATATCTAAGAGATTAATTTGACCATCTTTCAAGTGCATTAGAATAATCAGACTCATATGTATCTTCAAAACT
>JAJFLM010000201.1 GCA_021772655.1 Deltaproteobacteria bacterium
GTGGTGCCGGATGATCAGCTGTCATTGGCCATTGGACGGCGCGGGCAAAATGTTCGTTTGGCCTCTGAACTAGCAGGTTGGAACATCGATGTTTATAGCGAACAAAAATTAGAAGATTTGGCGAAGCGTTCTAAGAAATTATTGGTAGCGGCTTTGGAAGTGGAAGATTCCATGGCGACTATTCTTTATAGTCAAGCCTTTCGTAGCCCGCAGGAAATTGCAGAGGCGCCATTGGAACAGCTCGAAAAAATTCCAGGTATAAGCCAGGAACGTATCCAAGTCATTGCAGAGAAGGCCAAAGAGTATATTGAAAAGAAAGCTCAGGCAACGGGTGAAGGTCGCGATTTAGATCAAGAATTATTGGCGAGCATTGGCTTTGAAGAAGGTGGTGATAAGCTTAATGAAAAAGCGCCTGCGAAAGCTGCTGACGTAACTACTGAAGATGAAACAGCAGAACCGGTTGGAACTGCGGAAGCTAGTGAAGAAGTTGAAGAACCAGTAGCAGAGTCTGCTGGAGTCGAAGAAGATAGCGGAGCAAAGTCTTCGGCGACGGAGTGATTTATTTAGATATCTACAAGTTAATTTTATTTGAAATATAGGTTTAAGTATAAAATTTTATGTCGGAAAAAAACGAAGAACAAGTAGTTGAAAAGCGCGTCACCAGAACTGTTATCAGGCGGCGAGCCAAAAAAACAGAAGACGAAGCTCCTAAAGAAGCTGCGTCTGAGGCCAAACAAGTTATTGAAGCTGACGCGCAGGTTAATAAAACAGACACTCCTGTAGTTGAGTCGCTTGAAGCTAAGCCAAAAGAGGTCGTTCCTGTTGAAAGTAAAACGGAGGAGGTTCCTAAACGTACTCCTGTTGTTAAATCGGCGACATTAACCGCTGATGAAGAAAAGAAAGCAGAAAAAGCTAAAGCCAAAAAGAATTCTTTGGGTAAACGTTCTCGCGATGATCTTCTCATGGAAGAGTATACCCGTGCTGGAGGCTTAAAGCAGGTAGGGGCTTTGGCCACTTTGGACGACGATGATGATGTTAAAGTGGAACATCCAATGGAGCGCATCTTCCAACCTGAAAAACAACAGCGTCGTGGTAAGCGTGTAACCGGCAAAAAAGACTTTAAAAAGACCCAGGTTACCACGCCAAGTGCGAAGAAACGCAAAATTAGAATTGATAAAGTTATTTCAGTCGCTAATTTAGCTGCGGCGATGTCGATTAAGGGTACGGCTATTATTCAGCATTTGGTTGGTTTGGGTAGTATGGTTTCGCTTAATGATACTATTGATGCCGAAACGGCTGAAATTATTGCTGCCGAGTTCGGTTTTGAAATTGAAAATATTGGTTTTCAAGAAGAAGCCGTTCTTCCTGATGAAGCACAAGAATCAGATGAAGGTCGAGAACTGCGTGCACCGGTTGTGACCATTATGGGTCACGTTGACCACGGTAAAACTAGCCTGATTGATTATATCCGTAAGGCTAAAGTTGCTGAAGGTGAAGCGGGTGGTATTACTCAACATATTGGTGCCTACCAAGTCAGTGTGCCTGCGGGTAAGATTACTTTTATTGATACTCCGGGTCATGAAGCCTTTACGGCGATGCGTGCTCGTGGGGCACAGGTGACGGATATCGTAATACTTGTCGTGGCAGCTGATGATGGCGTGAAGCCACAAACTATTGAGGCGATTAATCACGCTAAAGCGGCCGAGGTTCCACTTATTGTTGCTATCAATAAAATTGATAAGCCTGGTATCAACCTGGAAGATATTAAACGCCAGTTGTCTGAACAGGGTTTATTAGCAGAAGACTGGGGCGGTGATACTATGATGGCTCCTGTTTCTGCGATGACGGGTGAAGGTATTGATGGTCTTTTGGAAATGGTTTTATTGCAATCAGAAGTACTAGAGCTGAAAGCAAATCCTAATAAATTAGCAACGGGTTATGTTATTGAAGCGCGTTTAGAAAAAGGACGTGGGACTGTTGTGACAGCCGTGATTCAAGAAGGGACTTTGAAAAAAGGCGATCCCGTTGTTGCTGGTTTAGAAGGTGGACGTGCACGAGCACTACATGATTATACTGGTAAGGTTATTAAAGAGGCTGGTCCATCGACTCCCGTTGAGATTATTGGTTTTTCAGGTGTGCCTGCCGCGGGTGATTTAATCCATGCTTTAGCCTCTGATAAGGATGTGCAACGTGTTATGGAAAATAGGGGTTTAGAAGATAAAGCTTCCCAAGTAGCTCCTCCCAAAATGGCATCTTTAGAAGATCTCTTTGCTAAGATTCAAGAAGAAGAGAAGGTCGAATTACGTGTGGTTATGAAATCTGACGTGGATGGTTCCATTGAAGCTTTGCGTGGTTCACTGGAAAACCTGAGTACAGATAAAGTAACCTTAAAAATCCTTCATAGTTCCGTTGGCGCGATTACAGAATCTGATGTCCGCCTCGCTCAGGCAAGTAATGCCATTATTGTGGGTTTTAATGTGCGACCAGAAACAAAAGCTCGTAAAGAAGCTGAGCAATCAGGGATTGATCTTAAAGTTTATCGAGTTATTTATGAAGCGATTGACGATATTAAGAAGGCGATGGAAGGTCTGCTTGATCCAACTTATGAAGAAGAGTATTTAGGGCGCGCTGAAGTTAGGGATGTATTCAGTGTTTCTAAGATTGGTAGCATTGCGGGAACATCTGTTGTGGATGGTAAAGTACTACGTGGCTGTCAAATTCGTGTTTTAAGAGATGGTACTATTATTCATGAAGGTAAAATCTCTAGTTTGAAGCGTTTTAAAGAAGATGCCAAAGAAGTGAGTCAAGGCTATGAGTGCGGTATTGGTATTGAAAATTTTAATGATGTTAAAGTGGGCGACTTGCTTGAGTCGTATCGAATGAAAGAGATTGCAGCGAAACTCTAATGCCTGAAGTTACATCTCACCGGGTCACACAAGTATGTGACTTGATTCATCGTGAGCTCTCAAAAATTTTGATTCATTCCGTTCGCGACCCCAGGTTAGTTGGGGTGACTCTTACCCAAATAAGATTAACCGCTGATTTAAAAGAGGCTCGTATTTATTTTGATGCTCCTTATGAAGGTAAGGCTTTGGAGGATTGTTTGAGCGCCTTAAAAAAATCAGCTGGTTTTTTTCGCCGCGAATTAGCCAAGACTAATTTCTTGCGCTATGTTCCAAAACTCAATTTCTTTTACGATGATACTCGTGATGTCATTACCCAGTCAGATCAAATCATTAGAGGGCTCCACAATGGAACGGGCAGCGATAACAACTAATGCTTTTTTAGTCGTCGATAAGCCAAATGGTTGGACCTCAAATGATGTGGTTCAAAAAGTAAAGCGTCTGGTTCGGGCTAAAAAAGTTGGTCATACGGGTACGCTTGACCCGGCGGCTACAGGTGTTTTGGTGCTTTGTCTCAATCGAGCTACAAAACAGGCGAGTACTATTATGGGGATGAATAAATCTTATCATGCTTGGGTGAAATTCGGAGTTTCAACGGATACCGGTGATGCTGAAGGGCAAATAGTAGATGAAGCCCCAGTTCCAGAGTTATCACGCGAGCAGCTTAGTGGAGTGTTGGCTCAATTTAATGGGAGCATTGAGCAGACGGTGCCACTCTATAGCGCGGTTAAAGTTGATGGAAAACGGCTCTATCGTTATGCCAGAAAAAATCAAGCCGTCGAACGCCCCAAAAGAACTGTAGAAATTACTGCATTAGAGCTCTTAAGCTATGAAAATGCTGTGTTGGAGTTCATGGTTAGCTGCTCTTCAGGGACCTATATCCGGACTCTGGCAGAAGATATTGGCTTAGAACTGGATTTGCCGGCGCATTTATCAGCTTTGCGCAGGACTCAAGTAGGGCCTTATGGGCTGAATCAGGCCCTTAGCATCGAGCAAATTGCGGCCTATATGGATGAGGGTGGCGAGGGGCTTTTAGCTCATCTTGACCCCATCAAAGAGAGCTAACTGAGTAAGATATAAGGAAAATTTTAATTTCCTGACTTTACAAGGTGCTTAAGCTATGATAGCAAGCACGCCAGTAAGTTATACGAGAATTTAGGAGGAGTCATGGCCAGAGGGCTAGCTAAAGATACTATTATCGAAGAATTTAAAACCCATACTAGCGATACCGGGTCTCCTGAGGTGCAAATTGCGCTGATGAGCAAACGTATTGTCTATTTAACAGGGCACTTTAAAACTCATGCAAAAGATCACCAAAGTCGTCGTGGATTACTGAAGTTAGTAGGCCAACGTCGTCGGCTCCTGGCTTATCTTAAGAAAAAAAATATTGAACGCTATCGCAAGGTGACTAAGGAATTAGGACTGCGTAATAAATAGTTTTGTTTCGAGGCTTTTTGGGCTGATAATTTAATAGGAGCGGCTTTAACTTTAGTCGCTTGTTTTAAGTTATCAGTTGCCTTCATTTTAAGCCTCCTGCTTAAACTGTGATTTACTCAAGTCATTTTCCAAGGTCAGACTGCGTCTTTCTCTTATTGGAGGGATAAAATTATGTCTGAAAAATTTACTGTAGATTTTGGTGGGCGACCACTTACCATTGAAACGGGCAAGCTAGCCAAACAAGCTGGTGGTGCTGTGACTGTACAATACGGAGATACCATTGTTTTGGTAACGACGACAGCAAGCAAAGAACCTCGTGAAGGTTTCGATTTCTTGCCATTGACAGTCATTTATCAAGAAAAAACCTTTGCTGCTGGTAAAATCCCTGGCGGTTTCTTTAAACGTGAAGGGCGTCCTTCTGAATACGAGACTTTAACGAGTCGTTTTATTGATCGTCCGGTTCGCCCTTTGTTTCCAGGAAATTTCCGCCATGAAATGCAGGTGATTGCGACAGTACTGTCAGCCGATCAAGAAAATGAACCTGATATTCTGGCGATGGCTGGGGCTTCCGCGTCATTGATGATTTCTGAAGTACCCTTTGAAGGTCCGATTGCCGGTGTTCGTGTGGGTCGTATTGATGGCCAACTTGTTGCCAACCCATTACCTGAGCAATTGGATGAAAGTGACATTGATTTGATTGTTGCGGGGACAGAAGATGCTATCGTGATGGTTGAAGGTGGCAGTTTAGAAGTTAGCGAACAAGATATGATTGCTGCGATCATGTTCGGTCATGAAGCCATTCAACCGGTTATCAAATTACAAAAAGATTTAGCCGCTAAAGTTGGTAAAGCTAAGATAGTTGTTGAAGCCGAAAAAGAAGATACGGCTCTGGCAGATAAGTTAGAAACAGAATTTGGCAGCAAAATTGATGCGGCTTTACGCGTTGCTGCTAAGGAAGAGCGTAGTGCGGCGGTATCAGAGGCTAAGAAAGCGGCGAAGGCAGCTTTAGTCACAGACCCTGAAGATACGGAGCTTGCAGAAGCTTTCTCTCAGGCTTTTAAGTCAGTTGAATCAAAGCTGATGCGCGACATGATTTTGAAAGAAAAAACGCGGATTGGTGGTCGTTCTTTTGATGAAGTCAGAGAGATCACTATTGAAACAGGTCTCTTGCCTCGCGCTCACGGGTCAGCTTTATTTACTCGTGGTGAAACTCAAGCGCTCGTTGTAGCTACTTTGGGTTCAGAAGATGAAGCTCAGACGGTTGATTCTATTTCTGGTGGTGGCCGCAAGAATTTCATGCTGCATTATAACTTCCCTCCATTTTGTGTGGGTGAAGTGAGGCGTTTTGGGAGCCCAGGCCGCCGTGAAATTGGTCACGGTGCTTTGGCGGAACGTTCTATCCGTCCGATGTTGCCCAACCCTGATGAATTTCCTTACACCGTACGTATTGTTTCAGAAGTATTAGAATCGAATGGTTCTTCTTCTATGGCGACTGTTTGTGGTGCGAGTTTATCGTTGATGGATGCTGGTATTAAAATTGAGCGTCCGGTCGCGGGTATTGCAATGGGACTAGTGAGTCGAGGCGATGAAAAAGCTATCTTATCTGATATTCTAGGTGATGAAGATCACTTAGGGGATATGGATTTTAAAGTTTCTGGTACTTCAGAAGGTATCACCGCTTTGCAAATGGATATTAAAATCAGTGGGATTGATGAAGCTCTCTTAACAGAAGCTTTATCTCAAGCCAAAGCAGGGCGCTTACATATCCTTGCTAAAATGGATGAGGCGCTTTCAGCCCCACGCGAAGAGATGTCACAGCATGCTCCGCAAATTACCACCGTTCATATCAGCCCATCACGTATCCGTGATTTGATTGGCCCGGGCGGTAAAAATATCAAAGGTATCGTGAGTGATACCGGTGCTAAAATCAATGTAGATGACTCAGGTGAAGTTCAAATTTATGCGTCCTCACCAGAATCACGTGAAATGGCGATGGCTCGTGTGAATGAATTAACAGCCGAAGCTGAAATGGGTAAAATCTATCAAGGTAAGGTCCAGAAAATTATGGAATACGGTGCCTTTGTTGAGATTATGCCGGGGACAGATGGCTTGCTCCACATTTCTCAAATTGATTTCGAACGCATTAACAATGTTACCGATGTCTTGAATGAAGGGGATGTGGTTCCGGTCAAAGTGATTAAGATTGACCCGAATGGCAAAGTTTCTCTGTCAAGAAAGGACGCATTGAAAGAAATGCAAGAGTCTTAAGTTGACTCAACAATCTGTTTGATTATCTGCAGGGCGGCCTCTTGGGCCGCCTTTGCTGTTTTAGAATTATCAATGACATAGTCAGCTTGGTCGGCTTTTTCCTGTAAGGGCCATTGAGCCTCGAAGCGCTGAGTGATTTCTTGATCTGAGAACTGACGCTGTTGCTTCAGTCGTTTGCGACGCAGATCATCTGGAGCCCACACCACTAGGTTTATATCCATGGCTTGATCAAGGCCTGATTCGTACAAAGTGGGGGCATCAACGATGGCTAGGTCATAACCCTGTTGTTCTGCTTTACTGAGGGCCGTGTTAATTTCAGAGCGGATTGCAGGCAAGATAATTTCATTTAATTGCTGTTTAGCTTCGTTATTTTGGAAGACATGGAGACCTAGCTTACGCCTATCTAAATGACCGTCATTTGTTAAGTATTCTTTGCCAAAGGTTTGAATGAGTTGATCTAATAGATCTGAGGGCGGTGTGGTGACATCACGAGCTATTTGATCGGCATCAATAATAGGAATGCCTTGGGTCGCAAGGTAAGAACTGACAGTTGTTTTTCCTGAGCCAAAACCACCGGTCAGACCAACTTTAATCATCTGTGTCCTCAGCTAAGAGATCTTCTAGAGTTTCTTCTTCCGGGCGTTTTAATGAGCGAATAAATTCAATTAAAGGAATGACTGCTAAATCACCATAACTTAAAATTTCATCAATAGCCTTTTCTTCAGCTTCTTCATCAATGGCATTGGTGAGGCGGGTAATACATTCAAATATTTTTTCAAACTCAGGAGCTAATTTTTCATGGAGCCTGGCTATGCGTGGATTATCTAGTTCTTGTTGCTGCATGGTCCAGCCAACTTGCTTAGTAAAGTCTTCCATATCCCATTCTTTATTGCTGAGATCATGGGCTTCAATCATTTTACTGAGGATTTCAGGGTTGTCTTGGTCTAGGGCAAAGGCGGCTTCATACTTACTCAGGGCCTTATCATATTTTGCTTTTTTAAAAAGTTTGTCACCTTTTTGACAAAGCTTTTGAGATTTCTTTTTGGGGTCACCTATTCTCATGAGTTTTAAGTGGGTTGATGTCCGAGTGTATCACGAACGAGGGTTAAAAGTGTCTCTTTTTTATTCTTCTCGGGATCATCAATTACAATATCAATGAGCTTCTTGAGAATAGCACCTAAAGCAGGCCCAGCAGGAATGCCTAATTCCATTAAGTCATGACCACTTATCTCTAAGTCCGATACGGTAAGCGCCGGTTTTTTGGCGAGCTCTTTTACGATACGCTTACGTAAGCGCTGCACCCCATGTATCCCATCAGGGTATTTGCCTCCACGATTATCGGCCGTCCGTAGGTCCACTAGTTTTAATACCAGTTCTTCACCAATTGATTGGATAAAACGTCGAATGGCTTTTTCGGTAAAATAGGACTTAGCCTGAAACATATGATGTTCAACCAAAGTGGCCACATTACCCGGATTGATCCCCAATGTGGTCATCTTAAGCTCACGCATCCGTTTTTCTGCGAGTTTCCGTGACAAGGTCTGATGGCCATAAAATGTGAGTCGTTGTTTTGCTTTATCAAAGCGCTTTGTTCTTGGTTTGCCGACATCATGAAAAAGCGCGGCGAGCATGAGTTCCATGTCGCCGGCCAAGGGAATGGCCTTGTCACTACGAGAGGCATCAAGCACCCGCATAGTATGTAAAAATACATCATCGTTAGCTAATTTCTTCCCTTGTTCAACACCCACAGTTTTATGTAACTCTGGAAACACATATTTAAGTATGCCTGTATCGCGCATGATGCAAAACCCAACAGAAGGGCGCTCGGCTAGGAATAGCTTCCCAACTTCATAAGTGATTCTTTCAGGACTTACTGTTTCTATGAGTTCGGCATGCTGCTTCATAGCGACCAGCGTTTCCGGTTCTATTGCTAGATTAAAGCGAGCTGAGAATTGAATAGCTCTTAATAGTCGTAAAGGATCTTCAGGAAATGAATTGGCGTGAACCTGACGCAATAAATTATTATTTAAGTCAGCTTGTCCATTATGAGGGTCAATCAATTGACTCTTCAAAAAGTCGTAGGCCATGGCATTGATTGTAAAGTCGCGACGTTGCAGATCAGTTGCTACTGGCAAGGTTTGATCAAAGCTGACTTCAAAGTCTTTATGGCCGGTGCCGGTAGATTTTTCAGTACGCGGCAAGGCAATATCAAATTCATCCTCACTATTATGAGGACTAAACTTGAGTACGCCAAAAGATTTTCCAACCAGAATAATTTTACCCAAAGGCTGAAGTAATTTTTTGATTTGTTCAAAAGAAAGTTTGCGCACCAAGATATCAAGATCTTTGGTTTTTCTAGCTAGGAAACAGTCGCGAACCGGACCGCCAACTAAGTAGACTTCTCCACCATTTTTCGTAAGGCTTTCCAGTACTTTAGGGAAAGCGGGTGGTTTAAAGCTCGATGTTGGCTTTGATGGGGGTGTTTTTACGGAACTCATCAATCCACGCTGTAAAGAATTCATTATTAATACCAACAGAGCTGCGAGAGGTCGCTGGTTGATCAGTCTTTGTCAGTACCTCGTACTTATTGAGTTTTAATAAGAACCAATCATTTCCTAATTTAATGGGTTGCGGATAGACGACACCTTTTTCCCGTAACTTAAACAAGGCTAAGGCATGTTCTTCTGGTAACTGACGATTGAGGAGTTTTCTGCGATTCAATAATGAAACTGTGACGCTATTTGTCGTGCCGGCTAGCTTGTTGAGTTCCGCTTTTGATAAGGGTTTATTGTTCCATGTGGCCAACCAAGTATTTAGTTGTGTTGTAATGGCTTTATCCAGATCTTCAGCATCTTTAAGTAATTCTTTAGCTTTGCTACGATTTACTTTTACGACTTCAAAGTTCCAAGTTTCTTTATTCCTTTGTTTTTCCCAGTTCTCTTCTTCAAGAGGGGGGAGAAAACTTTGAGCTTTGAAAGCATTGTATTGGTCCAATACTAAATCTTGCCGCAGTGCTGTTTCAAAGTCGATGCCATATTGGTCACGATAAAAGGGGAGGAACTGTTTTTTATAATAATTAATATCAAAGATACCATCGCGATAAAATTGCTTTTGTTTTTTAATGGTGGAAGCCACTTCTTGGTCTGAAATAGTAAAGCCTAGTTGATCAACGAAATCAACTTGAACTTGGCGTTGAATGAGTTGTTGCAGGACATTAGAGCGTAGAAACTTGGTGAAGTCAGCCGGGATCCCTTCGCTGAATTGATCTTGGATTCTTTGAATCGAGGCTTGGTAGGCCTGGTTGTATTGTGTCATGGAAATTTCTTTTTCCCCAATAACCGCAGCAACCTGCCCGCCAAGATCGCGGTTTGTATAAGCAGAGTACCCAAAGAAGAGGGCAAAACTTAGACTGATAACACCCAGGAGAATTTTAATTCCCCAGCCTTCAGCATGTTGTCTCATGAAATCAAGCATAGCACGCATTTCATAGGCTTGAGGGCCTATAAAATCAAGAATATTCTTGTAATTACAATGGCTTTAGAGTATTTCAATAAGTTCACGTTATGCTATTAGACCCCATTCTAGGACTGTTTTCCAATGACCTCGCCATTGATTTAGGGACGGCGAATACTTTGGTCTATATGAAGAGCAAGGGGATTATTGCCTTTGAACCTTCTGTAGTTGCCATTCACCGGGATAGCCGTGGTGGCAAAAAGGTATTAGCTGTGGGTAAGGAAGCCAAAGAAATGCTTGGGCGGACTCCGGGCAGTATTGAGGCGATTCGTCCCATGAAAGATGGGGTGATTGCGGATTTTGAAGTGACTGAAGCGATGCTGAGGTATTTTATCCGCAAGGCGCATAACCGTAAAACGCTTATTCGACCGCGGATGATCGTCTGTGTTCCCTATGGGGTAACAGAGGTGGAGAAACGCGCCGTACGTGAATCAGCTGAATCAGCGGGGGCGAGGGAGGTCTACCTGATTGAGGAGCCGAT
>JAJFLM010000202.1 GCA_021772655.1 Deltaproteobacteria bacterium
ACCAAACATAATATTTCGTGGTTCTTGTGAATTATTTCGGTAGAGCAGATTAGAACTCTCAGCACAAACATGAGTCAGTCCCCAGGTGAATGGAATTGAGAAGCATCCACGCAGTCCAACTGTCAGGGATGAAAGCTCCTCATTCGTTGGATTTGAGTGCTCTGCTGTTTTCAAGGTCCCTGCAATAGGGGTACTCAGGCTCACATAACTGAGCTGTACAACTGGCTCAGCAATTATAGAATGACGAGTGATTAGCATTCTCTCACCAGTTTTTGTTCTATTGGATCCATCTGCTTCAATTATAGCAGCATCAAGAAGCTGAAAATTATAGAGCCCACGAACTCCAACATCAAAAGTATCGATTCTCGCGAGTGAGTAAGATCCCGTATCAAAGTTCCCTAAAAATATACCAACGCCACCACGAAGATCAAAGATTCCTCGCTGAAAAGGCCCGGCCCAGCCACCTGAAACGCTTATCATCGGCGCTATTTTATGAAAGTCTCCCCATACAAAGTTCTCTAACCCATCACGCAGATTGCTGTTAGTAACCTGTCTACGAACTTGTCGTGCTAATTTTTGGCTGCATGATTGTGGCTCTTCATCTGCATATATTGTAGATGTCGTGCATAGATCCTTACGCTCTTTTACAGAAAGAGATGCCATTAAATGAGATAATTCTCTCTCAGATAAATCACCATCACTATCCAAATAGTCAGTAGGCCATCCTCTGTAAGTATCTTGGTAAGTGTTATTAAATTCTGTTTTATGTCCATCTTGAAATTGAATGCTAACCCTTTCAGGATTATCGTTAATTGGCATTCTGAAGCGAATATCATTTCTTGATTTAAGCCTGATAGAGAGCTCAGGGTTATCGAAATCAAGATTATCAACATCATATTCATCTGACAACAGCTGTAGCAGCAATTCACGTCGTTCGTCTGTTAATTTGATGCTCCCAGCACCAGACTGAAAAACCTTGAGCTGACTCGGAGACAAAGAAAGCTCATACCAAGCAGCAGGATAGCTAAAACTTCCACCGTTTTCATATAGCTCTGTTTTTCTTAAGACAATTTCGATAAAATACTCTGATTCCGCGCTAGGGTTTGCTTTGATACTAGGAGTACTTCCAACCGTCTCCACGGGCTCGCTATCACTCGTGAATGAATCAGGACGCTGAGTTAAGTTTTGTTGATCTCGTAATGAGATTCCATATAAAGACATGACATACCTCCCAAATTGGATGCTCGTTAAGATTACCAAATCGGTAAATACATCGCGTACCTATGCTTGTTTGTTGTGATGTGTTTCGTGTTAAATTATTCGAGTGTCGGGTTTCTGTGTTCTATAGAATACAAAGTAAGGTAGGGGCACATTCAAAAAAACAAGCGAGTAGTAAAGAACTTTGATTGAATCAATCGCTATAGATTCGATGGAATCACTTTAGGTGTCACTATCAGAAAATTAGGCACCGGCACACGCCCTGCAAATGAAAGTTGCTTGTCACCCGCTTGCAAATAAAACTGTGTGGAACGGCCCCCATCAAAGTTAAGGGCATCCTGACAATGCGGCTGCAAGCTCTGAGCGAATTCTTGCAAAGTTATCGGCACCGGTGCCGCAACAGCTAGGATCACTTCTTTTTTAGATGTTACACAAATACCAGAGCGTCGTTTAGGGATCGCTGCTTTAAACTGCGGTGTCTTACCTTTGATCACCAAACGCGGGCCACTTTGAATTGCCAAATCAGGTTTCAAACCCGCATGATAATCACGCGTATGAATAATACGTGGTCGTTTACCCTTTAAGAAGAACACTCCCCAAGCGGCCTTACGAAGAGCACGCAGTTGAACTCCTTTGCGCACCAACAAACCCATTCCTGAGCCAGCCGGCGTAAAAAAACTCGCATTGATCGCAGCGATGATTGGATGAACCCCTTTGAGTTCAGCCAAGTGGGCACGAGTTTTGCCGTGATCGGCCGCCCGCAAAATATCCAAATCATAATGTTTGGGAGAGAATTTTAATAAGTGAACCTGAGCTTCAGGTGCTGGCACAATTTGTTGGTAAGATAAATGCGACTCTAAAGTCTGCCAAGCTTGTGCGGTTGCAGCACCTATCAGCCAAGCTGCCAATAAACTAACAGCAATGATGTTGGGTTTCATAGTGAACAAGACACGCTATTCAGGCGGCGCTACCGCAGTTCTGATCTCGACCTTGTTCCCATGCTTTAAGGTCTTGGGGGGATCCACAATAATAATTGTGCCTTCCTCCACACCCTTTTGTACGGCCACTTCATCACCGCTCGCTCGCCCTAACTTGACACGCAGTTGTTTGGCCACTCCGTTTTCAATGGAAAATACCACGGTTTTTTTATCACGCAGTGCCACGGCTGATTTTGGAATTGCCAACTTCTTCGTCTTTTTATCTGTCGACAACGTGACCGGAAAATTCATCCCGGTTTTCAACTGACCTTCTGAATTATCCAACTTACAAAAGACATCAAAGGTGCGGGTCAAAGGATCCACCGCCACCCCAACTTCGGTAATCTTCACCGTCGCCGCTTGTTCTACTCCAGGGAGATTGACTTGTAATAATTGGCCTCGATAGGTGGCGGGGATAAATTCTTCAGGTAAAGGAACCCGTAACTTAACGGGGTCATCTTGAATCACTTCCATCAAAAATTGTCCTTCGGTCACCGGCATCCCATCCTCAACACTGCGATTGAGAACCACTCCCGCAATAGGACTTTTCACTTCAATATTTTCGGCGACCTTTTCTAGATAAGCAATTTCCGTCTTGGCACGTTTAGAACGCGCTTTTTCATATTCTAAGTGCTTATCAATCAAATCATAAACCGCCGCCGAGATTTCTTCTTCGTCTAATAAAGTGTCCCGATTTTCTAGACGGTTTTGCTCAAAATCTATCGCCGCATCCGCTTCCTCCGCCTCAGCCCGAACAAAATCTAACTTAGCAGAAACTAAAGTGTTTTCGAATCTAATGACCTGAGTCCCCCCACTAATCCGCTGCCCCTCACGTACCAACACGGAACCTATCGTCCCATTGGCACTGGCATTGAGCTTGATACTATTGGAAGGCACAATTTCACCAGTGGTGCTGTGAACCAGGGGAATTTCTTTACTTTTTACCATCACAGCTAAGACTTCATCGACCTCCTCTTGACCGACCTTGCCTTGCTGAGGACCATCGGTACGCGGAAAGCAGCCCACCGTGGCTAAAGCCCCTGAAGCTATCAATAAAGCCATCCCAAAACGGAGGCCCGCTGTTTTTTGATACCGACTCATGGAATAGAGAACATTCTAGGGGAAATTAAATCAAAAGCAATAATAAAATTAGGTAGTTAGGTGTAATTTTTAGGTTGGGCGCAAGCGCCCTGATTTAGCAATAAAATCAGCCGAATGATCGTAATAAGCACAGCCTACTGCCAGAGCCAATTGAAGGAGCACGCTCCCCCTTGACACCCCCGACGCAGCGGACTACTCACACGGGTTCTTATGAATAACCAAGTCAGCATGGAATTATTAGTGTCGCTGTGCAAGCGACGCGGGATTATCTTTCAATCTAGCGAACCCTACGGCGGTATCGGCGGTTTTTGGGATTACGGTCCAGTGGGGGTTGAATTACGCAATCGCATCAAGTCCCATTGGTGGCGTTATATGGTGCAATACCGGGATGATGTCGTAGGTTTAGATACCTCCATCATTGCCCATCCCCAGACCTGGGTGGCTTCGGGTCATGTCGACAGCTTTTCAGACCCCATGGTCGACTGCAAACAGTGCAAAAAGCGCTTTCGCACCGATCAAATTCCTGACTTGGAACAATGCCCGGCCTGTGGTGGCGAACTCACAGAACCCCGTGAGTTTAACCTCATGTTCAAAACCTTTGTGGGCCCGGTGCAAGATGATGCTTCGGTGGCCTATTTACGCCCCGAAACCTGCCAATCTATTTTTACACAATTCAAAAACACTATGACCACGGCGCGTAAGAAGCCTCCCTTTGGTATTGCCCAAGTAGGGAAAAGCTTCCGCAATGAAATCACCCCGCGCAATTTTATTTTCCGTAGCCGTGAGTTTGAACAAATGGAAATGGAATTTTTCTGTACCGCTCAAGAGTCTGGGCGCTTCTACGATTATTGGGTGCAAGAACGTTTTAATTGGTTCGTGAATTTAGGCGTCCGCAAAGAAAACCTGCGCCTACGCCCGCATACCGCCGATGAATTAGCCCATTACGCAAATGGCTGTACTGATGTAGAGTATGAGTTTCCCTTTGGTTGGTCTGAATTAGAAGGGATTGCCGACCGTGGCAACTATGATCTCTCACAACATGCCAAAGTATCTGGCAAAGATTTTTCAGTGGTTGATGATCAAACAAACGAAAAATATATCCCGAACGTGGTCGAAAGTTCTGTAGGGGTAGATCGCACCTTATTAACCGTGTTGGCAGATGCCTATCGTGAAGAAACGGTCAACGGCGAAACGCGGATTGTTTTAAAAATCAATCCTGAGATTGCCCCCTACCAAGTAGCGATGTTCCCTTTGTCTAAAAAACTGAGCGAACCTGCCAAAAAAGTAGAAATTGCCTTACGCAAAAAATTCAGCATCGACTTTGATGCCATTGGTAGCATCGGCAAACGGTATCGCCGTCACGATGAGGTTGGCACGCCCTTCTGTGTGACCTATGATTTTGATTCCGAAGAGGACCACAAGGTAACCGTCCGCAGTCGCGACACCATGGAACAAGATCGTGTATCAGTTGATCAATTGGAATTATATTTGGAAGAAAAATTTAAGCGTTAGTAGTCCTACGTAATATTTTCAAGGAGAAACAAAGTGGCAGAGAAATACGTGTATTGTTTTGGTGATGGACAGGCCGATGGTACCGTCGATCAAAAGAACTTGCTCGGCGGCAAAGGCGCCAACCTCGCGGAGATGAGTCGTCTCGGCATCCCGGTTCCTCCTGGCTTTACGATCACCACGGATGTCTGCACCTATTACTATGACCATAACGAGGAATACCCTAAAAGTTTAGCTCAAGAAATCGACGTCGCCCTTAATAAGATGGAAAGCAGCATGGGCGCAGAATTCGGCAGCACATCCAACCCTTTATTAGTTTCTGTCCGTTCCGGCGCACGCGTCAGCATGCCCGGCATGATGGATACCGTGCTCAACTTAGGTTTGAACGATGAAACCGTTTTAGGCTTAGCCGAGCGAAGTCAAGATGCTCGTTTTGCCTTTGATAGCTACCGGCGCTTCATTCAAATGTACGGCAACGTTGTCATGGGCATGGATGGCGAAAATTTTGAACATATTTTAGAACGCGCCAAACAACGTCGCGGAATTACTTTAGATACTGAATTAACCGTGGATGATCTCCAAGGCATGGTCAAAAGTTACAAAGAAGTCATTGCCGAAAAAACCGGCAAGACCTTTCCCCAAGATCCTAAAGAGCAACTTTGGGGAGCTATCACCGCGGTCTTTGGTTCATGGAACAACAAACGTGCCATTGATTATCGTAGAATTAATAATATTCCTGGGCTTTGGGGCACGGCTGTCAACGTCCAAGCCATGGTCTTTGGCAACATGGGACAAGATTGCGGTACCGGCGTTGCCTTTACACGTGATCCTTCCACGGGTGAAAAGGTATTTTTTGGTGAGTACCTCGTAAATGCTCAAGGTGAGGATGTGGTGGCCGGCATCCGCACACCCCAACCCATTTGTCGTAAACCGGAAATGCCTAAACATGTGCAAACCATGGAAGACGTCTTCCCCAAGGCCTATAAAACTTTAGTCGACATCTACCAAAAGTTAGAAGCCCATTACCGTGACATGCAAGACATCGAATTTACTATCCAGCAAGGTAAAGTTTGGATGTTGCAAACTCGTAATGGTAAGCGCACGGCCCAAGCCGCCGTCAAGTTGGCCGTGGACATGGTCGCAGAAAAATTAATCACTGAAAAAGAATCTATCTCTCGGGTCAGCCCAGAACAATTAGACCAACTCTTACACCCACGCTTAGACAAAAATGTGGAAGGAGATGTGTTGACCAAAGGTTTACCCGCCTCTCCAGGTGCCGCCGTGGGTGCGGTAGTCTTTAACTCCGATGAAGCCGAACAACGTGCGGCACAAGGAGATAGTGTTATTTTAGTGCGCCTAGAAACATCTCCTGAAGATATTCATGGGATGCACGCGGCTGCCGGTGTCTTAACCGCTCGCGGTGGTATGACCTCACATGCGGCCGTGGTAGCGCGTGGCATGGGCAAATGCTGTGTCACAGGTGCCAGCGAAGTCCAAATTGATTATGAAAACAATCGTTTCTTTGTAGGCAATACGGTTATTCATGCCAACGACGTTATTACTTTAGATGGTTCCTCAGGCGAAGTTTTCAAAGGACCGATCCCTACCATTCAACCAGAGCTCTCTGGTGACTTTGGTATTTTTATGGATTGGTGTGATAAATACCGTACTTTAAAAATTCGCACCAATGCCGACACACCAGAAGATTGCCTGACCGCCCGTAATTTTGGCGCTGAAGGGATCGGCTTATGTCGTACCGAACATATGTTCTTTGAACCCGATCGCATTGAAGCCGTGCGTCGCATGATTGTTGCTGAAAACCCCGCAGCACGTGAGAAAGCTTTGGCAGAACTTTTACCCTTTCAGAAAAGTGACTTTAAAGAAATTCTCCGTACTATGGATGGCTTTCCGGTAAATATCCGTCTGTTGGACCCACCCTTACATGAGTTCTTACCGCACGGGAAAAAAGAAATTGCTGAATTAGCCAATAGCTTAAGCATCCCACTCGAACGACTGAACGCCACCCTCGAGAATCTACATGAAGCAAACCCCATGTTAGGACACCGCGGTTGTCGCTTAGCTATTACGTATCCTGAAATTTATAAGATGCAGGCACGCGCCATCATGGAAGCAGCCTGTGAACTGGTAAAAGATGAATCAATTAATGTCATTCCAGAAATCATGATTCCACTGGTCGGCA
The DNA here is from genome assembly GCA_021772655.1 of Deltaproteobacteria bacterium. Lineage (GTDB taxonomy): Bacteria > UBA10199 > UBA10199 > 2-02-FULL-50-16 > JAJFLM01 > JAJFLM01. The sequence goes on from JAJFLM010000202.1 coordinate 7,006, forward strand.
TCGACAAAGAACTGGAACAGATCCGCGGTGAAGTCAATGGCATCTGCCAAGAAGTCGTTAAAGCCATGGGGGTTAAAGTGGAATACCACATTGGCACCATGATTGAGTTGCCACGTGCCGCGCTCACTGCTGACACTATTGCACAACACGCCGATTTCTTCTCATTTGGAACCAACGATCTGACCCAAATGACTTTTGGTGTGTCACGCGATGACGCAAATAAATTTCTCCCCTATTATGTGGACACAGAAATCTTACCCCGCGACCCCTTCTCTGTCTTGGACCAAGCGGGTGTCGGCCAGTTGATTAAAATTGGACTTGAAAAAGGCTTATCAACCAATCCTCAGTTAAAAGTCGGTGTTTGTGGAGAACACGGCGGCGAACCCAGTTCGATTGCCTTTTTCCATCATTTAGGCTTGAACTATGTCAGCTGCTCACCTTACCGGGTACCTGCAGCACGTTTAGCGGCCGCGCAGGTAAATCTGCAAAGCTAATAATTAAGTTAACCGGGAGTATTGCTTCTCATGCTAAAAAAACTACACCGCCTCGTTAAAGCTAGCTCTGCTCGCATTAGATTAACTTCCTATGGTTTAATATTAGTACTCAACTGCTTTCTATTCTCTAGCTGCGCCGGCGACCCCTTATTTGTTGCCATCGGCAATAATTTATCAGGGCCTATTTCCATTGTCATCGATGCCGCTAACAACCGGGCTTACGTGGTCAACTCAAATTTAAATGTCGCCTTTGATGACGCCACTCTGCTTACTTTAGATATCTCAAACCCAGAGCAACCCGTTATTTTAAACCACCCCAATAATCCGATATCTATTCCAAGTTTATCTGGGGAAGCTTTTTTGGATACCGCAAACCAACAGCTTTTGGTCACTAATCGACTCTCCAATAATAAAAATGATATCATCGACGAACTCTTAAGAATTAATGTCAACGAAGCCGGTAGTTTTGGCACAACTGAAGAGTTCTCAAGCGGTGAAAACCCTTTTGGTATTGCCTGCTGTGATGCCTCTAATAACTTTTATGTTGTTTCAGATGGCACCTTAGAAAGTTTTGAGCTTAACGACCCAAACAATAATGTGACCCAATCATTAGAAGTGACGCTACAAAATGGCAATGTTGTCAAAGGAGATTCAACCACACACATTGCTATTTTAGGGCAACAAGCCTTTTTAAGTAATCGTGCCGGGATTATCTATGTCATCAACTTGGATAAAGCTACGGATACCAGCCTAAATCCCATTGATTATCTGATCACTGACATGGAAGAGTTGCGGGCCATTACTACGGATGGAAACAACATTTATGTGACTGAGGCTGATTTCAATGATGACGATGTGCATCGCCTACGAGTGATTAATCCAGAAACGGTTCCCCCTATTGCAGAAAACAGCGAAGCCATTACAGAAATTGATATTGAGGACACACGTACCATTAACGATACTGATATTAATGTGCAGCAAGAAACTTTATCTTTGGACAAAGATTCAAATGCTATGCTGGTCTATCTAGACAAACTTTATGTCGCCAGCGAAGAAGAAAATTCCCTTAAAATATTTGATCTCTCTAACCCTGGTGATATCAGCGAAGCCACAGAACTTAATTTAGGTTCCGGAACCCTGTCAGGACAAGGACCTTTTGCCTTAACCGCCGCAAATTTGGGGGGTACCGATTATCTCTATGTCGGCAACCTGGATTCCAATAATATTTTGATTATCAACTTAAATACTCAAAGTATTGTCGCTAGCTTTCCTTAACGCAATAATGGCAAACTCGGCGCGCTTAACCCAGTAGACCTACTTCTGCAAAACTATAGTAAGCCTGTTCTCCGATAATGATATGATCAAGACAAGGCAGCGCGATCGTTGTACACGCCTCATAAAGCCGTGCTGTCAGATCATGATCCGAGTCACTGGGCGCGGGATCTCCGGATGGATGATTATGCACAAAAATGACCGCCGCACAGCCTTCGCTCAGCAACTGCCGCAAAACATAGGGAATAGATAAGGCGATATGCGTGCTATCACCATGGGCTAAGGGCAATAACTTAAGCACCTGATGGCCTGCATCCAGCAAGACAGCTTGAAAGATTTCTTCGCGGCAACCTACAAACTCATGTCGCAACCATTCAAACAAATCATCGGCGGCATCAATCACAGGACGCTTCACCATATGACTGCGCAGTACACGCTTACCCAACTCAAAAGCCGCCAGCAAACTAGCCACTTTTGCCGGACCTAAACCGGCAACTTCTAATAATTTATGAGGCGCTTGTCCGGCTAACCCGACCAAACCACCGCAATCCGCCAACAAGCCTTGCGCCAGTTGATGGACATTCGTACCCTGGCGCCCTGAGCGTAGAAAAAGTGCTAACAATTCCGCATCGGACAAAGCATCGACCCCCAATTGCCAGAGACGTTCGCGGGGGCGTTCCGAAGGCGGCCAGGAATTTATGTTTTGCGTTGTTTTTGTTTGCGCCACTGTTGCTTCATGAATTTGATGTACGTCACCATATGCTTTTGCTGAGCTTCGGTAAGAGTGGCTATCAGGCGCTCTAACTGCACCTCCAGCTTACCCTTTTTTCCGTAACTACGCACCTTTTCGGCAACTTCAGCCTGTTGAGTTGTGCTGGCCTGCGACTTATAGCGCTTTAAATCTTGCTCAAAGCGAAATTCATTGGCGGCTTGTTGAAAGCGCCGTAGATTGAGACCTAAAGCCGTGGCTAATTCCTTCACCTTGTTAGGCGATGGCACCTTGTTGCCTTGGACAATCTGGCGCAAATATTCATAACTAAAAGAGAAGGCATGAGCTCGGTAAAAAGACAGGAGATTACGATGACCCTGGCGGGCCAAAGCACGATCCAATATTCCGTGGAAAGACGTCTTCAAAGTTTGGCATTTTTAACATGAGCCAAGAACGACAGGTAAGATAAATGGTAAAAAAATTATCCAATAATTTTATTTGTATAATGACTTTTAATAAGTTGAAATATAGTTGTATTTTACAACAAGCTAGACAAACTTAATTAATTACAACTATAATTGTTTTATATGGAGAGCTCGTCAGCCGTGAAGACAAATATGTCATGCATTTTTCGAGTCGATTCTGAGTATAAGCAGCTCGTCAACATCAGCTACCAAGCTTTTTTAGACCTCGCCCAAAAACTGAGTCCTGAAAGCTCAAACCCCGTACCACAACATTTAACAGATCACCCCAAAATTGCCCAGCTACAAGATCTCTATTATTTATTGAAAACGGGTGCCCTACAGATTTGCGAAGAAAAAACTCAAAGCGGCATCAACCAACTCATTCTCACTATCAAAAGCCAAGCTTCATAAACCCAACACAAACCTTTGAACTCAGCGCACCAGAGCTAAGCTCTGGAAATAACTCTACTTTTATTAGTAACTTACTGATTACTTTTTATTCACAGCTTATCCACTATATCTTGTAGGTGGGTGGGTAAAGCCCCACCATATCTAGGGATTTCACCCTTTACAGGCTGAGGAAGGCCATGCTAGCGTGCATGCAGACTTCACTTTTTAAAAACTAACTAGGGCATTATGCGGATCAAAAAAATCGAAATGCAGGGCTTCAAGTCCTTCGTTGACCCCACATCCATAGATTTTGATCTCCCTATCGTCGGAATTGTCGGCCCTAACGGTTGCGGTAAGTCTAATGTGGTGGATGCCATCCGTTGGGTCATGGGTGAGCAATCTGCCAAACATCTTCGCGGCAAGGCCATGGAAGATATTATTTTTAATGGATCTTCCAATCGAGCCCCGCTCGGCATGGCCAGCGTTTCACTGACCTTTTCCACTGAAGACGGCATCGTCCCTCCCGAATACAGTCAATTTTCTGAAGTCACTGTCACCCGCAAACTCTTTCGTTCCGGTGACAGTGAGTACTCTATTAATAAAGTACCTTGCCGTCTGCGTGATATTTTAGATTTATTTTTAGGCACCGGTGCTGGCACCAAGGCTTATTCTATTATCGCTCAAGGCCAAGTGGATTTTGCCATCAATGCCAAACCTGAAGACCGCCGTCGCCTCATTGAAGAAGCCGCCGGTATCTCTAAGTTTAAATCACGTCGTGATGCTGCCTTAAGGCGCATGGAATCGACTCAAAATAATTTACTCCGGCTTGGCGACATTATTGCTGAAATCCGCCGGCAAATTCGTTCTCTGGAACGTCAGGTGAAAAAAGCCGAACGCTATCATCAATATCGCGATGAACTGCGCGGCCTGGAATTGTACTTATCCGCTCTACAGTTTCAACAAAAGAATCAAAATCGTAGTGCTGTGACCCAAGAACTCAATCAATGGACTGAAAAAGAAGCCGCGGCACAGGGGGCCCTCTCTCAATTAGAACTTGATCTCGATAAACAGCGTTTAGAGCTCACTGAAAAAGAGGCTGAGCTTTCACGCTATCAAGAACAAAATTTTGAACTCAGTAATAAACTGCAACTTGCCCGGACCCAGAAGCAATATAAAGCACAAGAAATTCAATCGATCAAAGAACAAACAGAAAAGTGGCAGGAAGAACTTGAGTCAGGTCGCAGTCAATTGACCGAAGTTGAAGAAGCCTTATTAAGCAAACAAGAAAATTCTGGATCCATTGAAGAGATGACCCAGCAAGCCCGTGCCGCCTTAGACGCTGCACAAGAAATCTGGGAACAAAGCCAACATACCCGGCATGAAAAAGCCGTTTCTTTAGAAGGCTGTCGTGATAGCATCGGTAAACTAAGCCAAGAGCTCGCTACCTTAAAAAGTCGTTTGCAGGCCACAGAACAACAATTGCCTGATTTAGAAAATCGCTTAGCACGCAATCGTGATGAACACACTGAACTTCAATCACAATGCACAGAACGCAAAGCTGCCGTACTCGCTACAGAAAAATCTTTACAAGAGCTCTTAGAACAAGTGCGCACTTTAGAAAAAAGTCGCCAAGACATGAAGCAACAGTTAGAAGATGGCTCGCGCACCCGTGAAGACCGTCAACGTGACTTGACCAGCTTACAAGAAGAGCTGGTCAATAAGCGTTCACGCCTGCGTTCTTTAGTCGAATTAGAAAAAAGCCTTGCCGGCTTTGGTGAAGGCGTCCAAAAAATTCTTAAAGGCCCCAAACGGGATGGCGTATTTGGGGTGGTGGCCGATGGCATTTCCACAGAGCCGCAATATGAATCTGCCTTAGTCGCGGCTTTAGGAGAAAGACTACAGTACATTGTGGTTGAAAGCCATGAACGCAGCATTGAAGCGGTCGACTTCCTCAAAAAAGAGGCTGGTGGTCGTTCTAGCTTTCTTCCTAAAAATGTCCGGGCACGTCCCTCAGAAGTATTTCCCGCAGAAACCGAGGGTGTGATTGGGCCTTTACTCAGCAAAGTCACTATTAAGCCTGATCTAGAAAATATTGCCCATTATCTCTTTAACGATGTGCTCTTAGTTGACTCTTTGGACACCGCACGAGCTTTATGGGAAAGTGGGCGCACTCAGTTACGTTTCGTAACTCTGGATGGAGATGTCATGGATCCTTCCGGTGTGATTTCCGGCGGCCATGCCAAACAAGATTCTAATAACATCCTGGCAAAACGTCGCGAAATTGACAGCTTGCGCCGTGAAGTCGTTCGCTTAGAACAAGAAATTGGTTTGAAAGACGATGCGGTTAGTCAATTAGAGGGGACGCTCTCAGGAGTGGATCTAGAACTACGGGCCTTGGATCAAGAATGGCAAACCCTTCAAGTCAATAAAGCTTCCTTAGAAAAAGAGCTCTCTCACCAACAAGCCAATGAACAACGCCTACAAGATCAACTCGCGGCTTTGCAAGAGCGCATTGACGACCTCGAACAAAATATTCAGACGAACAAACAAACCCGTGAAGAAATCCAAAATTTACAGACTCAGGCGAGCACACGTCAAAGTGATGAAGAAAACCAACTGAGCCTTTGGCAAACGGGCTTGCAAAGCGCTGAGGAAACTTTAGCCAAACACTATGAGGCCTTTACAGAATCCAAAATCAAAATGGCTTCCGTCGAAGAACGTGAGGCTAGCTTTAGAGCCGAGCTCAATCGTTTACAGACCATGAAAGCGGATCTGATCAAACGCATTGATTCTCGTACGAGTGAAATCAAACAAGCAAGCGACAAAATCACACAGCTGCAAGAAGAAGTTGTTGCCCTGGGTGAATCGATTGCACACACTCAGGTACAAAGTGATGAGCTGAAAAAACAGCAGGCTGAATCTCAAGAAAATTTTAATCGCAAGCGAACTCAAATGCAGGAACAAGAGATTCAATCACGGCAAACCCGCCAGAATTTAGATGATGCCCGTGGACAAACCTCTGAATTAAAAATTTCTTTAACCCGCTTAGATGGTGAACTTAATTATCTGACCGGCCATATCTCAGAGAAGTATATGATTAATTTGAGCGAAGTGGTTCAAGAATGGGCCGAAAAAGTTCCGGAATGTGACGATCCTACTGCCCGAGCCCAAGAGCTTCGTGAAAAAATTGAAAAAATTGGCCCTGTTAATATGGAAGCCATTCCTGAGTTTGAAGAACTCAAAGAACGTGAAGTTTTCTTATCCTCACAATATGAAGATTTAGAAAACTCTATTACCAATCTTGAAAAAGTGATCACTAAAATCAACCAAACCACCAAAGAGCGGTTTGACGATACTTTCAAGCAAGTTCAAGAAAAATTTTCTCAAGTCTTTCCACGTCTGTTTAAAGGCGGAAAAGCTGAGTTAAAATTAGAAGATGAGCATGACCTGCTCAACACAGGGGTTCAACTCTTCGTCCAACCACCAGGTAAACGTCCTTCGCATATCTCATTGTTATCAGGTGGTGAAAAAGCCCTCTCGGCGGTGGCCTTTATCTTCTCGATCTTCTTAGTGAAGCCTTCGCCCTTCTGTATTCTTGATGAGGTGGATGCACCTTTGGACGATGCTAATACGGCACGCTTCCATCAGTTGATTTCTGACATGACCCACCGGACACAATTCATCTTGATCACCCATAACAAGATGACGATGGATCTGTGTAATGGTCTCTTTGGGGTCACAATGCAAGAGCCTGGCTGTTCTAAGGTTGTGTCGGTTAATCTCGATAAAATTGAAGCGCTGCCCCAAGCGGCCTCAGCTTAAATTATTTCAATAAAGTGGTCGTTATGCCCCAAGAACCTTGAAACACTTGGCTCGATAAATCTTTGCGGGTTCGTGGTGCTAATTCGCGCTCTTGGAGTACGTCACTCAATGATTCAGGTGCCGCACAATAACCCACAGCCATGACGGCCATCGGTTCACAACCCTCTGGAATATTAAGCGTTGTCCGTGCTTGTTCCGCATTAAAGCCAGCCATTTGATGTACATGTAAGCCCAAGCATGTGGCCTCTGTCACCAGGTTAGCCACAGCCATACCTGTATCATATTGCGCATGCCGATTCGGTTTTTGGTTACGCGAAAATTGAGTCTGTGCCACGGCCAGAATTAAAAGGGGAGCCGTTTGAGCCCAGGCTTGATTGGGCTCTACCAAACAATCAAATAGGGCCTGATAGTCCTCCCCCTGTTCCCGCGTCGCGATAAAAAAGGTCCAAGGCTGTTCATTAAAACAAGAGGCCTGCCACCGCGCAGCTTCAAATAAACTCATAATTTTTTCAGCCGTGACGGGCTGATCTGTAAACGCCCGTGGACTCCAACGCTCGCTTAATAATTCATGGATCGAGGCTTGAACCCCTTCTCTTTGCTGACTCATAACATCCCTTATATTTAGTAACTAGCTTAACAGCTTATTTATTTTCTTGAGTTGGCGTGTAATATATTTTTCATCCAACAAGTCTCCAAATAGTTCACGAAGTTCTTCAATATCGCGACGATCTATAGAACGATTGGCTAGAGTTTTTAACACAATGATATCTTCAGGAGTCGCGATTCTCACAAAGTCTTCGCCCAAAGGCTTTTCGACAGCACGCATCACGACATCAGCACCCACGTAATGGTCAGCCAAAAGTAAATCAATCGGAACCTGTTGTACTTTTGTTTTCAGCTGATGCTCTCCAGCTGTTCTAACTTCAAAACCCTGATCAGAAAATAATTTATAGATACTCTTTAAATCATTCACTAAAATATAAAAATCAATATCAACCGTATTGGCGCGACCATTATGCAGCATCATCGCAAGACCACCTATCAGACAATAGTCAATGTTGTGCCTTTTAAACAACGAAATGATTTGTTTTAGCGCTTCAAGCATAACGCTCTCTTAATCGATCCGACAGTTTTTGCGTTGTAACAATTGTACCGCGTACGGCCAGAAGCTCATAGATACCAATCACATCGATACGTCGTTCTTCTGGAATATCAGGAAGGAACGTCGGCGTTTTTGTCGGATCCATACTTTTATAAATCATCCGGATAATTTCGTCGTAATAACGATAGTGAGGATTTAAGGCATAAAAGGAAGGCTGTCCCATTTTTAGAATAATCGCTTCATCAGTCAGCTGGCGCAGGGCTTTAAAGATAGGAGTCGGGCTAGCGTTTAGTTGTCTTGCTAAAGACCGCCCAGTGCTAGCACCGCGTAATCCCAAGTAGCAAAGAAGATCGACCTTGGTTTGGCTACCAAAAATTTCCTTCATTATGTACCTATAAAATAGGTACATTTATTAGTCAAGCCCAACAAATGCGCTCTATGTAGAACCCTTAAAATATTCAATAATTACAATATATTGCAGAAAATGCGCCTCTTATTAGTCTAACTCTCGAGGTTTAGGCCCGTTTTTTCTTTTTTGCTGCTGGCAGCAACTCTTGTAGATATCTTCCGGTAAAAGATTTCACATTCTGCGCCGCCTCTTCGGGTGTGCCTTCGACGACGATGTTCCCACCGCCACTTCCCCCTTCGGGGCCTAAATCGATAATCCAATCGGCTGTCTTAATCACATCTAAATTATGTTCAATGACAATCACCGTATTACCCGCATCAACCAAGCGATTCAGCACTTCCAGTAGTTTATTGATATCTTCAAAATGCAGGCCGGTGGTGGGTTCATCTAAAATATAAAGTGTTTTACCCGTTGAACGCTTAGAGAGTTCTTTAGAAAGTTTAATCCTCTGGGCTTCACCACCCGACAAGGTTGTGGCCGCCTGACCTAATTCGACATAACCTAAACCCACATCCATTAAGGTATCTAAACGACTTTTAATGGTGGGGATATTCTCAAAGAAGCCGCTTGCTTCCTCAATGGTCATCTCTAAGACATCAGCAATGTTTTTGCCCTTGTATTGAATTTCTAAAGTCTCACGATTGAAGCGCTTGCCCCGACAAACTTCACATTCCACATAGACGTCTGGAAGAAAGTGCATTTCAATTTTCAGGATTCCATCACCTTCACAGGCTTCACAACGCCCCCCTTTTACATTAAAGGAAAAACGTCCTGGCTTATAACCACGAATCTTGGCTTCATTCAGACTCGCAAATAAATCACGAATCGGAGTAAACACTTGAGTATACGTCGCTGGATTAGAGCGCGGCGTCCGTCCAATCGGCGACTGATCAATATCAATAACCTTATCAATATGTTCTAAACCGATAAGTTCATCATGAGCACCTCCGGGGTTACGTGCCCCATTTAATTTATGAGCAATCGCTCTATAGAGCGTGTCATTGATTAAAGTACTTTTCCCCGAACCCGAAACACCTGTAACACAAGTAAACACACCCAAAGGAAACGACACACTAACCTTGTTGAGATTATTTTCGGTACAATGAGTGAGTGTTAAACTATTGCCATTGCCAGTCCGTCTGACTTTAGGGACCGCAATAGACTTTTTTCCTGAAAGATATTTTCCGGTCACTGACTTAGGATTCTTCATAACTTCTTGAGGCGTTCCACAAGCTACTACCTCACCCCCATGCACACCCGCGCCAGGACCCATATCAATGAGATAATCGGCTTCTTTCATAGTATTTTCATCGTGCTCTACGACTAATACTGTATTCCCTAAATCACGAAGTCGATTCAGCGTTTCAATCAAGCGGTCATTATCACGTTGGTGTAAGCCAATAGAAGGTTCATCGAGGATATACAACACACCCACCAAACTTGAACCAATCTGCGTAGCTAAACGGATCCGCTGAGCTTCACCACCAGAAAGAGAACCTGCACGGCGATCCAAGGTTAAATAGCCTAAACCCACATTATTCATGAAACCTAAGCGCTCACGAATCTCTTTGAGGATACGTTCCGCAATCTTCTCATCTTTTTTATTGAGTTTTAATTTACCAAACCACTCGACCGCTTGCTCAATAGAAAAACCGGCCGCATTATCGATATTTTTACTATCAATTTTGATAGCTAAGGCTTCTGGACGTAAGCGCGCTCCTTTACAGGTCGGGCATTTCTGCACAGTCATATATTTTTCTAATTCTTCGCGGATAGAATCACTGTCGGTTTCTTTGTAGCGACGATCCAGATTGGGGATAACGCCTTCGAAACGCTCAGAATAGTTAGATACCTCGTCACCCATATCAAAAAAGAAATCGACTTTATCTTTACCCCCATAAATAACGAGCTTTTGAACTTTTTTAGGTAAGTCTTTAAAGGGCGTATAGACATCAAATTTATAATGCTTGGATAAACTCTCGAGCTGATTCCAATAATAATCTTCATAACGACCGGTCCACGGCACAATCGCCCCGTCACGCAGACTTAAATCAGGGTTGGGCACGACTTGCGCTTCATCAAAAAATTGTTTGATGCCCAGTCCGTTACAATCGGCACAGGCACCTTGTGGATTATTAAACGAAAACATTTGCGGACCAATATCCGGATAACTCACACCACAATCAATACAGGCAAATTTTTCTGAAAAGGTCATGCTCTCGCCACCCAACAGCTCAATGGTCACAAGTCCTTCCGCATGACGTAAGGCTGTTTCAATGGAATCGGCTAAGCGCCCCTCAATACCCTCTTTTAAAATCAATCGATCTACAAAAAGGTCGATGTCGTGTTTCTTCTTTTTATCGATAACAATTTTATCAGCGAGGTCATAAGTATCACCATCCACGCGCACACGCACAAAGCCTTGCTTGGCAAAATTCTGCAGTTCTTTAGTATATTCACCTTTTCGGCTCCGCACCACCGGCGCCAACACATGCATCTTACTACCCGATTTTAATTTCATAATCTGATCGACCATCTGACTGATGGTCTGCGCAGCAATCGGCTTATGACACTCATAACAAAAGGGCTTGCCGACCCGAGCAAAGAGCAAGCGAAAATAGTCATAGAGCTCAGTGACCGTTCCCACTGTGGATCGCGGATTATTACTAGTCTTCTTCTGCTCAATGGAGATAGCCGGTGATAGCCCCTCAATAGTATCCACATCGGGCTTACCCATCTGCTCCAAAAATTGCCGAGCATAGGCTGATAATGACTCTACATAGCGGCGCTGCCCTTCGGCATAGAGCGTATCAAAGGCCAAAGAGGATTTCCCGGAGCCTGACAAACCCGTAATAACCGTCAGGCTATTGCGCGGAATCGAAACATTAACATTCTTCAGATTGTGTTGCCGGGCGCCCCGGACGATGATTTTTTGAGGTTCCATAGTGAACTCGCGAGCTTAGTCGGTCTTAAGAATAGACGCAATACTAAAGCTATCTCCTTAAGGGGCGTTTTCGCAGTTTAAGGGAAAAGGTTGCGGGAATCCGTTAGAAAGCTTGATTCACCGCAAATACCCTCAAAACCAGAGTTCTACGATAACACTATAAAATCTTTAGAATTTCTTCAGGGGGGCGCCCCAAAGCCGCTTTTTTACCATTGATGACGATCGGCCGCTCAATCAATACAGGATGCTCTACCATCAACTTTATCCATTCCTGGCGAGAACGTTCATCTTGTTTACTGAGATCCAAATCTTTAAAAGTGGCTTCTTTAGTACGCATCACCTCAAGTGGCTCCTTGCCAAGCGCTTGTAAAATAGTATCCAGCTCTTTTACTGACGGTGGGGTTTTAAGATACTCAATAATTTTCGGCGTCACACCTTGATCTGCTAACAAAGCCAAAGTCTGCCGGCTTTTACTGCAACGTGGATTATGATAAATGCTAATTTGACTCATACTCACTCCTTAGATTCAATACTTTATAGCCAACCGGCTTCACGGTAGCCTGCTGTGGTCGCTTCAATACAACGCGCCAGATTATATTTTGGCTGCCAAGCAAAATCGCGTTGCAAGGCAGCGCTCGAACAAGCAAATGCTGGCACGGTCACTTGTTGGTACTGCTTATAATCTAATTGATTGTGATAACGTAACAACTTAGCGGCCGCGGTGCTCCCCAACATTAAAGCAAAAAAAATAGCCTTTGGAATAGGCACCATAAAAATATGACGTTCCATCACGCGACTCAATTCATTCCACATTTGATCCAAATTGGCATTCTCTGGATGCGTTGTGAAATAAATCCGATGCTGTGAACTCGTGTCTCCCAACAAACTAGCGATTGCGTCTACTAAATCATCGACATAAATATAACTGATAAGCTGATTAAACCCGGTAATTCTAAAACCAAAACCCCGCGCCGCCATCTTAAAAATGGTTAGCAACGCTGGATCCCCAGGGCCATAAACGGCACCGGGTCTAAAACTAGTGACAGGAAAAGGTGCATAGGTACGTAAATAACGCTCAGCATCCAATTTTGATTGCCCGTAAGGTTCGTTAGGTTGCTCCTGATCCGTTTCCACATGAGGCCGCGAAGAATCACTCGGTCCATTAGCCGCTAGGGATGAAGCAAAAAGAAATCTTTTAGGCTGCCAACGCTGACGTTTAAGACACGTTAATAAATTTTGAACCGCCGTAAAATTAATCTCACGATAATCTTCTAAACGATCAGCCGCTACTAAACCCGCCAAATGAATCACTTGATCACAAGGTGGCAATAATAATTCGGGGTCTTTAAAAATACTTAAGTCACCCTTAAGCTGATGCAGATTTTCAGTTGGAAGATCACGCGCTTTTTGAGGGTTGCGTACTAAAGCAATAACTTCATGGCCATCGGCGACTAAACGGTGACATAAATGCGTTCCGATAAAACCAGTAGCCCCAGTAATGAAGATACGCATGACTTACTCTCCAATAAAATTATAATGCCAAGGCTTGTTTAATCGCAGTCAGTAATTCATCGACTCTTTCTACTGAACTAGCTTCGGCGTATAGCCTCAGTAAAGGCTCTGTTCCTGACGGCCTCATCAGCACCCAAGAACCATCATTTAAGTTTAATCGACAGCCATCGCTACGATCAATATCATTCACGGAAACACCGGATAATTCTGCTACCGAAAAATCACTCAAACGGGCTTTAACAGCATCTGCTTGCTCAGCCGGCAACTTAAAATCATCACGCCGGAAATGATGAGCTCCGACTAAGGTCTGCAAATCACTCACCAATTGAGCTAAACTCTTTTTCCGCTGCGACATCATTTCTAGAATCAATAAGCCTGATAAAATACCATCACGTTCAGGAACATGCTCTACGACAGAGATACCACCTGATTCTTCGCCGCCAATTAATGGATTCAAATCATGAAAGCGGGCACAAATATTCTTAAAACCAATCGCAGTACACTCTATTTTCAATCAATATTGTTTACATAAAGCATCAATCATCTGAGTTGTGGAGACAGTTTTTACTACGTCTCCCGTAAGCTCACGATCCTCCACTAAATGCTGTAAAATTAATGCGAAAAGATGATGGCTATCAATAAAGCGGCCCGTTTCATCCATCGTCCCAATACGATCGGCATCACCATCGGTGGCTAAACCAATATCAATGCCTTCGTGAGCAACGGCTTCCGCTAATTCTTCGAGATTTTTAGCAATGGGCTCCGGTTGAATCCCTTGAAAAGACGGGTTGCTGTCGCCATGCAATTCTTTAACACCATCTAAAAGCACAGCTTGAAAATACCCACCACCAGAACCATGCATAGCATCTGAAACAATATGCCATCCGGCATTACGAATACTAGTAACATCAACAAAAGATTGTAACTGCTTTACGTAAAGATCCATCGGATCAAATTCATGAAACAAACCCTGCTTTTGGGCCTGCTTAAGATCTAACTTGAGTGGCGTTTTACCTTGTGCATTATTTTTTTGCAGTTGAGCTTCAATAGGATTCGTATAATCAGATGAAGCGGAACTTCCATCTGCTTCTTTAAACTTAATACCATTCCAATCAAAAGGATTATGACTGGCTGTCACCATGACTCCTGCACCCCCATTAAAGGCCTTAGTCATCCAAGAAATACAGGGAGTCGGACAATACTGTTTGGCAAAATGAACTTCTAATCCATTAGCACATAAGACACTGGCAACCGTCTCAGCAAATTGGCGTGATAAAAAGCGGCGATCATACCCTAAAAAAATCTTATCGGGTTCTGAACGAGTTTGAAAAACATCGCAAAATGCTTGGATAACATGCTCCACATTTTCAAAAGTGAAATCACGTGCAATCAATCCACGCCAACCATCTGTCCCAAATTTTATACTCATATTACTCCCACTAATTTAGCCGCCAGCTTCCCCGCCGCAATCATACTTCCTGGGTTTGCTTTACCTTGCCACGCAATATCAAAAGCAACTCCATGATCCACACTTGTCCTAACAAAAGGTAGCCCCAAGGTCATATTGACCGCTTCATCGAAATGCAAGAGCTTAACTGGAATCAGACCTTGATCATGATAAAGGCTAACAACCGCATCAAATTGCCCCTGCACGGCTTGATAAAATACTGTATCTCCGGGCAAGGGCCCCACAATATTAATCCCGGATTGACGTGCTTTTTTGACAGCCGGAATAATTTTTTTAGCTTCTTCATCGCCAAATAAACCACCCTCACTGGCATGCGGGTTAAATCCTGCAATGGCTAAACGAGGTTTCTTGAAAAGAAAACGCTGTGACATCACCTCATGAGTCAATTCAATAGCCCGCAACACCCGAACAGGCGTCAACAAAGCTGGGACCCGGCTTAAGGGTTCATGGAGGGTAACCAAAACTATTTTAAGTTGTGGCCCCACCATCATTAAATAAGTTTGTGTCTTGATACCCGCCAATGCCGCGAGTAATTCCGTATGCCCCGGATGAGCACAACCTGCCAGATGAATATGTTCTTTGCAAATCGGTGCTGTCACAATGGCCTGACACTCACCTTGTTGTACCTGCCGCACGGCCTCTTCAATATAGGCTAAAGCAACTTCACCACAACGACGCTTAGCAGAACGGCGCGTCACACTTAACTGAGGCTCTACAACATCTAGATTTTTCGGCAAGGTTTTTTTGAGCAGAACCGCTGCTTCCTCAAGCAAATGACGATGCCCGCAAATCCGCAGATCAGCGACCCGCTTTAATGGGGCTAAAACCCGCACAATAACCTCAGCACCCACACCGCGTGGGTCACCCATCGTAATCGCTAAACGTGGCTTGCTGGATTGACCTGGCATAAATAAAACTTAAGAATTATCTTTAATTTCAACAAAAGAGCGCTGACGGACTCCACTGAGATACTCTTTCAGTAAATCTCGTGATTTTGCCTCAAGAATATTCATGCGCATTTGCTCTTCGGTTTCTTTTTTTGACTGAGATGGAAAACGCGTTTTGTAAGACACAAAATCCTTTTCATCTATCTCAATTTTTCCATAGATATTCTGTCGCATAAACTTCATCAGGCGAATTCTATTCAATAAATCCTTTTTATAAGCAGCATAGGGTATCCCCTTTTTAGACAATTCGCTCTTCAGTTGGGAAAGTGTCACCTGATTTTGCGCTAAAATACCCCGCAGGGCTTGATCTGCTTCCTGATCAGACACTTCAATTTTTAAACGTTCAATTTCTTGCAACAATAATTTATCATTAATGATTTCCTCGAGGATTTCACTACGGGTTTGCTTCTTTTTTGAACTAAACTTGCCTTTTTGAGCGGCCATCCGCTCATTTACTTCGGAAGACAAAATAATCTCAGAACCAACAATGGCCACTATCCCATCAACCAATTGCTCGGCAGCCTCCGTAACAGTGGGTCCGGCCACACTGAGCAAAAGCGCTAGCGTAATTTTTACAAACAACTTCATAATACCACCTTCTCTAAAACCGATTCATCCACCTTTACACGAATCGTATCACTTAATTGCCGAACTTTATCCTCAATCAAAGCTTGCGCACGTTGCTGTGTCAAGAGTTCTCTAATAGCGGCTTCCGCTTCCTGATAATTTTGACGTTTCTGCTTCCGTTTATCTAAAGCTTTAAATAAATGGTAACCATAATCTGATGAGATGACCTTACTATGACGACCTTTCTTTAGTGCAAAACAATTTTCTACAAAAACCGGTGGATACTCCCCCTTAGCAAAATAACCTAAATCACCACCCTCGGCCGCTTCAGGACTCATAGAATGTTGTCGCGCCAGCTCGGCAAAATCAGCACCGGCTTCTAGTTCCTTATAGAGCTGTTCAGCTTTTTCGCGACTGTCGACAAAAATATGTAAGGCATGCACTTGCGCCGGCTGAAAAAAATCTTTGGCGTGTTCTCGATAATATTTCTTAGCATCATTAATACTGACTTGCACCGCAGGAATTACTTGATTGCGGATCCAATCTTGAATAAGAAATTTCTCCTGCTGTACTTCCTCCCATTCAGCCAAACTAAGATTCATTTTTTTCAATTTGGCTGCAAAATCAGCCTCACCATAACCACTCTTTAGTGTTTCAAGGTGGGCTTGTAAGGCTTCTGTATCAATCGTCATTCCCAGAGCACGCGCCTGAATCAACAAAAGACGATGGCGAATCAATTGGTCTACCAAGCGGTGTTTGATCCGCAAAGCTTCTGCTTTAGACAAAGCCGGTTCGGCTTCACCTGTATTCACCCGTTGCATCCAATAAGCCCGCTGCAAGTCTGCAATGCTAATCGGTTGATCATCTACAGTTGCCACCCAATCTGGACTCGCTTGGCTACAAGCGGCCAATACCAGGATAAACCCCGCCACAAGGACATATGTCAGTTTAGAATACTTCATTGTTTAAGTGAAATTGGCATGTTCATACAGACTCTTCAAGAAGTATCTCGCCTGAGTGAGGCGCTCATTTTCTGATGCAATGGTCTCTTTAACGATCAATTTCATGTCAGGTGTCAAACGATATTTCTTAGGTTCTTTCGAAATTCGCTTCATAATAGCCTCCGGTGCCAAAGGCGTTTGAGGATCAAAAATATAAGCAAATTTTCCAGGAGAATAATGCAGGGCGCGTATCCGTAATTTCTTAGCCATGGCCTTAATCATCATCAATTGAATCAGCTGTTCTGTTTCTAAAGGTAAGGGGCCAAAACGATCAATGAATTCTTCCTCCAATTCATAGCCCCGCTCTTCGTCTTCTAGAGCGGCTAAGCGACGATAGAGCTCTAAACGTAATGCCGGGTCGCGGATATAATCTTCGGGGATTGTCGCTGTCACCCGCAAATGCAGTTCAGGCTCAATGCTCTCGACAATAACCTCTCCTTTTAGTTCTTTTATAGCTTGTTCTAATAACTCCACATAAAGCTCATAACCAATCGCCTCGAGATGCCCCGATTGCTTGTCGCCCAAAACATTGCCCGCGCCACGAATTTCTAAATCATGGCACGCCATCTTAAAACCGCTGCCGAGTTCACTGAAACGTCGCAGCACATCCAAACGCTTTTTAGCATCCACCGTTAACTCTTTGCGTGGGGGCACGAGCATATAGGCATAGGCGCGCTGTGAACCACGACCAACGCGGCCCCGCAGCTGATAGATTTGTGCTAAACCTAATTGATCCGCACGTTCAATTAAAATTGTGTTGGCCGTGGGGATATCAATACCTGATTCAATAATAGTCGTGCACAATAAAAGATCCGCTTCATGATTTGAAAAACGAATCATCACATCTTCTAATTGATGTTCCTTCATTTGACCGTGACCCACCAACAAACGAATGTCTGGTAAAATACGCCGCAAGCGATCCGCCGTGCGTTCAATATCTTGCACACGGTTATGCACAAAAAAGACTTGGCCACCACGACGGACCTCACGTTGCACGGCTTCTTGAATGGTCACATCACTATCAGGCGTCACATAGGTACGGATCGACAAGCGATCGGTGGGTGGGGTTTCAATCACACTAATACCACGCAAGCCCGACATCGCCATATTCAAAGTCCGTGGGATTGGAGTCGCCGATAAAGCCAAGACATCAACCGATTTTTTAAACTGTTTGATTTTTTCTTTTTGCGTCACACCAAAACGATGCTCTTCATCAATCACCAGTAAACCTAGGTCTTTAAAGGACACATCACTTTGCAATAAACGATGAGTCCCAATAATAATGTCAATAGCCCCTGAGGCCAACTCTGCCATGACCTGTTTGGCTTCCTGACGGGTTTGAAAGCGTGAGATCAAACCGACCTTTACCGGATAATCAGCAAAGCGTTGCTTAAAATTATGGGCATGCTGAAAAGCCAAAACCGTCGTAGGCACCAAGATGGCCACCTGCTTATTATCAAGCACCGCTTTAAAAGCGGCCCGCATGGCCACCTCAGTTTTTCCATAACCTACATCACCTAGAACTAAACGGTCCATGGGTTCATTGAGCTCCATGTCTTTGATCACTTCAGCGATCGTACGCGCTTGATCGCCGGTCTCTTCATGAGGAAAGCTGGCTTCAAAAGTTTCGAAGAGTTCATTGCCCGCAGAAAAAGCATGGCCTTGTCCCGCCGCACGCTGGGCATATAAATTAAGTAACTCACCGGCCATATGACGGATAGCCTTTTGGGCTTTTGCGCGCACCTTATGCCAAGAAGCGCCACCCATCCGATCTAAACGCGGCTCTTTGCCATTACCTGTATATGGTTGAATTTGATTCATACGATACACCGGCAAAAATAACTTGTCTTGATTGGCATAGGCTAACACGAGAAAATCGTTATCAATGCCGTCAATCGTCATACGTTCAACGCCTAAATAACGGCCGATACCATGCTCTTCATGAACTAAGGGATCGCCACTTTTCAGCTCACCAAAAGACATGAAGCCGCCTTGACGCTCTCGACTCTTGCTTTGCTTGTGCGCCTTGGGCCCAAAAATTTCTTCATCACTGATGACAATGAGATGTTGTGAAGACCAACGAAAACCTCGCCCCACCTGACCGATCAATACAGGAATAACACCTGGCTCTAAAACTGTTGCTGAAAATACCGTCGCCGCTGAAGCCCGCAGAGGTAAATCATAAGGTGCAAATAAATCTAAGAGACGTTTTTGCTGGGCCCGGCTGGAAGACACAAACACAACCTGGTGATCCTCTGACCATGTTTTAATTTTTTGAGCCAGCTCACGAAAGGGCATGTCATTACGTTGCTTCAGATTCCACCGGATATCTTCGTTGCTCACCATCTCCATGGCTAAGTGATCATCGTCGCTTGAGTCTTCACTCAATAATAAAGTAGGACGCGGTTTCAATGACTCGTCGATCAACCGAGTATCAAGCAGTTCATCCACTTCTAGAATACGTTCGATGCTTTCTGACTGTTGACGGCTGGTTTGCATCTCTTCATGTAGATCCTCTAGATGCTCGGTAATTTTTTGAGGCTCCACACAGAGCACGCGACAATCATCGGGCATATAATCATTTAAGCCCGTCGGTGTGTCATTGAGCCACAAGGCAAACTGTTCAATCCCACCAAAAAGATGGCCCTGCCGAATCTTATCAATCGTATCGCGTTTTTCAGAGGCACCAAGTCCTTGTTCGTCACAACGCGCCCTGATTTTTTGCGCAAGCTGTTCCCGACTCGCATCATCCCAAATCAATTCACGTACGGGAATCAAGCAACCATCAAGTACGGGCTCTAAAGACGTTTGTTTGGCTGGATCAAAACGACGGATCGATTCGATTTCATCACCAAATAATTCAACCCGCCAAGGCCAATCATCTAAAGGTCCCCAAAAATCAACGAGGGAACCCCGCACCGCATAGGTACCACGATCTTCGACCAAGGGAGCCTGCTGATAACCCCAATCCAGCAGCAGGCTCACTAAAATATCACGGTCACAGCTCTGCTTGGGCTTAAGGCTTTGTTGTTTATCTTGCAAACGCTGTGGGGCCAACACAGGACCCGCCGCCGCCGCCGCAGGGCTCACTAAAACTAAAGGCCCTGTCTGTTGATTCAAGGCATGCAAGGACTTCACCCGCTGCGCCTGCACATCGCGATGGGGTGAAATTTGAAAATAGGGCAAAGTATCCATTGCTGGAAACTCATAGACGGGCAGCGTCTCACCCAGAAAAAACCGCAATTCTTGGGTCCAACGCTCCATGTCTTTACCTGTGGGCACGATGATCCAGGTCACCGCAGGGGCTTGCTGTAAGAGAGCCTGGGCGACCAAATAACTCCCTGCAGCTCCCACCAGGCCACTGATACGCGCCGCACGAGACTCATGGAATTGCTGTTGAAAGCTTAAAAGCACGGAATCCGACATGGGTCGTTCTGTGTAGTGTTCCTATCTCATTCGGTCAAGTAATCAGCCTTTCTCATCCAGGTCTTTTTATGTTAGTCTAAGTAGTGAATATTTCTTAATTTATGGCACCAACTGGCTCAAATATCCCCGGGTCTCGACAAGGCCCGATTCCTACAGATCCAAACGCTGGCGAGCGTAAGGTAGAAGGCACCCGTTCACAAACTCAGCAGCAACAACCTGGCGCCCAGCAAGAAGCGGCGCGAAAAGCTTCCACTGACAAGTTCAGCAAAACCAATATCAATTTAGTCCTCAAGCAGATGAAAGAAACTGTCAGCCAAAACAGCAGGCAGAGCTTTCATCCGAGTAAATTAGTCAGTGGCCGTGAAGATGTCAGTGAATTTGAAAAAACCTTCTTAGAGTTTTTCATGGGTGAACGTCGTTTAGGCGCTCCCCTCCAACCAGGCGAAGAAAAATTTCGCAAAAAACAAGTGGAAGAATGGAAAGAATTTTATGAAGCGCTTTATACCTGTACCGTAGCACGCAATACCGCCATGGAAAAAGTCGTCCGCTTAGTCTTTAGAGGACTTTCTCAAAATGATCCACGCCCTGAAGATAGAAACCAACAAGTCACGGGAACCGTACTGATTGCAGATCTTTATACGCAACGGCAACGACGTGCGCGTTGCGATAAGTTTGTGCGGATTCCTGTGCCCAACGAAACCGCCTTAGCTCAACTGCAGGCATTTTCCTGGGGAGATGAAATCAGTGCCGCGCAGACTCAACAATGCTTTGGCACCGGTGATTTAGAATATCTGGCCTTAAATTACCGTCCGGTACGGAAAAACCTCGTCACGGGGAAAAGTTATCCCGCCCATGAAAGCCTGCAACGAAATGCCCAAGCAGCTGCCCAAGCACGCGCTGCATTGCAAGCCAACCGCATGGGCTTGTCTTCTCAAGCGACTAATATTGCGCAACAACGGATGCAGCATGAAGCGACCACTGAATCAAACACACAGACAGAGACCCCACCGACAGCTCCCACCAACCCAAAGCCCAACGAAACACAATCTGCCGATAAACCTCAGGAATCAACAAATGAACTCTATCAGCAGAAGAATTTGTTGGATAAGTTATTGAGTTAATTTGAAGCGACTATCTCTTCGGTAAAATAGTAGGGCTCATGCAACCCTATTCATCAACACGACACCTCAGATAAACCAACGCTACCACAGAACCTAAGGCCCAACCACCGCCACGACTCAGCCAATCTTCAAAGCGGCCATTGGATAATTCTGCAATCAACACAGGAGCCAGCATTAAAAAAGCTCCCCAAGCTAAACGTCGCTGCTTAGTGAGTACGGCCAACAAAATCCAGAATGTGGTCAGGGACCAATGGAAAAAGAAGTGCGATGCAAACAGCATATGTTCCCAGGGATTACTAAATGACTCAAAGCCCGGAACATGTGCCGCAACCCAATAGCTTAACTGATGGAACCACTGCTCCATAATTATCTCAGCTTAGTAGGTTTCTTTAGGATCAAATACAGGCTCTGAAATAACCTTCAAAGTACCATCTTCTAATTTGCGATAAAAACAAGAACGGTGTCCCACGTGACAGGCCGCCACGTTTTGTTTGACCTTGATCAAAATCGCGTCCACATCACAATCTACATAGACTTCTTTGACTTCTTGGGTATGACCACTGGATTCGCCTTTGACCCAGTACTTTTGCCGCGAACGCGACCAGAAATTAGTATAGGGGCCTTCCAGAGTCGCCCGCAAGGCATCACGATTCATATAGGCCACCATCAAAATTTCGTTGTTCTCAATATCTTGTACAATGCCCGTCACCAGGCCTTTGTCGTCATATTTTACTTGATCAAGAAAATTGTCTAAATCCATGATTACACCCAATTTTTTGCTTACAGAGCTCACCAGCTCTATAAAAATTCTTAATAATATTCAGTGGCTGGGACTGGCCCAAGCCCTATACTCGCCAATCACCATAGCCCTCCCTAATTTGTCAAATGATCCTGTGAACTCTAGGTCACAGGATTTTCGCAAATTTTAGCAACTTTAGCCCTCCCATGCCGAAGTCATCCCGCGGGTAATAATCATGGCATGGTTCCAACTTCAAACAACAAACTTTAGTCTCATGACATCAGCACTCCAGGTTTATGGGCAAGCGCAACGAGTTGTCACTTCGACTCAAACCTTGGTCGCTGAAGTCAATAGCTTAACATCTGAAGGCACCGCTGCGGTGGCTCTGATTGGACAACCGGGAAGCCTAAGACATGCTCTATTTATGGCCGCCCAGGGACCCGTTCATCAACTGCGTCGCGAAGTCATTGCTCCCATCAGAGCCCAATGGGAACAGCATCCTTTTCACGTGCAAGGGACGCTAACACGGTTCCCTCAACTGAAGCAGCACCCACAGTGGCCTGTTTTATTAGCTTTAGTCAGCAGTCTCACGGATATCAGCCCGGCAGGATTTCCGCGCATTACCGCACCGGCTTTTCAGCAATTTATTGATCACGTCCCACATTTATTTTCTCAGGGCAATGAACTCATCGGCTGGCTCGACCAATTGGAAAACATACTCCAACATCAGCAACCTTTTGATGAAAAAGTAACCCAGTCCGTACAACGTGCAAGCAAGGTACTGCGTACCATGATCTTTACTGCCAGTATCACAGCGCCCCCTGATCTATGGCTGCTGCGCCAAGTACTGGCCACGTTCAAAGACCTAGATATTTTAGAAAGCATCAACGCTGGAAAACTGATTCATCCCGTATCTTATGCTGCTCAACATGGTCTGGATGCTAAGCAACTAAAAATTGATTTAGATTTTCTGTATGGACGAGGGTACCTCGATAAAACTCGCTATGATTGTTATATAAAAACCTCTGGGCGAGCCGCCGAAGTTTTAGAGAAAGTGGATCACTTACCCTCTCAGTACCGTCGCAATATGACCGAAGAATTACTGCAATGGTTCCAAGGCAAGCAAAGTGCTGAACGTCAAAACCTATTACAAAGCTGGTTTCAGCAGCGGCGTTATGATTCAGGGTCTCACTCCGGTTGGATTGCGAACATGCGCGATATAGAAGACGGGTACCGCTTAACACCGCTTGTCTTGGCACTGAAAGCCACCCAACAATTAGAAGGTTTACAGCTTGGGCAAATTTTTCGCCCCACTCATTGGACTCCTGAAATGGCCGAATTATTTGACAGTACAGGACTCACCCATGAGGGTCGACTAACCGCATTAGGGCATCGCATGCTGAGCCGTGGTAGCGGACCGTTTGGTATTATTGAAACCTATCACCCTTATACCAATCGACACCATGCCTTACTACAGGCTGAGGTCGAAAAACCTCATGTTGTACGAGCTGCCAATATTGCTGCCAGTCGCGAAGCCAATCGCAAAACCTTCCGTACGGCCGTACAACAGCTCCATAAATTAGACTACCGTCCACGCGTGGTGATTGAACATGCCTTAGGCTTAGGCGTTGCCATTCAGGAGTTTGTAAAAGTTTTTGGTGAAGAGGGCATTCAATTTGTGGGAGCTGATTATGAAAACACGGCATTAGATGGCGCCCGCGCTGTCCATCAAGCCGGTGAACTTCCTGCTAAAATGGATTTTTATCAAGCCGATATTGCCGACCCACAAGCCTTAATAGATCAAATGCGCGAGGATGGCATCGACCCTCGAGGCGCTGTCATGATTGTCGGCAATGGTTTTCATGAAGCTCGCAAAGATGATGAAGACTTTGTAAAGGTCATCCGCACTTATGCTCTCGCCGGCATCATCCCCGTCTTTATCGAAGAGTCTGCGTTGACACCCAAACAACACCGTACAAGTGCTTGGAATACCTACAATAGTGCGTTTAATTGGGTCCACGAAGTCTCAGGGCAACGGCTCCGTGCTCCCTGGCCCTATGAACCACCGCACCATCGCTTAAGCTGGCAAGAAGCCCTGGAACAAGGTGGTTATAGCATCATTCACGAACTTTCTGTTAACACGCGGCCCATGCTGCCTTATGCAGCACCCCCGACTCAAAACCCACCGATTAGCCGCATCACTATTGCTGTTCCTACGGCTGCTCAAGGTGGTCCTAGTCTGACATTAATCACAAATTCTGAAGATACTCCGGCTGCTTAAATAAATTTAGCGAAGATCTAAATCAGCCCCATGCCGTAAAGTGCGTTCAGTGCGCACCGTTTCATGGGCAAAATAACTCAGATAACGTGACTCGGTCGTTTGATCATCAACACCAATAAATCGGAGAAAGTTCGTGCGCTGAGCACTCGTTTCAGCACTCACCGCTAGGGTCATCAGCTGAACCACAGCAGCCGTCGGGCCATGAGCAACGACAAAGTCTAATTGCGGGGCCTGTAAAATCATGGCCCGGCTTTGCATCGAGAAAGTAGCCACTAATAATGTTGGGGCCCCTGCACGTTCAAATAAACTTTGAATCGTTATACTGGCGGGACAAGAATCGGGCAACAGTACCGCATTACCCATAGCCACAGCGGCTGCCGCCGCACAAAACATGTCTGAAAAACTTTCTCGTTCTCCCCAAACAAAACCCACACCTAAAGGCTGATCGTGCCCAATCTCATTGCGTTCTCCCGGCAAACCAATTGTTTCGGTGGGAACCAAATATTGTGGAAGTTGATGTGCTTGTGTCGCTAACCACGTATCAATAGTATTTAATTCGGCGACTGTTAAACGTGATGTCGATGTTTCGGCTTGGTTGATCTCAGTAGTCAACTGTGCAATTTCAGCACGCAAGGAATGTAATAGATCAAGCCGTGTATCAAGTGAACTTGTTGACCACTGTTGTTGAATCTTTCGTGTAGATTTCAGGCGGTCCTCGATATGCTCACGATGAGTTACTGTCTTTTCTTCAGAATACGCGCGTAAGGACTCATCGGAGCTACGACGTGACTGCACTTTGGGTTTTCCAAAACGCGCAACAATGTGACGCCCTCCCGCCTTAGGTCCCGTACCAGAATTTTTAAACCCTCCAAAAGGTGTCTCCCAAGGGCGCGCGCCTGTCTGTGAACGATTGACGTATTTATTGCCGGCCTCCATTCTATTAAAAAATTGTGAAATGTGTTCAGGATCACGAGAAATCAACCCGGCCGTGAGCGCATAGGGTGAATCATTGGCAATTGCCAAAGCCTCATCAAAACCCGCCGCACGAATTACGGATAACACGGGACCAAAGATCTCCTCTTGTGCCAGCGGAGATTCTGGCATCACATGAGTAAAGATATGTGGGGCCATATAAAACCCATGGTCCGTCAAATGAGAAACTTTCCCTTTATAAACTAAGTCCGCATGACTCGCTGCCAAGCCTTGCTCTACATAAGACTGTGCCTTTTCTAATGAGGCCTGGCTGATCTGGGGCCCCAGCTGCACGTAGGGGTTGCGTGGATTGCCTAACACCATCGCTTGCGCCCCTTCAATCAAGCGCTGAATAAAGCGCTCGTATTGTGATGCCACCACAATAACACGTGATGTTGCCGAGCAACGTTGACCATTGAATTGAAAAGCACCTTGCAAGACAGCCGCCACGGCAACATCAAGATCTGCCGTATCATCAACAATCATCGGGTTTTTTCCGCCTGTTTCTGCGACAACAATTTTAACACCACCACGTTGCGGCGGAAAGGCCGCCGCCGTCCGTTGAATCAGTTGGGCGGTGGTCAATGAACCAGTAAATGAAACAAAATCAATTTGTCGAGCTGCTACTAAAGCATGTCCCACCGTGGCCCCGAGACCGGGTAATAATTGAATCGCGGCTTTGGGAACGCCAGCATCACGAAGTATTTCAACAGCCAACTTAGCCGATAATGGGGTATCTTCGGCCGGCTTACTGATCATCGCATTCCCTAAAGCCAAGCCGGCAGCCAATTGCCCCATCGTAATCGCAAAGGGAAAATTAAACGGGCTGATCGCAACGCCAACACCGCGCGCCGTATAGTTAAGCGCTTCACGACGACTATCCAAAGCATAGCTGCGTAGAAAGTCAACGGCCTCACGGATTTCTGCCAAGGCGGAATCCCAAGGCTTGCCGGCTTCAGCAACAATCGCCGCTGCGATTTCATATTGGCGTTCCATTACTAAAGTCGCCGCATGCTCTAAAGCACGGGCCCGCTTGTCAGAACTGAAGCCAGACCACTCAGCATAGCCTTGTTGGGCGGCAACTAAAGCACGATCGATATCAGCTTGATTGGCAAAAACAACTTGGCCGACTGGCTCGCTAAGATTGGCGGGATTTAAAATAGGCTGGAGCCGCTGGGCATCATGAATCCGGGTTAATTCATCACCAATCAAGGCGGCTACTACCGGACGCTGTGTCAAAGGTTGGTCTAAGAGCTTGGTGAGGGCCTGCTCCATTTGTTGGTGCACTGCAAGGTCAGAAAAATCAGCTTCCGGCGTTAATTCAAAGCGCGGTTGCTGGCGCTGTCCAGAACCTAAAGGATGTTCGCCACGCTGATGCGGGTCGGCGTGATTGCGTTGGTAATCATCAAACTCACCCGCGACATGGGTTTGACCAATGGCCGACTGCGGACCCACTTCGGCTAAACGGCGCACTAAATAACCAATAGCCTCCCCGGTGGTCCCAAAAGGCCCGTAATAACGCGCTGGAATACCTAATACTTTAACCGCTGCCGCAATGGGATCTCCTACCCCTAAGAGCACTTGCGCTTCTAACAAATCACGGCTGACACCAAGAGCCTCGCGCACTTCTTGGCTATACCCTACATCGCGAATATTGTGACTACCCGTTGCCGGACGCAACACATCCTGATTGAGCAAAGTCAATTCAACCAGCCGTCTGAAATTACGATTCGTATCTGCTTGTCGTAGAAATACCGGAACATCCCAACCCTGGCGCACGGCTTCGATTTGTTCGTATTTGTGATAAGCCCCTTTAACAACCCGAATTTGTGGACGCTTTCCAGTCAAGCGTGCCGCATCTACAGTGCGCATCAACTCGACTTCAGAGTCTTTTAAATAGGCCTGAATGACCAAGCCAGCCTCTTCCCAACCCGCTAGATTCGGATGATTAAACACATCCCATAATAAGCGATAACTCAGATCGCGCACTTGAAACTCTTCAAGGTCAATGTTCACGAGAATGGGTTTGCCTTGGGCCGCATAATACTTAGCCGCTTGAAAAATTTTTAACAAACGCGCCCCAGCCTCAACACGAACCTGCTGCTCTGCTAGCGCCTCAAAACGGGGAGTTAACGCCGAGAGTTTCACGGACACGTGACGCACCGGCACCCCGCCAGGCGTTCGGCTTTCACCTTGATAATGATCCGCCCACTGATTCATTAAGTTGAGTACTTTTTCAGTATAGTCATCGGCCTCCGGCTGACTCACCACCCGTTCGCGTACCACATCCAACGAAGTATGAACCCCTTGGGTTTGCAATTGTGCTGCTGTGTTTAATGCCTGCTCAATGGTTTCCCCAGCCAAGAAACGACTGGCCATCTGTTGAATCCCTTGTTTCAAACCCCAGGCGATTAAGCGGTCGGGCAACCAAGACCAAGTCCCGACTTTCAACAATAGTCCTAATAGACCTTTCGCCTTGATTTCATGTCGCGGAAAATAACTCCGTAACAAAGTTGCAATCCGCTCTGGATCCTGTTGCCCGGCAGCTACATCCATGAAAGCAATCATGCGGCGCTTTAAGGCTTCATCAGAAAGCATCTGCGCAAAGATATGATCTTGCAAACGGCGGATGGGCCCACGACGAAACGCCTTGGCGCGGGCAAAGAGACGTTCCCCCCAAGCAGCCGCCGTTTCCGCAACGAAGTCACTTTGATCGCTGGTTAAATTGAGGGAAACGGGTTCACCTTGAAAGTTTTTTACATACGAGGCCGTACTGGAACGAGCCTGCAAGGTTTGATGCAAGGCCAACAAGGAATGTAACCCTTGATGCCGCGTCTGCGGCTCTTGAATCATTTGATGCAACTGTGCCGTGGTCTGCGCTGTCACGGAGTCGCCAAAACCTGACAGCATGTCCTGAGCTGGCGTGACGGCGGCCGCTAAATCCCCATCCGCCAACAGCTGTTGCAGCTGAGCCGATTGATCCATCCCTAAATTGTGAGCGGATGCCAGTAAAGGCGCAAGACTTAAGCTTGCCGACGCACCCATAACCCCATAAACCATGGCTCTGTCATCGGGAGGGGCAATGGAAAGTTGCTGGTAAAATCAACTATTTAGTAACCGAACACCTTCGCAAGCTTCATGCAAATATTCCAAAACATTTGAAAGCTCATCGCCCTCAAGTGGACGCGGTGTAAACTTACGATAAGCCCCTGGAAGGCCTGATCGTCGATAGTAGTCCTGTCCCGACTTATAGATATCGCCTAAATTGACCATTAGAGTTAATGCCGCTTCTAAAAATGCAGGGTCATTAAGAATAGGGTGTTGCACGGCAAGACGCGCCGTAGAAAAATTACTGGTGGCTTTGTCACGAACCAAACGAAAAGTATTTCTTTGAAATTCACCTCTGAGTTCCTCAGCACTCATGAGATTTTTTGATCTATTATTTTTTAAATTATCTAAGGTAGGCAAGATAGTTTCTCGGAATAATTCAAACCAACTCAATAACTGTTGGTCTGAAAGCGGTCGGTGCCCATCCTGAGAAACTTCCAAGCGTGCCGAAACAATACGCCCTGCCTGACGCCTTAAATCCCAAATCGCCTTGACTGTTCCCACTAACACACCATGCCAAGGGCCATTGAGCGGACGATAACTATGCCGACGAGACATGGTTTGAGTATATTCTTCATAATACCCAGGAAGCTGCTCCGCCAAAATACCGGCAACCGGCCATCCATAATTACCAAAGGGCCTCACCCAACGTTCCATTAACAAATCATTAAAATCTTCCGATAAATCCGTATTCGACAAACCAACGATAGAAAATAAACTATTAAAAGCATGCTTAATGTCATCAGGGGCTGGACGACGCCGTGGTAAATAAGTAACCATCAACATATAATCAGCATCACTTATAGCTTCATCACCAAACAGCAGCTCGTAGGCCGTCGTATCTTCCTCTAAAAATAACTCTTGAAATAGCTGAGGGTCGCTTAAAATTCTTTGCAAAGCTCCTGTATCATTCATCGCCGCACCTGGAATCGCCTCCTGAAAAACCTGGCGATCCGTGACATACGCCGCAATAGCCTCGGCTATTCGGCCTTTATAATGGTTCATCATTTGCTTCGCCCCATCACTTTGCTGCATGAGCGAACTTTCTAAACGTGCGCGAATCATTTCAGCACGTAGCTCGCGAGCCTCGGGATTAAACTGACCGCGATAAGTCTCCAACGAAAACAAACCCGTGCTATCGACGCGAAGCCATTTTCCAGTAATATACTTCTCAGCTAAACTGACCAAGGGCGCACCGCGATCATGCAAGGCTTGTTCGTCTATCAAAGCATGGCGCGCCTGGGGAATATTACTGATTAATTCCACTAACTGAGGGCGTGATTGAACCTGAGTAAATAATTGATGAGCGGCCGCGATGCGATCTGCAACAGACAAATAATCATCACCCAGTTGATGTAAAGCAATGATGCCTAAACTATTCCAGGTGCGATAACCTAATACATGAAAGGCACTGACTAATTGGCCCACATGATGTTCTGCATGATCTAAACGGGTATTGCTAAGCGCTTGATCAAGCCATTGAGCCACCGTAGCCGGCCTTGCAATGGTGCTGGAGGCCAAGAGTTGAGATGAATCCAGAATGGTCGAAAATTGAGTGCCAGAAAGCCACATAAAAATACCAACATCTCATCGACTACAGATGGAGAAAGTTGCGCTGGTCGGCCGTTGCAGGATTAATGGCTGTAGATTCGCCACCAGGCAACATTGACAACTATCATCACACATCCATCATAAATGGATGAAGCTGGGGAAATTACCTGAAAAATTAGTTAGTTATGATGAGTTTTAGCACCATTTAAGACAAGGGGCCTTTGCAAGTTTTAGCAAGCAATAACGACACTATCTCCGAAACAAAGTCATTAAATGATAGATAATTATAAGGTGACACTGACACTCAGCACCTCTTTGAACGCGCTCCATGGCCTTAGTGGATTAACCAACGCCGGCCTATGCAACGTTGCAGCTGCAGCCCCTATGATGGCTGATAGTTTCTCACTCGGAACCCCTGAACCAAGTCGACAGCTTCACACGCCACATTCTTTATGGCGCCCCCCAGTATTTGAAGTAACAACAAGAATTGCTGAGCCTGTTGCTCTTGACCTCGACGTACTCAATGCCATTGAGCAAACAGAAAATTTCCTGGAAACTTGCGAAAACTTAGGGAGCAACTATCAATTAGGGCCCTTCATGATGGCTAACTTCCTTAATAACATTGGTAATATTTTCCCCACGCTTCTTCCCGAAACTACTGAACATCGAGCAAGGCTCCTCACAAGTTTTTTGAACGCGTTTAAAGGACAAAGTGATTCTTTTGGAAAGTTAGCGACCTTCATTGCAGGCGACAACTGGCGGCTACGACCACCACGAACCCGGCAAGGTTTATCCGAAGTGCTCGATACGGCACTCACCGAACTCTACTTATATGAGAAATTTGGCGTACCATTCACGCCACAACCGACCTTTGACTTTATGCCTGAGTCGCCGCCGGCCATCACACTAGCAAAAATTGACATCCCTGGAAGCGACTACAGCTTGCAACTACAGCCGGGAGAAAATGAAGCTCACGGTGGCTTCAAAATGATACTCTCAGTAGGAAACCAAATGATACTCAAGTTTGGTTTACATCTTTCCTCAACTCATATCAGTATTGTTCAAATGCAGGGAGGCGGGAAAATTTTTGGCAAACACTGCGAACGAATACGCCAGCAACTCAACACAACACATCCTTTTGATTGGATGTTGGCTGGCATCACCCACTGGGCAGCAACATCAGGCTTTGAGGCCTTACGTGGCTATGGCTATCGCCTCAATTCATCTTTGGTGAAACATTTAAATAATGGCGACTTCCCGCCGGAACGTACCGCCCATCTCAGACGGATTTATGACCGGCGTTATTTGCAATTTGGAATGTCACCCCATCCAACGCACGCTGATATCTATGAATTAGCTTTGACCGACAGACATCGACATACAGGAACAATAGATCACCGTCACTACCCCTTTATTACCGAGTTAATGAACCAGGTAGAGATCAAACATTAGTCGACTGGACGGCAGCAAGATTGTGGAACATTATTTGTCCAAATTAGTAAATTAAGCCCCATGCGCAAGCTAGCGCACAGGGCTTAAAAAAAACCGATAACTTACTTTTTAGTGATTTCAATCGATTTAATCTTATCACCGACAGCAATCTTCTCAGCGACTTCCAATCCGGCTGTAGTTTGACCAAAAACCGTATAGGCATTATCCAGAAAAGGCGTTGGTGCCAAAGTGATATAAAACTGCGAACCGCTAGAACGACGCTCAGGATTCACTTGATCGCCTAAACGCGCCCAGGCTAAAGCACCCTTAATATGTTTGTGCGGATTCCCCTTTAACTCAGCAGGAATCGTATAGCCGGGACCACCGCGCCCACTCCCTTCAGGATCGCCCCCTTGAATGACAAAACCAGGTTCCACACGATGGAAAGTCAGATTATCATAAAAGCCACCTTCGGCTAATTGCTTAAAATTAGTAACCGACAAAGGGGCTTCCTTAGCAAAAAGCTCCACGGTAATATCACCTTTGTCGGTTTTGATGACCGCTTGATAAGTTGCGCCGTCTTCTAAATCAGGCTTGCTGGGTTCTGAAAATGTTTTACTCACTTTGGCTTTCCTTTCAGTTTTCGTGGCGGATTCGCTCTTGCTGGTGCAAGCACCCGCAGCCACTAATAATGTCACCATCACTAAAATTTTATATTGAATACGCATGTGTTTCCCCCTTCAACAGGTTGTTCTGTTGATCTCACATAGCGGATAGAGTCCGTCAAGTATTGCGGGACTTAGCTTCTATTGATGACGTAGAGTTGATGTAATAGGCAATTACGACTCATTAAAAAGTAAGGAAAATTAGGCAAGGCACGCACCCATAATTGATTTGCATCACGGATATAATCACCATCTATTTGTACCGGGACTTCAATAGGGCTACTAGCCGTATCGACAAATACATAACGAATCTCTTCACCAACAGCCACCGCCGCTTGAAACTCAAGCGGCATCCGCGTCAACTGTTTGTCAGCAGCCAATAAACCAGGATTGCCTCTTAGGGCCCGCTTGGCTTGTTGGTTACACTCCGAGTACATCCGAACTAAACTCAACAAACTGCCATGAGGAAGCACCTTAGTGCCTAGACCAGCGAGCGGACGTCCTGGAAAACCAGTCACTCGATTGGCTAAAGGTGTCCCGTGGTTTAAAACTTCGCGGGCTAAGAATTCTTGTTGATCACCATTCGAGCGCGTCCACTGCACCCCAAAATGTTTGGGTTGCAATACCATTCGTCTAAACCCAACCCAATTACGCTTCAAATGAACACTGCGTCCATGGCCCCCTTGAGTATCTTTAAATAAACCAGCAATAGCTTCACCCGCACTGACGTTATGAGAAAAAATCATCGTCTCTCCGGACCAAGGAAAATGTGCCGCCCCTAAATTGAGTGGGACTTCAATAGCCGTCTTTAAATAATCAACGGCCACACGTTCATTCTTGGAGGGAGAACCAATCAACATCCCCAAGTCATTCACACTACCCATCGCAATCGCGCCAATGCGAATCCCGCCATCAATCATGCGATTGACAACTTGTTCCTCAGGTAAATTAAAAAGATCGGACTGACTTGAAAATAGAAAACTCAACGCACCCTGCATGGCTTGGCTAATCGTGCCATCACCACCAAAGGCAATCACGTCAAGAGTGTCGCCTGGGCGAGCCGCTCTAAACTGATCAATACGTTCTGCAATACGGCTCACTGTGTTTGAAAAAGATACTTCTGTTTCCAAAGCCGGCAAGCTTTCCAGACCTTCAGACTGAGCTAAACTCAGCACACCGCTTGCCATTTGATGAGCCCGCCCCGCACCTGAAACTGGATTAACTACGGGTAATATTATTGAAGAGGCCGCCAATAGAGTAGGCGACAACATCCCATGCATCAAGACCGTCATAACAGACTGTCATCGCCGGAGAGGCCATTTTGTTGCTAAAAATTAATGGGTTAGAGAATTGTCCCTGTAGGGGCGTGATTCATCGCGCCCTCAATTGGCATCACATCCGAGCTCAATAAATTGAGCCCCTACAATCTGACAGGGACTTGCTTTCTTTTGAGATAGCGTTTGACTTGTTCGACCGTCAGTTCGCCAAAATGAAAAATCGAAGCCGCCAAGGCCGCATCGGCCTCACCTACCGTCAAACCTTCATAGATGTGCTGCTGGTTACCGACACCTCCCGAAGCAATGACCGGAATCTCCACCGCACGCGAGATCGCACAGGTCAGTTCCAGATCATACCCAATCTTGGTGCCATCACGATCCATACTAGTAAGTAAAATTTCGCCGGCCCCAAAGCGCTGCATCTTTTGCGCCCACTTAATAGCATCAATCCCAGTGGGGGTCCGGCCGCCATGAATATAAACTTCCCAGGCTAATTTTTTACCGGGCTGACGTTTGGCATCAATGGCGACCACCACACACTGGCTGCCAAAACGTTTGGACGCGTCTTTAATCAACTGCGGGTTTTTCACCGCCGCGGTATTTGTCGCACACTTATCCGCGCCCGCATTGAGCAACATGCGGTAGTCTTCAACTGAACGCACCCCACCACCCACAGTCAGCGGCATAAAAACCGTCTCGGCCGTTTCCCGTACCACCTCTAAAATTATCGGACGTTTTTCATGACTCGCGGTAATATCAAGAAAAACAAGCTCATCGGCTTTTTGCGCATCATAGGCTTTAGCTACTTGCACGGGATCCCCGGCATCACGCAGGTTTAAGAACTTCGTCCCTTTAACGACACGACCGTCTTTAACGTCTAAGCAAGGAATAATGCGTTTACTGAGCATTAGCCTTCAGCAATCTTAACGGCTTCGGCTAAGTCCAAGGTGTTTTCATAAAGTGAGCGTCCTAAGATCGCCCCACTCACACCTTGTACTTCCATAGCTTTCAATTTTTTGATGTCATCAAGGGTCGCAATCCCACCGGAGGCGATCACCGGGATCGGGCTTTGCTGACCCATTTCGGCTAAGGCACTATAATTGGGTCCGGTCAACATACCATCACGAGCGATATCCGTATAAATCACGCACGCGGCGCCGCGTTTGCTCATCTCTTGGGCCAGATCAACGGCCTTTTTCTCGCCCGTCTCCACCCAGCCGCGCACCGCGACAAAACCATCTTTGGCATCAATCCCCACGGCCACACGATCGGGGAATTCATCTGATAAAATTTGGACCAACTCAGGCTCTTCTAAAGCCTTCGTTCCCAACACAACACGGCCGGCCCCTAAGGTCAGGTAAATTTCAGCGGTTTCGCGACTACGGATCCCTCCGCCAATTTGCACGGGCACATTGACTGACTGCATGATTTTTTCGATCATCGCCGTATTGGTCGGTTCACCGGTTAAGGCACCATCCAAATCAACAACATGCAACCAGGGTGCCCCCGCAGCGACCCATTTTTCGGCCGCTTCAACAGGATTATCATAATAAACCGTCACCTCATCAAAGCGTCCTTGCTTCAAGCGCACGGCCTTACCGTCTTTTAAGTCAATCGCTGGATATAAAATCATAGAGCCGCAGCTTATCAGCTATCAACCCTGACTTGTCAGCAAAAAATTGCTTAAAGATTGCAGAATCAAGTAATAACGATTAGGACCCTGTTTATGCGCCAATTGAAGACTCAACAGCGTGATTTTGCGAAGCAATGGCAACAGTATTTAAATGCTGTCGCCGAAGCTCCACGTCAAGTCACGGAAGCCACCAGCACGATCCTTCAGGCCGTCAAAAAACGGGGGGATTCGGCCCTGTTTCAGTTCACCAAAAAGTTTGACGGATTTACAGCTAATGCACGTTCTATCCGTATTAGCCCCGCCCAAGTCGAACGAGCCGTCAGTCAGGTTTCAAGCAAACACCTTAATATTTTTAAACGTGCCGCCCAGCGGATCCGTAAGTTTCATCAATTACAAAAACAGCGAGATTATCGCCTGAATCAAAACGGCGCCAAAATGGGGCTGCGTTGGACCCCCTTAGATCGCGTCGGCATTTATGTGCCGGGGGGGCGGGCAGCCTATCCTTCAACCGTGCTGATGAATACCATTCCTGCGCAAGTGGCCGGCGTAACTGAAATTGCAATGGTCACCCCCGCGCCGGGTGGTGAGATCAATCCTTATACTTTAGCCGCCGCTCACGTGGCCGGCGTTGAAGAGATTTATCGCATTGGGGGTGCTCAAGCTATTGGTGCCTTAGCCTACGGAACCAAAACGATCCCTGCGGTGAATAAAATTGTCGGGCCCGGCAATGCCTATGTGGCCGCGGCTAAACAGCAGGTCTTTGGACGCGTGGATATTGATATGATCGCAGGGCCAACAGAAGTTTTGGTCATTGCCGATGCCCAGGCCAACCCTGAGTATGTGGCCGCTGACTTATTGAGTCAGGCCGAACATGATCCCGATGCGCGACCCGTATTGATCTGCACTTCAGTACGCATTTTAGAAAAATCGCTGCAGGCTTTAACGCGACAAGTCGCTCAAACCCCGCGTAAAAAAATTGCTCAGCAAGCCATCCGTAAAAATGGTCTCGCCATCTTAGCCAAAAATCAAGGGGACGCGATTGCCTTAAGCAATCAAATGGCTCCCGAACACTTAGTGATTATGGTGAAAAAGCCCGCGAGTTGGATGAAAAAACTTAAAAACGCCGGAGCTATTTTTATCGGAAACTATGCTCCCGTCGCGGCTGGCGACTATTTAGTCGGCCCCAATCACGTCCTACCTACGGCGCGCACCGCCCAGTACGCCTCACCCCTAGGCGTCTATGACTTTATGAAAGCAAGCAGCTGGCTAGAATTAACGCGAAAAGGACTAGCGCAAGTTTCCGCAGATATTATAGAACTAGCCGAACTTGAGGGCTTGAGTGCACACGGATATTCTGTCAAGGTTCGCTTTACAGAGTAATCCACTCCCGTTTAAGAGGAAAACATGGCCGCAAAAAAACGTACAGCACACATCAAACGCAAAACGGGTGAGACCGATATTGATCTGAGCCTAGAACTCGACGGTACTGGCACCTATCAAGTCAGCACACCTATTCCCTTTCTCAATCACATGCTGGAACTCTTTGGGAAACACGGTTTATTCAAATTTAAAGTCA
>JAJFLM010000203.1 GCA_021772655.1 Deltaproteobacteria bacterium
CAATCCGTGAAATCTTTGGTGACATTGAGGCGTCAAACTTTTCGGCGTCCCTGCTTCGAAATAGCGGTGTACCCGGAATTATTATTTCCCCGGATGGCGGAACTATGGGGCTGGGGGATGATATTTCCGCGCTCAAGAAAATGTTTAAAGAGGCGTTCACCGGTGACCGTCGCGGCGAGCCGCTTGTCATGGGGAGCAAAACCAACGTAGATCAATTCGGCTTCAACCCGCAGCAAATGGACATGAGCGCGACCCGGAATGTTTCAGAAGAACGGGTATGCGCCTGTCTTGGCATCCCCGCCGCCGTGGTCGGCTTTGGATCTGGCATGGAGCAAACGAAGGTCGGGGCGACCATGGGTGAACTTCGCCGTCTTGCGTGGACAAATGGCGTCACCCCGCCGCAACGGTCGATCGCCAAGGAACTGTCTAAATCGCTTTTGCCTGAATTCCACAAAGGCGGCAACGCGGCCTTTGCCTTCGACACGAGCGACGTATCGGCGCTTGAGGAAGATTTGAACGAGCGCGCGAGGCGTATGGGGGCCATGACCGGTGCGGGGATCATTACCGTTGCCGAGGCCCGAGAGGAAATGGGCTTTGATGTGGACGATTCACACCGGGTCTTCTTGCGCCCGCTGGCCGTGATTGAGGTTCCAGAAGGTGAAACGGCGGCGTCTTCAATGCCGGAGCCTGTCGAGGAACGCTCTATTTTGCGCTTAGACTTCATGTTGAAGGCGGCACTTGATTGGGACGGGTCGAAGCCCGGCGCGTGGGACGCTTTAAAAGAGGATGCCCCCACGCTCGCCGAGGGTCAGGCGCTTAACAATCGCAGGGCCAGCCCATCGAAGGCCCAGATTGCCTATGTGCGCTTGCAGGAATTGGCGGCGGTGCGGCTGGCGGAGTCGTTCGAGCGAAGCCTTGAGGTCTTCTTCGAAAAGATGGGTGATGACATGGCCGCCATGGCGCTGGAAATTCTTTCCCCCAAGGTGTCACCGGAGGACACGCTTTTGGGTGATCGCATTCTTGAGGCGTTCTCCATGAAAGACCGACTGCCAATATTCAGGCGGCTTTATGAGGCGCATTATATTGAGACGGCCAAGGCCGCCAGCGATGCTTTGGGGTCGATTGGGCTTGCAACGGATCTTCCAGATCCAGTCGCGCGTTCGATCATGGCCACCGGCGGGCGTAGGGCTGGGCTTGTGGATCTTCAATCACAGGCTAGGCGCTCATTGTTTGACGCCCTGACGGAAGGCCGGGCGGAAGGTGAGGGGGCGGCGTCTATTGCAAAGCGGATACGGGAGGAAATCCCACGCGGTCCGTGGCGATCGGCGGCGACCCGTTCGAGGATTATTGCGCGGACGGAAACCAAATTCGCGCAGAACACCTCCACAGTGGCCCGCGCGCAGGCGGCGGGGGTGCAGCAATTTATGGTCTTTGATGCCCGGATCGGCGCGACGGACGAAACGTGTCAGGCATTAAACGGGGTGATCGTGACGGCGGGCGAGGCCGAACAGTTGGCTTCCGATGAACACCCGAACGGCTCACGGTCCTTTAGTCCACATTTCGAAGGGTGAAAATATGACGATCAAGCGGAAGTCGATAGAAATTAAAGCCTTGAGCGGAGACGGCACGGGGCTTGCCAAGATCGCAACCTTGAACGTCATCGACAGCGACGGCGATGTGACGCTGGCGGGCGCGTTTGGCGAACAGGAAGTCAAGGTTCTGCCAACTCATGATTGGGGGTCGGTGCCTCTCGGCAAGGGTCTTATCAAGGAAGACGGCGACGATGTTCTTGTTGAATTTCGCCTCAACCTCGAAACGGTCGCCGGGAAGGAATGGTACGCCGCGCTTAAGTTTGATCTTGAGCATGGCCGACCCCTGCAAGAGTGGAGTTACGGCTTCACCATTCCCAAAGAGGGGTGGGAAGACGGGGTGTTTCAGGGCCGGGAGGTCCGCATCCTGAAAGCGGTAAAGGTCCACGAAGTATCACCGGTTGTTCTTGGTGCGGGTGTTGGAACTGGCACCCTTGTCGTAAAGAATAAACGGCCCGAGCCAGAAGGCTTAACCCTCACGGAAGAAATAACAGGCGTATTGGACGGCCTGAAAAGCGCCACAGACCGACTTGAGAAGGTCCGGGCGATGCGGGCCGAGGGCAAGGGGCGTTCCCTGACGGATGAGAGAAAGGCACAGATTGAAGATCTGGCGGACGCCCTTGAGGGGATGCGGCGCGCTGCACACGAAATCAACGCCTTGATTACGAAAACAACCCCGGAAAATCAGTGTGAGGCGCAAAGACAGTTTTTGCGCTTCACATCGGTTGGCCGGTCCACCTAACGACTCCGCCGCTTTGGCGATCGTTCCTACCTAACGTAAAACGGAGCAAAACCGATGACCTTGAAAGAGTTGCAAGAAAAATTCCAAGCGAAGCAGGCGGCCCTAGCGGCGGTCTTCGACGAAGCCAAAACCGACGACGGCAGCATTGACTTTACAAAAGTCACCTGCCTTGGCGACGACGTAAAGGGCAGCATCGCGGTTGCCGAAAAAGTCAACGCCATGAACGACGAACTCAACGACATTTACGACAATGAGTTGAAGCCGTTGCAGGATGCCGACCGAGCGGCGCGGGATCTTAAGTCCCGTGAACGTGCCACGGATGGCGGAGTTGTCCACCCCGAAACCGGCAAGCCGACTGATGCCGCTCCGGTTATCAAATCTCTTGGCGGTCATGTTATCGACGCCGAGTTGTTTAAAAACTGGAACAGCGGTGTGGGCCGGGGCGAGTCTATCGTTGTCCCTGACTATGGTCTTGCCGAGTTGAAAACCACCATGTCCACAACGGCGGGCTGGGGACCGGAGTCCACCCGCACGGGCTTGGTTGTCGATGCTGTTACGCGGCCAATTCAGCTTTTGGATCTGATCCCAGCCGGTCAAACTGGGATGGCGGCGGTTGTTTACATGGAAGAAACGACCCGGACCCATTCCGATGCGGAAATTGCGGAAGCCGCAGCTTATCCGGAATCGGCCTTCGCCCTGACCGAGCGTTCCAGCACGGTTCGCAAAATCGGTGCGCATCTTCCGGTGACTGACGAACAGTTGCAGGACGTGCCGATGGTGCAGGGTTATATTGACCAAAGGCTTCGCTTTGGAGTTCGCCAGCGCCTCGACAGCCAGATCTTGAATGGCGACGGTATTGCCCCAAATCTCACGGGCATTCTCAACACCGCAGGCATTCAGACGCAAGCCAAGGGCGCTGACCCGGTTCCTGACGCAATCTACAAGGCCATGACGTTGATTCGTGTGACAGGTCGCGCGGTTCCGGGCGCGGTTGTTATGCACCCGAACGACTGGCAGGACGTTCGACTTCTTCGGACGGCTGACGGAATCTATATTTGGGGTTCGCCTTCCGAAACCGGTCAGGAGCGCATCTGGGGACTTCCCGTTGTGCAGGCCGATTCGATTGTCGAGAACACGGCCCTTGTCGGCGACTTTGCCAACTTCTCGCAGCTTGTGGAGCGCCGGGGTATTGAGGTCAAGCTTGGCCTTATCAATGCCCAGTTCACGACGGGCTTGCAGACGCTTCGC
This sequence comes from Deltaproteobacteria bacterium, assembly GCA_021772655.1. Classification (GTDB taxonomy): domain Bacteria; phylum UBA10199; class UBA10199; order 2-02-FULL-50-16; family JAJFLM01; genus JAJFLM01. Next base: position 3,580 of record JAJFLM010000203.1, read on the forward strand.
GCGGACATGCGGGTGGCTATGCTTGTTTATCGTGCCTCTGCTTTCTGCACGGTAACCGGCATCTAAGAGATTATCCGAGGGGTGGCTTAACGGTCGCCCCTCGTTCTCTTTTTGCGTTTAGACTTAGAAGGATTTTTCAAATGGGAATCATTGCAGGCGGAAATATCATTGAGGGCGCGCGGCAGAATTTTCTTGCCGAAGCTATTGGCGTCGCCGCCCTTGGAGTTGCCGCCCTGTTGCCTGCCGTTACGGACACGGGCGCGCAGCAGGTTATTACAACGGGCATTCTCGCTCTCGATCAAAACCGGCGCATCACTGCAACCGCAGGCGGAACCGCCGGTGACATTAAGGCAATCACCGTTACGGTGGTCGGCCTTGGGGCGAAGGGCGAGGCGGTCACGGAAATCTTGCCAGCGTTTACGGTCAACACTGCGGGGACGGTTACAGGCGTCAAAGTCTTTTCGAAGGTAACGTCGATCACCATTCCTGCCCACGATGGAACCGGCGCAACAACCTCGGTCGGTGGACAGGGTGGACCGGCCATTGCTGATGCTGATGGCATCCTTGCCGCAGTGACCGACACCGGGTCCGATCAGACGATCACGACGGGGCTTAATACTCCCGAGGTTCCGCGCAACATTACAGCAACGGCAGGCGGCACGACTGCCGATATTAAGGCCGTGACGGTTACGGTCGTCGGGACCGACGTTGAAGACAATGAGAT
>JAJFLM010000204.1 GCA_021772655.1 Deltaproteobacteria bacterium
ACCACAGTGCTGTGGTTCTCCAGCCCCACAAAATCCCAACCGCCTTGAGCTTCTGATGCTATGATTCCGTCAAGGCCTGTTGCGACGTCGTTGACTGGATCTTGGCGCCCAATCACTGGGTCAAAGGCAACACATTTATACTCCAATTTAATTCTCCCCCCGGTTGATTTAGAGACGATGTTCCCTCAACGAAACGATGAGAGTCAAGTTTTGGTACTGTCGTCTAATCCGAGCTCTATGTCCGCAGGGCTCTGTGGAATGAAATCTTAGGTGGAGCAGAGCTAGCCAAGCATACGCCAAGCTTCGAGGAATCACGGTCTAAATTACCAATTCCTAAAAACCGCGGCAGTAGGAGTCTAACCATTGAATTGGATGCAATATTGTGACTGTGCCGGCCACATCACTGACAACAGTGCTAAGCTTAGTTTTATCTACGCCGAAAAACGAATGTTCGGCTCGTCACGTTCGATCAATCTAAGCGCAAAGGGGTGAACAGAAGCGACACGAAATGAACAAGGACTAAACCCGAACCAGGTCGACGCATAAACCTTGGCCACATTTTCCATAGCCTGCTGTCGCAAATCAGGGGCATAAAAGTTATTTAGAACCACTCCACTGTATTCTAACGTCAGCATTCCATAAGGACGCCATAGATCGCTTTGTCCCGGACGATAAGCGAAATACCATGCCAAGGGGCGTACTTTGGTTTGTGGCGCTATTTCTAGCGTTTGATAGGTATTCGGCTGTTTCCCATGATGTTCGAACTCGCATATGTACCAGCTTTGGCCAGACAGACTTTTTAGGCGCGGAGAGCTGGGCCAATCATCTTGAGGACCATAAAGTTCAAGTAGCTCTTTCTGGATGGTAAATTCCGGCAGATCCATCACGGCCGAACGAAGAACTGCGTCCAAATGTGAGGCCTTTGGAAAGCAACCGAAATCGATTAGTAACACCGGATCGCAATCGAGAAGATATGCGAGGCGCAACAACCAAGAAAGTGATCGTGGAAGCCGTCCGGTCTTGAACCATCCGTAGACAGTTGAGCGGTCCGGCACGCCATCGCTATAGCTGGTTGCCCAGGCGTCTAGCAATTTTCTCACACCGCCAAAGCGATGCTCAACCAGTTCGGAAGCTCGCTCGATATTGAGTCTAAATTGCAGTTTTGACAACACAATTGCCTTGTCGAATTCGCGATAGGCCAAATTAGACAGATTGCGGACGCTGCTATGTTAAACACTATGCGCAACTTAAAGCCGCACCGTTCTAAAAGAGTGGAGCAAACAATGTCACATAAACAAACTGCCATTCATTCAACGGATGGCAAAATCACTGGTAAGTCAGTCACCACCAAATCTGATGGTGGCTCGCAGACAACGACCGAGTACAAGAACACCGGAAGCTCGATCTTCGGCCCAAACTATAAAGCTACATCGACTACAAGGGTCGACAGCGAGGGAAATACCCGCACAAAAATCTATAAGTGACGAAAATGACTACTCATTGGGCCGTACTGCCAAGGTTGTCAGCTTTATGGATTAAACACCTATCAGCCTAACAAAGATTCATGCGTTCGGAAAATGCCCAAAAAATGTAGACTTGCCATTCCCTCGATACTCTTGGCCTTTCCGGTGTCGATGACCACAACTATAGGCTTTGCGATTCTCTCTCGCGCCACCATTAGCCCTTGGTTTCAATCAGTCGCACAATCATCGTCTATCTCATCTGTCTAGTCTGCGCGATTGTCAAACTCTGCCAGATCGTTAATCAATACGTTGAGGCTAATCTTCCTCGTGTTCGTAAGAACTCCACAAACCCTAATCGTTAGCGGCTTCGTAGTATCCTTTTGAATAGCACAGCCACGTAATCTGGATTTACGATGATTGCATAGTCGTGTGGGCTGCCGGTCGATGGTGGATTTTTTCTTTGATGGAGAACCAAGACAAACGGACCATTAATCTGCAGAAATTTATGATTAACCTGTGGAAATAGACACTTGGGAAATTTGATCGATACTACAATCAAGCCGTGACGTGATGGGAAGTGGGATAGAATAACCCAATTCAACCCTTAGCAGGCGGATCGAGCGCCTCTTTGCCAAACCTCAACAATTCGGCAATCATAGTGGATCTCTGCCAGCGCCCAAAACAGAAGGATGAATTCTTTTGGATCCCATGGTTTTACCATTAAGGCTAATTGTAGCTGGTGCCGGGCCACTTGCTGCACTGAGTATTGTGCTAGCTGGCTTTGCTATGATCCTCGGTCGCCGCCAATGGTGCGGTAAACTTATTTTGTTGGCCGTATTGTTCGTAGTGGTCAGCCTGATGGGACCGGCGTGGCTACCGCCACCATAGAATTTCGAGGAGACCGAGCGTGCCTCTCAAAAGTCTGGCTTTGATTACACCCGATTGGCTAACAATCTGGGTAGCTATTTTAGCAATTGGCGCGTTTATACTAGGGTTCAAGCGAGCCGGCTCGGCACTAATGGCCTGGCCCATTATAGACTGGATCCTACTACCCATCCTCTTGCCGGTAATTGATCAGCTCCCACCATGGGTTGCGCTAGCACTAGCCGGGATATTTTCCCTTCTTATACTACAGGCATTTCTGATGCTCATATTTCCTAAAGAGGCTGTCGGACATGTCATAGGAACATACCTCGTGCGCTTGTGCGACTTTCTGTTACTAGGGCCATTCCGCTCAATTCGCTGGCTCTATAGATTATTCATAGGAGATCGCTCATGAGACGGAGAACTTTCTTCGCAGGATTGGCCGCGATAATAGTGGTCGCCGTCACACCTAGTGCCCATGCTGGTAATGCTAAGAGAGCGCTTGCACGGAGAGCCTGGCAACGCATATTTGCACGCGACGCGGCCCGCGACGCCGCAACCCCAGCTAAACCACTTAAGAGATCGAGGCGTGTTTGGCGTTATACGACCAAACGCGATGCAGAGAATACGAAACGACACGGGTTACCAAAGGGCCGACACATGACGTCGGGCACCTCACCTGGACGCCCACCGAGCCCATCAACTGCACGTGATAAGTACGGCTTACCCCGAAAACCAGAGGCGCGGATCACGATTGAACTGCCCAAGGGACATCCTGTTCGCCATAACAAAGTAGTTGGTGGGAAACCTGGTGTTGGAGAAATCACTTCAGTTCGGCGTGTCCCCAATCATGCAATCAAAAAAATTACACCGCTTAACGCCCTTGAGCCATGACCGGGTAAATTTGTGAATAATCAATCTTGATGACTTTGTAAGAGTTGATCAAATTTTCGAAGATCAAACTACTAAACTGATTGGCTAACTTAATCGTAATCAGAGACAGTTTAGAGGCGATCAATGTCAAAGAAAGTAATTGAAACGATCTATGGTAAATATAGTAAATTCGAAATTGTCAAAACTAGTGGCATGTTTAGCTCGAAATTTTATGTTTACAAGGATGGAAAGCCTTATCGTGGCGAGTACTCGAGTTTAAGAGCTGCTGTTGAAGCTGCAAAATCAGAAGGGTGACTGGACTGTCCATCATCAGAGTTTGCCCTTTCCCCACTGCATTGGCCTACTCGACAGTTAGTTCCAACATGTTTTTTCTGGCTATGCACGCTCGTAGACGAGTTTCGGTCAGCGGGTAGTCTTTCGAGAAAAAAGGGCGGGTCGAAGTGGTTGGGCAGAATGGATTGCGGTGCAACATTTCCGAGAAACGGGATTTATATTTTTACTATATTGATTGACCGATTAAACCCCAAACCTATCCGGACGTTGAGTTTTCTAGTTCTGCGATGATTATTGAGATATTGTCACCGCCCCCTTGTTCCATTGCTAAGTCGTACAACAAGCTGACAGCCCTATCGGAAAATCGAACCAAAACATTTTCAATTTCATCGATATCGACAAAATCAGTAAGCCCATCGCTACAAATTAAGTAACGCCACCCAACAACCAATGGGTCTTGAAATACATGCGGTTCGATTTCGGTTATGTCGGACGTCCCACCTAAGGCTTGTGTTACAATATTTGATCTCTTGCGCCCACTCTGGTCTGAATTTGGAACGTCATCGATACTAAGCTGCCTAATAAACTCATCTCGAAATCGATAAATCCTACTATCACCGACGTTAAATCCAATCACTCCACAACTAGATATAACTATACCAGCTAAAGTTGACCCCATCGCCGAGTAGCTTGAATTAAATCTTGAAAACTCAACTAAATCCCGATTTATGCCATTCAAAGTCGTAGAAATTGTCTCGTCACAAATAGGATGGCATAAATTTTGTGACAATTGCATTGCAACAAATTGGCTGGCCACATCACCTGCAGCATGCCCGCCCATACCATCTGCGACAGCCAGCAAGATTGGTGCCTCCAGTTGCACAACATCATTTTGTGCAGAGGCCATCGGCGCACAACGCGCCCAACCATTTACCAATATCGAATCCTGATTTACCGTTCGCACGCTTCCATTATGCGTGAGATAGGAAATCCTAATTTGCAAATCAGCCGACATGTACTAATTAAAACGAAGTGTGGCGGTAACTTGTGATGAAAATTGTAGAGTATCACCCTCGACAACTGGAACTGATAATTCTTGATTAAGTGCCTGCCTATTTAAATACGTTGGGTTTGATGTGCCCAGATGGCGCACAAACACGCCGCTACCATCCCAATTCAATATTGCATGCCGCCTCGAAACCGTATCGAATTCTTGGAGGTGGCTCGCAATTGGCGAAAACGTCGCGTCTCTCCCGATAGCCAGTTTTGGGTCAATTGGAATTTGCCCCCAATCAAAATGTAGATGTGGAACCAACTTCCGGGCATCTTCTAACTGAGTACTGAG
>JAJFLM010000205.1 GCA_021772655.1 Deltaproteobacteria bacterium
CATCATATAGATTAAGTCACACTCACGCACCGTACTTAATCGATGCGCAATAAGTAAAATTGTCTTCTTGTGAGCCAAATTATGAATAGCTTCCATAATAATGTTTTCTGTAATGCCATCAAGAGCACTCGTGGCCTCATCAAGCACCAATATACTCGGCTGATGGTATAAAGCTCTAGCAATTCCGAGGCGCTGTCGCTGACCACCACTTAAGCGAACACCCCGTTCCCCAATAACGGTATTCATACCCTCCGGCAATTCATTGACAACAAAATCATAAATATTCGCAATTTTCAGAGCTTGTTCCACAGACTCCATATCAATGTCATTTTCATTCACTCCAAATGCAATATTACGGGCAACCGTGTCATCACTCAGATAAATACTTTGTGGCACATAACCGAAATTTTGCTGCCAGCCTGGTAGATTCTCATCACTAATTTCTACATCATCTGCAAGGATTTGGCCGATCTGTGGTCTAAGCAATCCCATAACAACATCAATCGTCGTCGTCTTACCTGAACCCGTCAAACCAACAAAGCCCACGGTAGTATTCACTTCAATAGAAATATTAACATCTTTCAGCGAAGGACTTGGCGCTTCAGGATAAGCAAAACTAACCCCCTGCAGTTTTAAATCATTCTGGAATGGCACTCTATTAACATTATTATTACCCTTTAGAACTTGAGAAACAGCCAAGCTTTCAACCCCTTGAATATCTTTATACAATATATCAAGCGCCGGCTGATAAAATTTAACATTTGTGATGCCTGCAAAAATTTGCTGCAATGCTGGCATAATCCGATACCCAGCAAATGCATATAACGACAACAAGGGCAACACCTGCTCCATAGTATCCTTAATCGCTAACAAATAAAGTACAACAACCAAGATACCGCCAAAGGCAACCACCTCTAAAGCAAACCGTGGCAACTGAGAAATAATTTGTGAACTTGCTTGATTCAAAGCATAGCGACGAGAGGGGTAAGTAAAACGTTCCGTAAATGCTGATTCCTTGCCTAAGAGCTTTATATCTTTAATCCCACTCAGCGCTTCATTAGCATAGCGGAAGCGCTCTCGATTCACTTCAATCGCTTCATGACCAAGCCGCGATAGGCGTCGACGGACAGATATATATATAAGAGAGTAGGCTGTTCCTAATGTTGCCGCAACTATAGCCGCTAAGAGTGGATCTACAGCAACTAAAAGACCTAAAATAAAAAGAACGACAACTAACTTAGCCAATAATTTCATCCCAGGAATCAACACCCCAGCTATGGCGCGCTCAACTTCAGAAAGGATATTTTTACTTAAGTCTGCTGAATTTTTATTTAAGAAAAAAACGTAGGGGCGCGCTAAGTAATTAGCCAACAATTTTCTCGATACCGTATGTTCGCGCAAATAAGTAAATCGATAGAGTACCCAAGTTGTTAGCGCTGTCGTGACATTACTCACCACCAGAATAAATAAGATTAAAAATCCTAAAAATATTAAAAAATCCTTTGGCGACGAAAAAGAAAAGTAATCATATACTATTTTAAGGTAATGATTTTCCGTGGCACTTTCAGGGTTTGCCACGACTGACATAAACGGCATGATAGTCGCTATCCCAGCAACTTCCATAATGGCCATAAAAACAATGCACGCAAAGAGACAATAGAGTTGCACTCTTTCTCGAGATGTAAAAAGTCCAAATATTTTTTTTATAGTCGACATACTAATTGGAAATCTTAAGCCTTAACCAACTCAAGAAATGCCTGATATGATTTTTTTAATCCGTCCTCAAAAGACGTTTGAGGCTTCCAGCCCAAAGACTGCATGCGCTTAACATCTAATAACTTTCTGGGAGTCCCATCTGGCTTAGAAGTATCGTATTGAATCTTACCCTGATAGCCAACCGTAGCCGCAACTGCCTCAGCAAGCTCTGCTATCGTTAAATCTTTACCACAACCAACATTAACTAGAGGCATAGCACCCCCAGCAAGCAAAGCATCGTATTCTTTATTTGAGAGCTGCGCTAAAAAAACACAGGCATCGGCTAAGTCATTTACATATAAGAATTCTCGACGCGGCTTTCCCGTCCCCCAAACCATAACATGACCAGCCCCACTCCCCTTACCTTCATGAAACTTTCTGATCAAAGCAGGAATAACATGACTTGTTTCTAAGTCGTAGTTGTCATTAGGCCCATAGAGATTGGTCGGCATAATTGCCAAATAACGTGTGCCATATTGCTGATTATAGGCATGACACATCTTAATCCCAGCTATTTTCGCCAAGGCATACGCGTCATTCGTAGGCTCTAAGGGACCACTTAATAGATACTCTTCTTTCATAGGCTGAGGGCATTCACGGGGATAAATACAGGAACTTCCCAAAAATAATAAGCGCTGCACCCTATTTTCATAGGCCGCATGAATAACATTCGTTTGAATAGCGAGATTGTCATAAATAAAATCTGCCGGATAAGTACTATTGGCTAAAATACCACCCACACGAGCTGCTGCCATAAATACGCAATCAGGCTTATGCTCGGCAAAAAAGTCTTGGACAGCTCGTTGATCTGTTAAGTCAAGCTGTTGCCGAGTTCTGAGCAATAAGTTCTCATAACCCGCTGACTGCAACTCCCTGACAATAGCCGAACCAACTAAGCCGCGATGCCCTGCAACAAATATTCGAGAATTAGCTGTTAACCGGCTGTCATTTGGTTGCGTGTCCAAGTGATACCCTTTTCTTTTAGAATATTCTCTCCTTCATTTGGAGGAGTTTCGCCAATTGTCTTCATATCTTCGTCGACCATAATGCGAACCAGTTCTTTAAAAGTCACTCGTGGCTCCCAACCTAATTCTTTTTGAGCTTTACTAATATCCGCCTGAAGAAAATCAACTTCAGTAGGTCGGAAATATTTAGGGTCTATTTCAACGTAATCATTCCAATCTAAATTAACATAGCCAAATGCTTCCTGCACAAACTCCTCAACAGAATGGCTTTCTCCTGTTCCGATCACATAATCATTTGGTTTATCTTGCTGAAGAATGCGCCACTGGCATTCAACAAATTCAGGAGCAAAGCCCCAATCTCGCTTCGCCTTTAAATTACCTAAATAAAGCTTATTTTGTTTCCCTGCCGCAATATTAGCAACAGCCTGCGTTATTTTACGCGTTACAAAAGTTTCTCCACGCCGAGGCGATTCATGATTAAATAAAATACCATTACAGGCAAACATATCATAACCCTCACGATAGTTAACGGTCATCCAATAGGAATAGACCTTTGCCGCAGCATAAGGACTTCTAGGAACAAATAGAGTATCTTCGTTTTGTGGTGGCGGAGAAGCACCAAACATTTCAGAGGAAGAAGCCTGATAAAACTTGGCTTTAACACCACTGTGCCGAAGAGCTTCTAAAATACGAGTAGTCCCCATACCGGTAATATCACCTGTATATTCAGGCATATCAAAACTAACCCTCACATGACTTTGAGCACCTAAATGATACACTTCGTCAGGCTGTAAATTATAAATTAAATAAGTAAGCTGTCCGGCGTCTGATAAATCACCATAGTGAAGATGGAATTTTACACCGCTAAGATGTGGATCTACATATAAGTGATCAACGCGATCTGTGTTAAAGGTACTTGCCCGACGAATCAAGCCATGAACCTCATAACCTTTAGAAAGCAATAGTTCTGTTAAATAAGAGCCATCTTGACCTGTAATTCCAGTAATAAGCGCTTTTTTCATATTTTCCTCTTTATTTCCTTACGCAGTTTAAAAAATATTTAGATACGGAATACTTTATCCTGCGACGCCACATTCTTTGTCGCATTCCTAGTGTCCACAACAACTTGTGCCTGCCCCACAATTTCCTCTACATTGAAACAAGAATGATCTGTAACAATTAATATACAATCATAAGTATCTAGACCGATTAAATCCTGCGACTTCAGTTCTACCCCATCAAGATTTAGTCGATCGACAAATGGATCATGATAGGCAACTTCAGCGCCCCGTTTTTTCAGCAAACTAATAATCTGTAATGCTGGCGACTCTCGACAATCATCAATATCTTTCTTATAAGCAACACCTAACACCAAAATACGCGAAGCCCGCACCGATTTTTCCTGTTCATTCAAAGCTTCAACAACCTTATCAATAACCAAATGAGGCATTGAAGAATTAATTTCATCTGCCAACTGAATGAAGCGCGGTGTGTAATCAAGTGACTTCAACTTCCAAACTAAATAATGCGGATCAACGGGAATACAATGCCCCCCAAGACCGGGGCCAGGATAAAATGGCATAAAACCAAAAGGTTTAGATGCCGCAGCATCAATAACTTCCCATGTATTAATGTTCATCCGATTACACATAATAGCAATCTCGTTAGCTAACCCAATGTTAATAGCACGGAATGTATTTTCTAAAATTTTGACCATTTCTGCCGACTGAGTCGATGAAACAAGAATTACTTGATCAATAAATGTTTGATAAAGACTTTGCGCCGCTTCAGCACAATTCCCAGTAATCCCACCAATGACTTTTGGTGTATTCTTTAAAGTATAAATCTCATTGCCAGGATCTATCCGCTCTGGAGAAAACGCTAAATGAAAATCATCACCTACCTTGAGACCCGACGATTCTAAAACAGGTAATACAACTTCTTCAGTTGTTCCTGGATATGTTGTAGACTCAAGAATAATTGTCTGGCCTGGTCTTAAGTATTCTTTAATTTCCTTTACCGCTGAAACAATAAAAGAAATGTCTGGTATTTTCCCTTTGCCTAAAGGAGTGGGCACACAAATTGATATAAAATCACAAGTAGAAAGCGCTGAAAAATCAGTAGTCGCCGCAAGCTTCTTGCTTGATACTAATGTTGCTAAATGATCATCATCAATATCAGGAATATAATTCTTCCCTTGATTAAGTAACTCAACTTTCTCAGCACTAATATCGATGCCAATTGTTTCAAAACCAGCATCCGCAATCTCAGTAGCCAAGGGTAGCCCAACATAGCCCAACCCGATGACGGCTACTTTAGCTTTGCGCTGGCTTATTTTTTCAATTGCTGATTTCACTTTATTTCACCCTTTCTTGATATTCTTGATACCAAGCAACAAACCGGCTGACGCCCTCTTCAATGGAAGTCTTTGGTTTAAAATCAACATCATTAATTAAATCATCTACATCGGCGAAAGTTGCCGGAACATCTCCCGGCTGAATATCCATTAATTTACGTTCCGCTTTCTTACCAAGATTTTTTTCCAACACTTCTATTAAACGCATTAATTCTACTGGTTCGTTATTACCAATATTATAAATTTTATAAGGGGCATTACTTGTACCTGGATCAGGTTCATCGCTAGACCAATTTTGATTAGGCGCAGGTACATGCTCCGTCACGCGAATAATCCCTTCGACGATATCATCTATATAAGTAAAATCTCGTTTCATCTTGCCATGATTATAAACATCAATCGGTCGGCCCGCCTCGATAGCTTCTGCAAACAAATAAAGGGCCATATCGGGACGCCCCCAAGGACCATAAACAGTGAAGAACCTTAATCCCGTGCAAGGCAAACGATATAAATGAGCATAACTATGAGCCATCAACTCATTTGATTTCTTTGTCGCCGCATACAAACTAACCGGATGATCCACATTATGATGAATCGAAAATGGCATTGTCGTGTTAGCGCCATACACTGAGCTGGACGAAGCAAACACAAAATGTTTGACTTCATTATGGCGGCAACATTCTATGAGATTGATAAAACCCACCAAATTACTTTCAACATAAGCGTAAGGATTTTTTAAAGAATAGCGAACACCTGCTTGCGCCGCCAAATGAATCACATAATCAATTTG
>JAJFLM010000206.1 GCA_021772655.1 Deltaproteobacteria bacterium
CCGGGGCCTTTCCTTCTGCCCTTTGAATAAAGCGTGGCAAGTGAATCGGCCTCACCTTTAATTCATCATGCAAAACAACAACACGCTCAATGGTATTCTCTAGTTCGCGAACATTACCGGGCCAATCATAATTAACCAAGGCCTGCAGGGCCTCTGGAGTAAAACCTCTAAATTTACGGTTATTCTCTGCCGCAAAACGATCTAAGAAAATCTTCGCTAATAAAGGACTATCTTCTTTTCTGGAGCGCAATGGGGGCAATACTACTGGAACAACATTCAAACGATAATATAAGTCTTCTCGGAAATTCCCTTTATCCACTTCTTCACGCAGGTTCCGATTGGTAGAGGCGACCACACGGATATCGGCCACCAACTTCGCCGTACCACCAATCCGTTGAAAAGTCCGCTCTTGCAACAAACGCAATAGTTTCACTTGCAAGTTAATATCCATTTCACCGATTTCATCGAGAAATAAGGTTCCATTATCAGCACGCTCTACAGTTCCGATATACTGACGATCCGCGCCCGTAAAAGCACCGCGCTCATGACCAAACAACTCGTTTTCTAAAAGTTCGCGTGGAATTGCCCCACAGTTAATATCAATAAACCTTTTAGGGTCGCGCTCAGAAAAGCGATGAATCGCCTTAGCCACGAGTTCTTTACCGGTGCCTGATTCTCCTAAAATCAAAATGGTCGCATTTGATTTTGCGACCGTCTTAATCATATGAAAAATTTCTTGCATCTGTGGGCTACTCCCCACAATTTCATCAAACTGACCTTCCCACTGCACTTGGCTTTCCAGCATGCTGACACGCTTGGTTAGCTGATAGTTCTCTCCGGCATGAAAAACAGCCGATACAAATTTGGGCAATAATAGCGGCGTTTCAAAGCAATCGTAAGCATCAGCCCGCATCAAAGTCACAACATCTTCAACCCGTGAAACGGGACCAATACAAATAACCGGTAGATGTTCATTCCGCCGCTTACATTCAACAAGAATAGTTACCACATCATCTAAAGGTGTTCCCATAAATGAAAACACCACAACATCCGCCAAATCATTACCATTCGACTTTAAGTAGTCTTGCACGGGAAGGCACTCAACCTGGCAGCCTTCTTCAGTCAGTGCATCAATCCATACTTGCTCCGGCTTGGATTTAGTATAGATAAACTGAATCGTAGAACTCTCAGTTTGAACCTGACTAGTTAATTTTTTTGTACGCTTTGGCATTAATTTCGTATTTGTTAATTATCTTCTTAAAATTATTTCGATCCATACCAGCATGCTGTGCCGCCATAGAAATATTACCTGTTGTTTGCCTCAATAAGTTGCTCACATAATGCAAATTAAATTCTGCCAAAGCATGACCTTTGGCTTCACGATAGGTCATCTTCAACCAATCCTGTCGTGAATCACCATACTCCTTTTGATAAAAAACTTGGCTTAGTATCTTGGGCGGGAAATCACGAGCTGTCAACGTATTGCTAGAGGTCAAAACGACCGCGCGCTCAATAATATTTTCTAATTCACGCACATTACCTGGCCAATTATAATCTTGTAATGTTTGCAAAGCATCGGCTGAAATACCCTCTACCCGCTTGCCTGTTCGATTCGCATACTTTGAAAGAAAGTGGTAGCTTAAAAGTGGAATATCCTCTTTCCGCTCACAGAGTGGCGGCAAATACATCCCTATATTTTGCAGACAATAATATAAATCCTCACGAAATAAACCCGCAAGCATCGCATCATGCAAATTACAGTCTGCAGCAGCAATGACCCGAATATCTATTGGGTAACTTGTTTCACTACCCAAGGGTTGCACTTGCTTATCTTGCAACACCCGTAATAAAGCTGCCTGTGTATGCAATGAGATTTCATTTATCTCATCTAAAAAAACTGTTCCGCCATTTGCTTCAAGCAACAGACCTTTTTTTACCTGAGCATCAACATCAGAAACTTGACCAAATAACTCCTTGGCTAGCAAATCATCATCGAGCGATGCACAACTAATCACAACAAAGGGTTTATCCATACGCGGGCTATTTTGATAGATAGCTCGTGCTACCATTTCTTTACCTGTGCCGGATTCACCCTCAATCAATACGTAACTTTCCGAATGAGAAGTATTTTGAATCTGACCATAAATCTGTCGCATCGCAGAACTCTTACCCACTAAACCACTGTACTCATCTATCTCTTTAAACTGTTCTTCATAAGAATGAAGCCGCCTCAGCAATGAGATTTTTTCTAATATTTTTTCCAAAGAGACTTCTAATAAAGAAATATCATCAAAAGGTTTATTAAGTGAGTCATGTGCGCCCATTCTCAAGGCCTGCACCACAAATGATAAAGATTCCTGTTTCCCCGTCATCAAACATTCAATGCCAGGATGATGCACACGAATATCTTTCAGTAAATCCAAAGCATCTATATCCGTTAAATCAAGATCTATCACAGCAATATCAAAAGGAGCCGATCTTAAGTGAGCCTTAGCCTCACTACCAGTCGAAACAACAATACAGCGACATGACAATGATTCTGCAACCCGCTGCATAATAGCAGCACTGGATGCATTCGCATCAATGATCAGCACTTGAAAAGATTGTTGCTCGGCCGCTAAGGCAAATGGGCTCATATTACTTTTTCAATCCCTTGCTTTTTAATTTTTTCAATCAAGGTTGTTCGATTCAACCCTAACAAATTAGCCGCACGATTCTTATTCCACTCAGTTTTATCTAAAGCAGTACGAATCAAATCACTTTCAAAGCGACTGACTAAATCTTTAAAGCTGACACCATCATCAGGAATATCAAAGCTATTTTGAATATTCATCGAGCCGCCATTCCCAAGAATGGGTGGCAGATCATCAATGGTAATTTTGCCATCATGATTCAAAACAACTAAGCGCTCCATCATATTTTCTAATTCACGCACATTACCAGGCCACGAATAATCTAATAATTTTTTCTTAGCCTCTGAATCAACTGCAATACCCTCAACACCGTTTTGTTTACCAAAACGACTTAAAAAATAATCCATCAGCAAGGGAATATCAGAGCGGCGTTCCCGCAAAGCCGGCAACTCAATAGGAATGACATTTAATCGATAGAAAAGATCTTCACGAAAGGTTCCTTCCTGAACTTTTTCTTCTAAACTACGATTCGTCGCAGCAATCACGCGCACATCAATTTCACGTGGTTGATTGCCACCCACGGGTTCAAAACGCCGCTCTTGCAATACCCGTAACAACTTTACTTGCAAACCAGGACTCATATCGGCCACTTCATCTAAGAAGATTGTTCCACCATCAGCCTGAGCAAAGCGCCCATCACGATTAGAATTAGCGCCGGTAAAAGCCCCTCTCACATGACCGAAAAATTCACTTTCTAGCAAACCCTCAGGCATGGCTGCGCAGTTAACAGCTACCATAGATTTATTGCGACGATCTGATTGTTCATGAATCGCACGGGCCACTAGCTCCTTACCCGTACCCGACTCACCAAGAATCAATACTGTACTGTCGGTCTCTGCAACTTTACTAATAATATTAAAAATCTGACGGATAGGGGCACTTTGCCCAATGAATTTATCAAACTGATCTCTCTGCTCCAACTTGCGTTTCAACTCAACATTCTCTTGAAACACACTACGATAATCGATGGCCTTTTTCACAATGGTTCCAATCTCATCAAGCTCAAAAGGTTTCGTAATATAATGATAAGCTCCAACGCGCATGGCATCCACAGCACTAGGAATAGTTCCGTAGGCGGTCATAATAATCGCCACCGCATCCGGGTCACGTTTCTTAATCGCTTTAACAACATCATGGCCTGAAACTTCAGGCATCATCAAATCGACTAGGGTTAGATCAATCCCCCCTTCACCAAAACGAGCTAACCCCTCTTTACCGTCCTTGGCATGCACCACCTCATAGCCTTCTTGTTCTAAATAGCGAACGAGGGCTTTCCGGATCACATCTTCATCATCAATCACCAAGATACGCGCCCCTGCGTAATTATTTTTCCGTCCCACTAAAACCCTCCTTATGTCGCCATCGGCAAACTAATAGTAAACTGCGTGCCTTCATTGAGCTGACTCTGCACATCAATATGACCACCATGCTCTGAAATAATCGAATAACAAATAGATAAACCTAAGCCGGTACCATCACCCGCTGCTTTAGTTGTAAAAAAAGGATCAAAGATACGGTCTAAGTTGCTTTCCGGGATGCCGCAACCGTCATCTTTTATGGTAATAATCACGCGATTTTTTTCGAGATCACGGAACGTACTCAAAATAATCTGTCCCTCTTTATCAATCGCATGGGCGGCATTGGTCAGCAGATTTAGCACGACTTGCTGCAAACGCGTGACTGAACCCATCACCGCAGGATCACTCTTATCATATTTAGTAATTAGTTCGGCTTGCTGCGAACGCACCCGCAAACGAACCATCGGGAGAATTTTCTGGATAGTTTGATTGATAGATATTCGAATGGAATCTGTCTCACGAGATTGCCGTGAAAAATCGAGTAAATTTTGCACGATGTCTTTGCAACGAATCGCCGCATTCTCAATCTCTTTCATATCGCTGAGAATACTGCTCTCTTTGTCTAAGTCTCGCATGACCAACTGTGCAAAGGCTAAAATCCCGCCTAAGGGGTTATTAATTTCATGAGCCACCCCACCTGCCAACATACCGACTGCCGCCATTTTCTCATTTTGCACGAGATTACGCTGCAAACGTTGCTCTTCGGTCACTTCACGATAATGGTGAACCACGACTTGCTTCCCCGCAACCACCTGCGCATAGGGATAAGAATTTAATTGAAAAACGCGATCCTGCATCAACTGATTTAAGCGGCGTTCATGGGGCAGGTGTTGACTCTGTGTTTCTTGCAGAGGGCATTGGGGACAGATTGTTTCGCGACCGGCAAAGGATTCATAACATTTCTTACCAATCATCGTGCGGATATCACGCCCCGCGCGCTCAGCGGCCGCGAGATTAGCGCGTTGAATAGAATAATCATCGGCAATGATCAGCACCGGATCACCGATAGCATCAAAAGTAGACTCCCACATGTATTTGCCACGTGAAAGCGTTTCAACCAAGGCTTCTAGTTGGCTAATCTTGGTATGTAGGTCCGCTTGCGCGGGAACTTCTTCGGTATTTCCCATTCCCCTCCCCCACCTTGCCGCTCAAATAAAGTCACTGAAATCTCATTTTTGATGTTTAAGGTGGGTGGAAAATACCACAGTTGAAAGGGGGAATCAAGGGAAGAGCCTTGATAATACATTAGTTTATGGAATGTTTTCCGAAGTCAAATTTCTAACATATTGCGCCGCGCAAGAGTTGATTTCTGAAGTCTAAATGGTATGAGTCCGAAACCTTATTATGAGCAGTGAATATAAAAAAGCAGGTGTCGATATTGAAGCCGGTGACAGCCTCGTCCGAAAAATCCGGCCGGCTATTGAAGCCACCCATAATAAACATGTCAAAGGTGACTTTGGCCATTATGGGGCCCTCTATGCGCTGGATGCCCTAGGAGCTCCAGACACTTTATTAGTCTCGGGCACGGATGGAGTTGGTACCAAACTAGAGCTCACCAAAGAAACCGGTTACTGGGATCGGATTGGTCAAGATCTGGTCGCGATGTGCGCCAATGATATCCTTTGTCTAGGTGCCCAACCCTTATTTTTCTTAGATTACTATGCCACGGGTGAGTTAGACGTGGATCAAACCGCTCAAATTATTCAGGGCATTGCCACAGCGTGCCGTTTTGTCAGCTGTGCGCTGATTGGTGGTGAAACCGCAGAAATGCCTGGCATCTACCGACCTGGCGATTTTGATATGGCAGGCTTCATTGTCGGCTGGGTAAAAGCCGATCAAGTCATTGACGGTAAAAATATCAAGGTCGGGGATCGCATTTATGGTCTGCCTTCCAGTGGCTTTCATTCCAATGGGTACTCATTAGTGCGCGCCATTATTCGGGAACAAAATCTTAATTTAGAAGATAATTTACCAAATACCACGGAAAGCCTCGGCGATTGGCTCACTCGCCCCACACGCCTCTATGGCCCCATGCTCAAAGATTTATTAAATAAACCCGAGCTCCATGGACTCGCCCATATCACCGGAGGCGGTCTATTGGGCAATCTCCCACGGATTTTACCCAATGACTGTCAAATTCAACTAGACCGCTCACAGTGGGAGCGCCCGGCTATTTTTAACTTTTTTGAGACCATCCATAATCTCTCTGCTGAAGAGATGGTCACTGTATTCAACGATGGCATCGGCATGGTTCTGATCGTCGATCCGGCTGCCGCTACGGAAATAGTCCAATATTTTAGCGATATGGATGAAACTTTATGGGATCTCGGCAGTGTCGAAGCCCGGCAAGATCCTGAAACGGCAGTGATTCTTAAATGAGTGAACTCCCGAAATTAGTCATTCTTGTTTCGGGCAGTGGTTCTAATCTACAAGCCATTATGGATGCCAGTGCCGCTGGTGACCTTGAAGCCAGTATCGGTCTGGTGATTTCAAACCGACCTGGTGTCAAAGCGCTCCAACGAGCTGAACAAGCCCATATTCCTCAACTCTGCATCCCCCATCAAGATTATCCAGATCGCGAAAGCTTTGAAGCGGCCTTGATTGGGTCTATTGATACCATCCAGCCAAAAGCCGTCATTTTAGCAGGATTTGACCGCCTGCTGTCACCAACCTTTATTCGGCATTACCCTCAACAGATCATCAATATTCATCCAGCTTTATTGCCTGCCTTTCCAGGGATGCATGGCGTGAAACAGGCCTTAGACTATGGGGCCAAAGTCACGGGCGTCACCGTCCATTTTGTCGATGAAGGCATGGATACTGGACCGATTATCCTACAAACCAGCCTCCCCATTGAAGAACAGGCAACCGAAGCTCAGCTATTAGAGCGTGTTCATGCACTTGAGCACCGTATTTTCCCAGCAGCCATCCAACTCATGGTCACAGGACGTTTGCAAATTGACGGGCGGCGGGTGCATATCCTATGACCAGGACTATGAAAAAATATCTTTATGCTCGCTTACTCGCTTTCACCTTACTCATCGCTTTAGCACTCCCCGCTGTTACTGAAGCCCGTCGCGGATTTTCTGTAGGCCTCGGGCCCGTGGGCAATATCTTTGTCATTGATACGATCCCTGTACTGAACCCAGGTTGGGGTGGACATACTTTTTTTCAATACCGTTTTGCCGATCAGTTTGCCTTTCAAGCCGCCTTCATTTTGAGCACACAGAGTGGCACCGGAGTCTCGGCAGGTGACAGTGGCATTCTGTTCTTAGGCATGCCCACCGTGGACTTAAAATATTATTTTCTACGAGATGCTCCACGCTTTGATCCCTTTGTCAGCATTGGCACCGGGCTTTACATCATGACCGAAGGGGGCATCAGCAATAGCACCGGGGGCGTCGGCATTGGAGCCAACCTGGGTGCTGGTTTTGACTATTTCTTTACGCCAATTGTATCGGCCGGTTTTCATGGCGTATTCCGCAGCATTGCCATTATCTCTGACTTTAGCACACCCAGTAATAGTTCCGCTGTATTTCCTTTTAGTCTGATGGCGAATATAGCTTTTCATTTTTAACTCATGAGTTATGAGCGCGTGGCGCTAAGAGAACTATCAAGCTATGTCCCTAAACTTTGCAGACCTTGTTGTACTAGGTGATGACCTCTCAGGAATCACAGCTGGGAGTTTACTCGCCAAACGAGGCATGAATGTTTTATTGATGGATCGCCCGTCAGCGCGTCGGCCAGCTAGCATTGCGGGATTACAATCTCAAAATTTCAAAACGCTGCTCGGTCGCCTCGGTGTGCCTGAAGGCCGGTTTCGCGCCATCAAACCAAATCCGATTTCATTCCAAATCATTTTGCCCGACCATCGGATTGACGTCAGCGCAGACAATAATGCTTTGATCAGCGAATTTGAACGTGAGTTTCCCAGTGAAGTCGATTGGGCTCGTCAATTATTTGCCGAAGTTGAAGATACTTTCAAACACGAAACGAAGCCCCTCCTCAAGATGATTCCCTGGACCAATTGGCGGGAAAAAAGGCGCTTCTTAAAACAAAAAAATAATTTTGGCTGGCCCCGCTGGACAGAAGAATTGCAACAACTCTCACCCGAACTGCAAACATTTTTTAAGGCCTGGATCTTATTTATCGCCGGTAATCCCACGAGTTTTATTGATGCCATGCAACCCTTTGCTTTACTCACGACTGAAAACCGCAGCACCAGTATGGTGAGCGGTGGCTGGCATGAACTCAAGCGTTTATTTATCGAAAAAATCGAATATTTTGGCGGACGCGTCCTTGATGAAACCCCTTCTGACTATACTTTAGAAACTGAAAACGCTCGGATCCGTGGTGTTGCCTTTGAAGGGTATCATCTCACAACGCGTTGTCGTTATCTGATGGGGAATGGCCCGGTGGCTGATTTACTGGCGCATCTCCCCCAAAATTTTCGGACCAAACGGTTCTGCCGTTCTTTAAATCGAACTCCGTCATCACGAGAATTCACCATCCAGTTCTTAACTAGTTCTGCTGTGTTACCAGAACCGATGTGCCAAGACATCATCTTAGTACAAGATACCGAACAGCCTTTAATTGATACCAACTTCCTCAAACTTCAAGTGATCCCCTTACCAGACCCCCCGGCTCCTGATGAAGATGTCTTATTGCAAGCGTCCTATTTTTTACCAGGGGCTGAATTATTGGAAACTTCCGAAGCCACCATCGAACGCTTTGAAAAACGTCATGCTTTGATTGAAACGCAGATTAAGAAACTCATGCCTTTCTCGCAGGGGAAAATTCGGCGGCTCTTTCCGCTGCCTTCCATCAACAATTCTCAAGAAGATCTCTTTGGTAACCCAATGGATGACTATTCGCGGTTCTTCCAACAAGCTGTACACGAAACTCGGTTTCCACCGTCTTATAATTTTCCGAGTTTGACGACGCCTTTTAACAACCTCATTGCATTAGGGCCTCATCAGTTAGGTTGGTTGGGGATGGCCGGACGACTGCAAAGTGCTATAAAAGCTGCTGATTATATTTGGTCCCGAGAATCAAAACGCCGGCCCATGTAACGCCTTTAGCGGATATTACAAAACACCTTTAAAAGAACGCCGATGAATCGGTGTCGCACCAAACTGCTGAAGCTCGGCCCGATGTTGTTTCGTGCCATAACCTTTGTGCTGCGCAAAAGTGAAACTTGGATAAGTCCCTTGATAATCCACCATCAAACGATCGCGCCAAACTTTAGCAAGAATACTCGCCGCACCAATGACTTGGCAAATATTGTCCCCATCAATGACGGTCCGCTGTGCTACAGTAGTATCCACGGGAAACTTGCCGTCCACCAACAAATAATCCGGTCGTTGACTGAGTTTTTCGAGGGCCTGCTTCATGGCCAACAGGCTGGCTTGATGAATATTAATACGATCGATCTCTGCTGGCTCAACAGCGGCAACAGCCCAGGATGGGGCCTGTCCACAGATCTCTTCAAATAAAGCTTCGCGCTGTTTTGCTGATAATTTTTTTGAATCAGCCACACGAGGAAATACCGTACTTTCATGAGGGTAAATCACACAAGCAGCAACCACCGGGCCTGCGAGGCAGCCACGGCCAACTTCATCAGCACCAGCCAACGCAGCAATACCCTGATTCAATAATGTTTGTTCTATTTCGGATAAATCAACTTGCTGTGCCGGCTTGTTAGTAGAATGAGCCAGCACCAGCCTATGATTTAGGGGTTTTCTTAGCCGCTTGCTTTGCTTGCTTAGCAACTAAGGCATCCATTGAAAAATTCATTTCACGTTCCATGCGCGCTTTCTTACCAAAGCGTTCTCTCATGTAGTAAATACGGCTACGACGTACTTTACCACGTGACATGAATTCAATGTCGGCAATGTTGGGGGAATGGATTGGGAAAATCCGCTCAACGCCTACTCCATAAGAAACTTTACGCACTGTCATCGTTTTGCGGGTCCCTGATCCGTGCATACGGATGATCACACCTTCAAAAATCTGAATACGTGCCCGAGTCCCTTCAACAATGCGGGTATGAACTTTAACTTGATCTCCAGCTTTTAAAGGAAGGATTTTGTCTTTTTGATAATCTTTTTCTATCGCGTCGAGTCGATTCATAACAGCCTCTTAAAGTTTAAAAATTCTCACCTGCATATTCGTGCTAAACAGGCCGCCTTACTGGGCGAAGCTAGCTTTCCTATCAGAAGCCCAGCCCCTTGTCTAGCGGGATTTCTTCCATAAATCTGGTCGTCGTTCCTGGGTGAGTCCCTCAGCTTGGGCTTGCCGCCACTCTTTAATCTGCTGATGGTGTCCACTCAACAAGACATCAGGCACTTTCTGGCCTCGAAAGACTTCTGGGCGGGTATAGTGTGGGTATTCCAAGAGATTCTGGCTGTGACTCTCTTCCGCAAGTGAAGCCTCATCTCCCACCACACCAGGAAGCAAGCGCGCCACAGCGTCTAGGGTCACCAAACTGGCAAATTCACCGCCCGCCAGCACATAGTCGCCGATGGAGAGCTCTTCGTCGACATAGGACAAGACGCGGGCATCGACGCCTTCATAACGACCACAAATCAAGATAATTTGTTCATATTCGGTGAAATCTCGGGCTTTTACTTGTGAAAACACCTCACCACGAGGTGATAAAAGGATTTTACGGACTTTTTTTGTCTCATCAGTAATTTCTTCAAGTGCCCGCACGACCGGTTCCACTTGCAGCACCATACCGGGCCCACCGCCATAAGGTTGGTCATCAACCCGTCGATGCTTATCCTCGGTAAAAGCTCTGAGGTCATGGGCCTGCACAGCTAATAAATTCTGCTCACAAGCTTTCCCCAGCAAGCCATAACTTACAGCCTGCTGAATCAACTCAGGAAAAATCGTAATAACATCAAATTGTAGCATGAATAAACCCGTTGGCCCGGACGCAGCGAATCGGACAGAAAAAATACGGTACTTAATTAAGGTATGGTAAGACTTACTCTAAGATTTCCAAAACAGTACGCTTGCCAATTTTAGTAGAAGCCGCTCCTAAAATCGTCCGCATGGCTCGCGCCGTGCGGCCCTGTTTTCCAATCACTTTGCCAATGTCTTCTTTATCGACCTTGAGCTCAATAACAGTTGTCTGCTCTCCGTCAACTTCGCTGACTTCAACGGCATCTGAGTTATCCACTAAGGCCTTAGCGATACTCTCGATCAGCTCCTTCATGATCTACCTCCTACCCTTTTACTGATTTACTGATTCGGCACAATTTTTCGAATGATATCTCGTGCGGTATCAGTAGGCTGTGCTCCACAAGCCAACCAGTGTTTGACGCGATCAGCTTTAATGTTCGCGTTAGCAATCCCTAACTTAGGATCATATTGACCGAGTACTTCAATATAGCGACCATCGCGTGAAAAACGACCATCAGCCACTACCATCCGATAAAAAGCTCTCTTCTTTGAACCAAAACGGGCTAATCTAATCTTTGTTGCCACTGTAACTCCTTAAACCAACTAGAAATAAAAAATATAAACTTCGTTGGATACTTCACAGGCGCAGCTCGCCTCTCTAAAAGAATCCAAAGAATTGGAATCGTGCATTTTTGCCTATTTGTCAAGCACTTGTGGATAAATCCACCGGCTTACATTCTAAACCCAAAAATTGATTTTGTTGAGCGTGAACCAGTCAACACGTGGTTTTTAGAACAAAAAAAAGCGGGCCCACGCCTAAATGATCCAGGAGCAGGCCCACTTTATGAGGGGAGAGGGTCTCTTTTATAATAATTTCAACTAGTTCCAAACAGCTGCTGATAATGACTCTGTGTCATAGTTATCTTGCTCAGCATCGTAGCGCAGGGCTGAATCTGCCATTCCACTAATCAAAGAGTTGACGCGGCCCGCATGGTCTTGCCACAAAGTTTCCTGCTGGCTAGCCGTTCCTGTCTTTAAGTCAGCGACCAGCACTTGAATATTCAAAGCCGCTTGTAAGGTCCGTTGATGGGCCACAACCGCCTCGCGACCAGTCGCTTCATATAAAGGTGCTAAGCTCTCATAGAGGGCTGCATCTATTTGATTCACCAGAGCCTCACCACCAACCACTAAAGCTTCATTTAATGCGGTTAAGGCATTTAATTCAGCATCACGATCACCGGCTAAATGGTGAGTGATTACGTTATCTACTAAAGCCTGCATCGCGCCGGTTGTATTTAAATCAAGTACAGATGACTGAGTCGGTGCCATTCTAGCGATGTGGGTTGTTTGGGTTTCAAGACCGTTGGTGTTGCCGATACGAGCGACGTTCGCTACGCGTTGTTGTAATAAGGGACGTCCTGTTTTGAATTGAATCAAGCCACGTTGGTTTGAAGCATTTGGATTAAAATAAAGCATGCCCATGGCGTTTGCGCTACTAGCAGCTCCCATGCTTAAAAATAAACCGACTAAAATTAAGATCCCTTTGAGTTTCATGTTTTTCCCCTGGTTTGTTTGTGTTCCCATCTGCACCAAAGTAATTGCATGAAGCATGCCAACTTTAATGGTAATCTATTTAACTATTTGATATTATTTATTAATTTTAATTTTCCCCTTCCTAAGGATGAATTATCTGATATTTTTTAGATACTAAAAATATAATTAAGCCTATTTTTTATAAATAAGATCTTTAAGTATTAACCATATAATATTATTGTATTTTATATAAAATTATTAGCTTGCCTATTTTTAGTAGATTAAAAAATATAATTTACATGATAAAAATAGATAATTGCCGATTTGACAATTATAACAAATGCTTAGACAATGCGTTCCGTGGCGAAGAAAAAGAAAATGGCGCGCATCCGCATCTCAGGTCCTGATAAAAAGGGGATCATTGCCCATATCACCCAGCTCATTTCCAAAAGGAATCTGAATATCGAAGATATTGACC
>JAJFLM010000207.1 GCA_021772655.1 Deltaproteobacteria bacterium
TATGAAGTTATTTTTATTGATGATATGTCAACAGATGGAAGCTATGATTTACTTCCTCATGATAATGATAAAGCTATTGTTATCAAAAATGAAATTAGAAAGACTGCTCTTGAAAATATTCACGATGCTATTATGAACCACTGTGATGAAGATGATATTGTTGTCCTTCTTGATGGGGATGACTGGTTTCCTAATAAGAAGGTTTTAAAATATGTTGATGAACAATATAATGAATTAGATTGTTGGATTATGTATGGACAAGCAAGTTGGACAGATGGAAGGAGAGGTTTTGCAACAGCATATACTCCAGAAGAATTTGCTAATGTAAGAACAATGCCTTTTAAAGTATCTCACTTGAGAACTTTCAGAGCAGGACTTTATCAAAGCATACAAAAACAAGACCCCGAATTTTCTTGTCTTAAAGATAGTGATGGAAACTTTTATCGTTGGTCTTATGATACTGCAATGATGTTTTCAATTATGGAGATGGCAGGACATGAGAAGACAAAATTTAATGACACAATTTTATACATCTATAATAGAGATAACCCTATTTCAGAAGACAGAGTAAATCAACAAGCTCAATGGGATGTTCATAAGGAAGTGAGTAAAAAAACACCAATGAAACAAATTGAGGATTATAAATAAATGAATAACCACTTTACAATAGCAATAGACACATGCAATCATGAAGATTGGATTGAAAGATGCATAAATACCTGTGTTACTCAAAAATATGATAATTTTGATGTAATTCTTGTTGATGCTATTTCTGATGATAGGACTTTTGATATTTCTCAAAAACTTGCTGAAGAGCATGCTAATTTAGAGGTATTTCAAAATGAGATTAGAATTCCTCAGGTTGCTAATTTCTTGTGGCTTAATAAAAAAGCTAAGCCAGGGTCGATAGTTGTTTCTATTGATGGTGATGATTGGCTTAAGAGCAATAAAGTATTACAGAAATTAAACGATGTATATAATTCTGGAGAGGTTTGGATGACATATGGAACGTATGAAGAATTTCCATACAGAGACGTATCAAGCATTTATCAACCATATCCACAAGAGGTTATTGATAATAATTCTTTTAGAGAACATCGTTGGTTAGCATCTCATCTAAGAACTTGGAGAAGAGAGTTGTTACTTAAAGTTGATGAAAAGGACTTCAAGAGAGAAGATGGAGAGTGGCTAGATACAACTGGAGACCAAGCTATAATGTTTCCAATGTTAGAGTTAAGCGGAAATAGGAGTCGTCACATATCTGAGGTGCATTATATATGGAATGCGTCCAATGTTACACGAGATGGAGCAGTAAATGAAAGCAGACAAGTCGAGCTATCAAATTATATTCGTGCTAAAGAAAAATACACAACTTTAAATGAATTATAATGATAGTAGGAAACGGATTAATTGCAAATGCTTTTAAGAAATATAAAAAATCTAAGGATGTAATAATTTTTGCTTCAGGAGTTTCAAATTCAAAAGAAGTAGACCCTTCTGAATTCGAGAGAGAAAAGAATAAGCTTAAATCTTATTTAAAGAAAAAAGGAAAACTAGTCTATTTTAGTACCTGTAGCTTAAGTGATGAGACTCTTTATAATTCTCCTTATGTGTTGCATAAGAGAGATATGGAGAATTACATATTAGAAAATTTTCCTAATAGTATAATATTTAGATTGCCAATTATCATTGGAGATAATGACAATCCTAATACTCTTTTTAATTATTTTAAGAACAGAATATCAAAAAATCTTGATTTAACTATTGATGCTAATGCTACAAGATTTATTTTAGATGCAGATGATTTATATGAAATGTTGTCAGATTTAATAGATAATGGACCAAGTTCAAAAATTATAAGTATCGCTCTTGATAACAAGATGTTGGTTAGTAAATTAGTAGAAATGATGGAAGATATTTTAGAAACTAATGTCAAAAAAGAATTTAAAAAAAGTGGCTCTAGCTATAATATTGATAACAGATTTTTCATTGATTATCTAAGTATGTCTGGAGCTTCAAGTAAGTTCACAAATCCAATTAACTACAATTACGAACTATTAAAAAAATACCTAGACTAATGAAAAACATATTTGAAACATTGGAGCAAAATAAATTTGACTATGATGAGATAAAAGAAAAATCTATCATATCGTTAAAAGATGATAAAGAATATGATATGAATGTTATCATAGGGTTTCAAGGAAGACAGGAGTTTTTTTCTCCTTTAATTGAATCTTTTGAAAAGGCTTTTGCATACTACAAAAATATCGACAGTTCAAAAACTTTTTGTTTTACATTTGTTGAACATGATTTAGAATCGAAGAGTCAGAGTTTATTAGAAGATAAAGTAAATTATATATGGACTCCAGGAAATGTATCAGAAAAATACAGTAGAAGTTTTGCTTATAACTTTGGAGTTAAATATTCAAATAAAGCAAAGTATTATGTATTGCATGATATAGATATTTTGGTTAAAGAAAATTTCTTTGAAGAATTATATGAAAATCTAAAAGATTCGAGATGTATACAGACATATGGCAAGAGGCGTGTTTTATATCTATCTCAAGAGCTAACTCCAAAAGTTATAGCTGGAGAAGTAGACTTTAACACATTTGATGAAAATACTCCAGATGTAAGTCTTCCTATGTATGCAGGAAAGCCAGCACTAGGCTCTAAAGGAGGCTCTATAGTTGTTGAAAGAGGATTGTATTATGAAATAGGTGGATTTGACCCAGAGTTATTTTGGGGATATGCAGCTGAAGACCAAATGTTTTGGAACAAAGCTGCTACTGTTTTAGGAGAAGTAGATTATGCAGATAATCCACCAATAGATATTTTTCATATGTGGCACCCTCCAACATCTAACACAAATCCGATGGTTTATGAGATGGAGGGATACATGCATCAATATAATGGAATGAAAAAGAAAGACAGATTTAGATATTTAGAAATTCAAAAAAACGCACTTAAAGATGGATAAAGCATTTATATTTACAGAAGCATATGGTTGTGGTTTAATTTTAAAAAAATGCCTTGAGTCTTTTTTTGAATATCACCCAGAAACAAGAATTCACGTATTCGGAACACATAAAGATTTTAAAGAATTAGGTAAGTTCAAGAATGTGGAATATATGGAGCTTAGTGATGACCAGGAGTTGAAGGAGTGTTTTAATCACGGACATATGGGAACTGCTCACATAGGAGCTAGAGTAATAAAAGAATTCTCAGATGGGTTTGATTATATTATTCATTTTGATAGTGATGTTATTTTTAGGAAAGAATCTATTTCTTTGCTTACTCATAAAATAGACGAAGGTTATGACATAATTGGTCCAAGAAGATGTTATGAAAATAATATGAATGGAAAGACTGACCTTGTAGGGTTAGAGGATGTTTCTCAAACTTATTTTTATGCTTTTAATAAAACTAAAATAAGTGATTTCGAATTTCCAGTTCTTAGACAAATGGTTGTGGGTTATCATAATCCGCTAGGACATCCTATACTTGATTATTTTGACCCAGTTTGTTTTGACATAATCAAGAATGGTGGAAAGATTTGTTTCTTATCTCCAGATGATGTTGGAGGATTAACTCCAGAAGGAAATAGAAAAAATAAATTCATAGAATTAAATGATGATATGGATTTTGGAAATAACTTGATGCATTTTGCTGGAGTTGGTTCTGGGATGAAATTTCATAACAATGGACCTGGTAATGCAGATATGTCATATGTTAATTGGGCTATAAAAAGATATGGTTTATATTACAAAGTTTTATATGGAGAGGACCTAGAAGGAATCGAAGTAAGTGAAGATGTTTATAAATTATTAAAATACGAACTAAATGCAACAATTAGTCAATAGTACAAGTGAACCGACATGGCCAAACATAAAAGTAGAATTTAACAAGCCCATAGAACTTTTCGTAGATAATTTTAATGGATATAATAAAGATAAAGATACGTTTAAAATATTATGGGTTAAAGAATCTGAAGAAATAAGTAAATTCAAAGTTCACGCTATACAAAATCATAAAAATTTTGATGCTGTTATCACTTATGATGAAGAGATATTAAATCAATGTGATAATTCATATTTTATGGAATTTGGTACTGCATGGGTTCATGATTATGATAATACATCTCCAAAGAAATTTCAAATATCTCACTTAACAGGATTCAAAGAGATGACTAATGGTCATATGATGAGAAAGAAAATTCACTATAAACAAGGAAAAATATCTGCTCCAAAAGATTTCTATATTAGTCGTCATGGTGGAGTAGAAGAAACATTTAATAACAAACAACTTGGAGATAGTAAAAACCCTTTGTTTGAGTCTCAATTTCATATTTGTATAGAAAATTCTCAGCAAAAGAATTTCTTTACAGAAAAACTAATAGACTGCCTAGTTACAAAAACAATTCCTATATACTGGGGATGTGAAAATATCGAAAATTTTTTTGACACTAATGGTTTCTTTATAGCAAAAGATGTTAAAGATATTATAAAAATTTGTAACTCATTAGATGAAAAAACTTATGAGGAAAAGTTAAAATATGTAGAGAAGAATTTTGAATTATCACAAAAATATGTTACTATTCTTGATAGATTAGAGGTGGTTATTAAACAAATATTAGAAGACAAATGAAAATATCAATAGTAGTAGCAGCATATGAAGCAAAAGGAAAAGGGGTTGCTCTATTAGAAGACTTGTTTAATTCAATTAATTCACAAACTTTTAAAGATGTTGAAGTTGTAGTTTCAGACCACTCTGTTGATGATGTAATAAAAGAATATGTTGAATCCTGGAAAGATAAAATGAATATGGTTTATATTCGTACAGAAAGAGGTCGTGGAAACAGTTCAATCAATATGAATGAGGGAATTAAAGTATCAACTGGTGATTATATAAAAATAATGCATATGGATGACCAGTTTTGTAATAACAATGCTCTTGAGATAATGGCTTCAAAAATATCTGAAGATGAAAAAATTAAATGGGGAGCATTCGGATTCAATCATTTATATGAATCTCAAGGGACTGTTAGTCGAGAGATGGTTCCATCATTTTACAATAATCAAAGAATGGGACAAAGCAGTTTAATAGGATGTCCTAGTGTTTCTTTTTTTATAAATGATAAGACAAATCTTTTTGATGAGGAGATGATAATTGTAAATGATTTTGATATGCACTTTAGATTAAATCAAAAATATGGAGCCCCTCTGATTATTCCAGAGATTTCTATTACTGTTAGAATGCATGCAGACCAAGTGACAAACTCTTTATCTACATACAATGAAAAAGAAACAGAAGAAATGAATTATTTTAAAACAAAAAACCAATAATAATGAAAGAAGATTTATTAAGTCAAATAGCAAATAAATATGCATCCGATAAAGGAACAAAGATTCCAGATGATGGAGGAAATCATGGACCAAGACTGCATTTTACTACAAAATACAGTGAATATATGGAAAGTATAAGAAATGAAAAATTAACTATACTAGAAATAGGTATTGGCTCTGGCCCATCTCTTAAGATGTGGTATGACTATTTTCCAAACGCAACCATACATGCTATTGATGTAGATAATCATGCAAACATGAATAACGAAAGAGTTACAACTCATATATGTGACCAATCGGATAGGGTTGCAATGTTTAAATTAATGGAGAGCATTGGTGAAGTTGATATTCTTATTGATGATGGTTCTCACGTAATAGCTCATCAGCAAATAAGTCTTGGTTTTTTATTTCAATATGTAAAAAAAGGTGGACAATATTGGCTTGAAGATTTACATACATCTGATAGAGAAGTTTGGCAAGGAAAAACTCTTTATGGATATGATATGTCCATTAAAGAGGGAGAATCAACAGTTGAGGTTTTAGAAGACTATATTAATACCAAAGAAATGAAAAGCGCATTTATGACTAAGAAAGAGATTAGTTATTTAAACGAAAACATAGTTGATATGAAAATGTTTGAATTGCCTAAATCTCATTGGGGAATAAACAAACTTTGTTATATACAAAAATAAATGAAGATATTAATTACAGGAGGAGCGGGTTATATAGGGTCAACATTGGTGCCAGAGTTATTGGCTAAGGGCCATGAGGTGACGGTGTTGGATAGTTTTATATTTAGGCAGAGTTCGTTATTGAATTGTTGTTATTCAGATAAGTTTACAATTGTGAGGGGGGACTGTAGGGAGGAGAGTGTGGTGAAGCCTTTAATGAAGGAGGCTGAGGTTATTATACCGTTGGCAGCGATGGTGGGGATGCCGATGTGTGCGAGGGAGCCTATTACGGCTAGAACGGTGAACCAGGAAGCGGTTGAGATGATTTGTAAGTTGGCGTCGCCGGAGCAGTGGATATTGTATCCGACTACAAATAGTGGTTATGGGGTAGGACAAGCAGG
>JAJFLM010000208.1 GCA_021772655.1 Deltaproteobacteria bacterium
TTGTAGCAAACCTATATTTGGCGTTTGCACCCCATCCGAACGGTGACGCCTGACCCTTCCAGCCAGTTGGATAATCGATCGGTAGGAGGAAGGTTCGACAATAGCCCAATCAAAATCGTGATCCCTCCCAACTTCTTCAACTGGTGTTGCGACTAACGTAAACACCAAGTGTCGCAATGGGCGCGCTTGCTGCACCAAGTTATCCAAATGCTGACGTATCACACTATTGTTGAAAGCGGCAGGCTGCTCTCCATGGACTTCCTTGCGTTTCAGCACCGCATCCAGGTGTTTCTCCTGTTCGTGGCGCAGCAAAAGTACTTGCTGGCTATGGTATGGCATGACACGTAGCTCGATCCCTTCCGGACAGGTATAGTCCAAAAGAAACCGAGTCAGAGCAACGCAGGGGCTGATATTCGCGATACGGATAACACCGAATGATACCTTAATACCGGTTTTACCATCGCTTTGATGATGCAGATGGTGTTTGGCCAGAGCCGCTTGAAAAATAAGCTCGAACCAGGCGGATTGTTTGGTTTCATTGTTAGCTTCCTGTTGATTAATAACCGCTTGGCAATCGATAATGTCAGCCTTACGTTTCGGTACTTGCTGGGACAGTTTCTCTACCCGCTTTTTGATAAACACGCTGTGGTTGTTCGAGTATTGCGCGTTAGACTCATTCTGATCTGTAACGCTGTGATCAACAACAACCGTATTGAATTCATCAATCCACGCGCAGCCGATGATGTGACTGGCTGTGCGGGTCTGGGCAAACAGCCGCCAACCCTCGAGATAGCAATTGAAATACCCCTCGGCCAGTGCTGGCGAAATGGTCGCCGAAGAGATCATAACTTTGCGCCCTAGCATACCCGCTAGGTGAATCAAGCGACCAATAGCAATGGCATCAGCACCAGTAAAATCATCAATTTCGTCAATGACCAGATCCGAAGACATCAACCGTAAGCAAGGCAAAATATAACGCCCGCCGCGTGTGGTTTCGGTAGCAGCCATAATATGGTCTATGGTGCAAGCGAGAATAGGGGCGTAGAGAAATTTACGGTCTTTAGTACTTTGTAGAATCGTGCCCAGACCATCTTCGGGAATATCGCCGACGTACAGAACGTCGTCATCTGCTTCTAATAAGGTTTCTTGTGACTCAGATCCTCTCTCTTCAGTCGTTTTTCTTTCCTCGAGATTATGTTTCTGATTATGCAGCTCGGCAATAGCTTTTGAACCAATTAAAACCGCAAGATCGCTGCCATCGCTTTGCTGGAAAATTCGTTCTCGGTATTCGTCGCCGGTTTGCAGAGTCAGTGTGCGCAAACCCAGAGCCAGAATATAACGAAGATTATCATTGTTTTCGGAAAGCGCCAGCATCACCTTGGCGTTGGCAAAGGTCTTACCGCAGCCGGTACTGGCCATGTTCACGGCAAAGAAACCGTATTTTTTATCGTTGTGCTGTGAGGTCCATTTGCACACCTTGGCAGCGGCCCTATCCTGCCAACTATATTGACCGAAGCTTTTTTTCTTGAGCGCCGCAATATTATCGGTACCAGGTAGCTCTCTCTCCAGTTGCGGCAGCTTACGAACATTGCATTTTGCCTGCTCGTAAACGCCGACCAAATGCTGATCCAGTGCCTGCTTAGGTAAACCGTCTTTCTGAGTGTTGGCTATTTGGCTGATAGTAGTTTCCCAAAAACCAGAATCTTTTAATGATAAAGACGAATAGTAGTGATCGCCCAGCATTAGGCAGAGACGCGCATGATGGAGTATGGGACGGTAACTGCCATCATTCATGATTTTCTCAATCAAAGCTTGCTGATCCAATAGTTTCTTGGCCCAGCGTTTGAGAGCCTTAATCCAGGGAGTAGAACTGGTGACCAAGCCTTGGGGGAAACGCAAGCAGTCTTCCAATGTTTCTTTAGCCGGCTCGTTCCAGTAACCCCACTCATGACTGATGTGAGCCAATAAATCATCGATACTTTCCGAGCCCTCACCTTGCCACTCATTCAACAAATCACCAGCTTTCAAACTCTGTAAAGGCAGGCGGTGATGAGTAACGATCAGCCAAGCCACAAGCTTGGCTGCCGGCGGCAAGCCCGTCAGGGGATTTTGAATCTCTTGGAGATTGGCTTGCTTGAGTTGTTGTTCGTCGATTTCTCCCTTGGCAAGTAAGTCTAGCCAACCTGCGTCGGAACTTGCATCTGTGGTTTCGATGAGTGTTTTCAGAAGCAAACAGGATACCCACTCATGCCGCAAAGCATCACCCTTCTTGCCCTTATAATTCTTATCCAATTTTTCCTGAAAGCGAGCGTTGGCCTTACCCCAGTCGTGTAGCAATGCAGCCAGAGCTGCCAGGGACTGGATTAAAGGCAAGTAATGCCAATCCTCAAGATCATCTCTATGAACCCTGTCAACAGCGGTATTGTTTACCGGAACTATCCCCAGCTGGTTAAATCTTTCTTTATTCCCCACCACCCAAACCAACTCACTCCGTGACCGACCCCGTATCCAATGACAACTCACTGCCGTATTCTTACTCGCTGTCTGCCTCAGCAATTTCTTTACCGTAAGCAAACCCTCCTCAGTAATTACCGTTTGCCAAACATTATCTCCAATACGATCAGCAAAACTATCTAATACCCGACGCGTTCTCTTAAGTGCTCTCTTTTCACATTGAGACACAAAGGTTACCATCATGCGGCTTTACCCCAATCTACTTTCAAAGCAACTGCTTTAACCTGATCAAACATAAAATTAAGCGCTTTATGTCTCGTGAAGTTCTGCAAACATTGCTGGCGAAACTCTTGTTCCGTAGCCCCTTCTTTTGCACAAATAAATGCCCACGGAAGAATCAATGAATCTTTAATGAGGTCGGCGACATCAAATACCAAAGCCCCACGACGTGTCTTCCCATGCATAACGGCAAAACTATGAGGTATGCCCAATACCCATAACGTTGTCGCCGCTAAGCCATAAGCAAGATAATTACCGTGATTTAAAAAAGCATTCGCTGTATCTGTAGACTCACGGTCTCTTACAAAATCACTATATTTAGTGCGGCTTGCGGCTATTCTATAAAGTTGTTTCGTCAGCTGCGCTTCTGCTTGCAGCAAATCCCCGACCTTAGAAACCACTGCAATTTTCGCAAGACTATGATCTAAAGCTTTATTGATGTCCGAATCGTCGCTGCAAAACCCTTCAGCTCGCAAGTCTCTATCTTTTGACCAAATATTTTTTAAGAATTTTATACGAGATGACTGAAATTCTTTAGCCGCTTGCAGACGCTTATGGTCATCAAACCAAAATTGCATCCAGCCTTGCATATATTCAGTGGGCCGATATTCACTTTGCGGAGTCAACCATTCAATCTCATTTCCCATAATTAATGGTGTGCCACCGCCCCCACAAAATCCGACTAATACACCAGCAGAAGCTAGCATCCGCATAGCCGCTTGGGTAATAGATGTACCCGTACCCAACAAGATACAAGTCGTATTAGCAATGGGGATATTCCAATACTGATTCTCATCTCTAGCTTCAGTAAGATAAAGTACGCGGCCATCTTTCTGCATCACGCGACACTTTTCTAAATAATAAATATTAGCGCGCTTAGAATGAAGTATTGTCTTTAAACTGCTAGGAGAAATATTTTTCATAAATTAAGATTAAACCAGCGCACTTTTACTAGGATGTTTTTTGAGCTAACCGAAGCTTACTTAGAAATCAATGTTGTTGTTTATTTTTTCTCAGAATTACAGGTTAAAAAATTATCCATTTAAATGGCAAGCAATAATAGACAGGCTATTATGACCTGCTCTCAAGAAAAAAATCAGGAAATATTATTGATATTTAGTTTAAACTAAATACTTCAAAGCGCCGCAAACAAATCGATATGATTGCCATCCGGGTCTCGTATCGATGCGTAGCGCTGACCCCAGAAGGCATCCCAAGGTTCGGCAATGCTTTCAAATCCGGCCTCAATAATCGCAGCGTGTAGACGATCCACCGCAGCCGGTGACGCTTGCTTAAAACACAGCGCCATCGCTGTGCCGGTCGGCTCTTGCCAGTCCGGCATTAACTTTTTCACCAAGTCCACCGAATCCAACATCAAGCGCACCCCACTAGTCGTCGTCCCTTCCCAATGATCGGGGCCACCGGTTTCCTTTAATTCAATTCCAAGCAAGGCATAAAACTCAACGGACTTAAGAATATTGCGACTAATCACTCCAACAGCATCTAAACTCATAATGGACTCCTTGTTATTGTGGATTGTAACGTGGAGAGATTTTTTGCAATAGATTTTATCAGCACAGCACCGTATGAATTTGAAAACTAATCAGGAGACTCATGATGGATGACATTATCAAAAACTTAGGCCCCTTGGCCGCGTTGGCCGGAACTTGGGAAGGCGACAAAGGTAATGATCTCGCCCCTGACGCCAATCGCGATGAAGGTAACATCCCCTTCCGCGAACGCATGATTATGGAACCGATGGGCCCGGTGAAAAACCATGAGCAAATCATGTATGGTTTGCGATACAACACCGTGGCCTTTCGACTGAGTGATGGGGAATCCTTCCATGAAGAGTTTGGCTATTGGTTGTGGGATGTCACAAATGGGCAAGTCATGCGCTGTTTCACCATCCCCCGCGGCATGGCCATCCTTGCCGGCGGCACCACAACAGCAGACGCTAAGTCTTTTGAATTAGCCGCCTCGGTCGGTTCAGAAACTTATGGGGTCAGCTCCAATAAATTCTTAGACCAAGAATTTAAAACGGTGCGCTTTGAGTGCAAGGTCACTGTCAATGACGATGGCAGCTTTACTTATGAGCAAGACACTCAACTTCAAATGAAGGGACGTCCGGATGTGTTTCATCATCGGGATCAAAATACTTTGAGACGGGTGGATGATTAGCCCTTGCCTTAGGTAAGGTACGTGCTTACATTGAGAGCGAAACTAACTCACAAAAAAGGATAATAATATGTCTGGCAACGAAACCATCGAAAACCTCATCAACTCCCTCAAACAACAACGCGACGAACTCTACCTAAAACTCAAGCTCGGCAATGCGGAAGCCAAAGAGCAATGGGAAATACTCGAAAAGAAACTCGCTAAATTGAGCAGCAAGGCTGATCAAGTGGGTGATGTCGCGGAAGCTACCGGCGAACAAGTCCTCGAAGCCACCAAGCTGGCTGTGGATGAAGTCCGCAAGGGCTATGAGCGTATCCGCAAGATGCTTTAGTGCTGCGGCGCGATTACCAGTATAAACTATTGAAATCTTAAGGCTATTTCGCGTCCCGCTATGGCAGTAATGCTCCTTGGCTTCGGGTGACACGAAGAGTATCATTGGTGAATCGTCATCTATATGACTCAATCCATGGGGGGATCCAATGAGACTTAAGTCATTCAATAAATTATTTTTCATCATTCTATTCGCAATCATCGCCATGCCGCTGTCGGCAGTGGAGATTGGGACGAATGATTTCCAAATCAGCTTTATGGCTGGTGTCAATGGCAATACTGGCTTTCAAGCCGCGGCCCCGGATGTCGCCTACAACCCCACCAAGAATGAATACCTCGTCGTCTGGCAAGGCACGGATAACGAGAATGGGCTCATTGCGAGTGAAAATGAAATTTTCGGTCAGCTACTCGACGCCGAAACCGGTGACCCCATCGGCAGCCGCTTTCAAATCAGTGACATGGGTGGCGCTAACGGTGATGCCGACTTTGATGCGACCAGTGTTGCCGCCGTTTATAATCCCACCAATGACGAGTACCTGGTGGTATGGAGTGGCGATGATAATGAAAATGGGCTCGTCAATGGTGAGAATGAAATCTTTGGACAGTTAATCGATGCCGATACCGGAGCCGAAACGGGAGCCAATGATTTTCAGATCAGTGACATGGGAGGCGCCAACGGTGACACTAACTATGATGCCAATCGCCCAGCCGTCGCCTATAATGTGACCAACAATGAGTACCTTGTCGTGTGGCATGGGGATGATAGCGAAAATTTACTGGTTAATGGTGAGCTAGAAATATTTGGACAGTTAATCAATGCCGATACGGGCATGGAGATTGGCACCAATGATTTTCAAATCAGCGACATGGGTGGGGTTAATGGTGACGGCAGTTATGATGCCCGAGATCCATCGGTCGCCTACAACGTGACCGACAACGAGTATTTAGTCGTCTGGGAAGGCGAGGATAACGCCAATGGACTCGTCAATAATGAGTTTGAAATTTTTGGTCAGCGTATTGATGCCGACACTGGCTTAGAAACCGGCAGCAATGATTTCCCGATCAGTGATATGAGAGGGGCCAACGGCAGTTCCGACCCTGATATAGACTTTCATGCCGCCCATAACCCGGTCGTCGCTTATAATGTCGACGACAATAACTACATGGTTGTCTGGTTTGGCTACGATACTGAAAATGGACTCATCGACTTTGAGTTTGAAATCTTTGGCCAATTAATTGAAGCGGACACTGGCATGGAAATCGGCAGCAATGATTTTCAAGTGAGCGACGTCGGCGGCGCCAATGGCCTTATCACCTTTACAGCATTTGATTGCGCTATCACTTACAACACGATCAACGGTGAATTCCTTGTCATCTGGGAAGCTTCTGACAATGAAGACGGCCTCATTGCCAGCGAAGTGGAAGTCTTTGGTCAACGCATCGTTGCCTCAAGTGGCGCAGAAACCGGCAGTAATGATTTTCAAATCAGCGATTTAGGCGGTGCCAACGGCAATATTGCCTTTAGTGCCAATGTCGGCGCCGTGGCATTTAACTCCATGAACAACCAGTACCTTGCCGTCTGGAGCGGCGACGATAACGAAAATGGACTGGTCGATGATGAATTTGAAATCTTCGGCCAAGGGATGAGCGACCCTATCTGCGGCAATGGTTTTGTCGACACGGGTGAAGAGTGTGATGATAGCAACACCGATGATGGTGACGGCTGTGACAGCAGCTGTGTCGCAGAGGACGGCGGAACGACTGGAACAGGCACTAGTACCGGCAGCGGCACAGGCGGTAGCACAGGAAATGATACAAACGGTGGTTGCAGCTTGATACGCTAATACGCAATCAGTGAACGATAAGGCGCACTATGACGAGTAGACTTTTACTATCATCTTAAAGCCACCCCAGATCAGGCGTTTGACGTCAAAAGGCGCATTTTTCCCATCGACCATGTCAGCCAAACGTGGGTCCTTCATGACCTTTGCGTTGATACGGTCACGTTGCGCCTTTGACTTATAGACAATCCAGGCAAACACAACGACTTCACCGCGCTTTAGCTTCACACTTTGGGGGAACGAGGTGTGTTTGCCAGACTTCACATCATCAGCGATTGTCTCAACATATTCTAAGGCACCATACTCACACCAAATCTTACTGCACTTGCGAGCTAAACGCCGATAAGCTGGTAAATTTTTCTTCGGCACTGGAACAATAAACCCATCAACATAATTCATAAGCCCTCCGTTTTTTTATTGCTTCAATAATAAAACAGAGGAATTCATACCAAAGAACTTCGTAAAACGCTACCCAGCCCCTTCCCAAACTGCAAAAGAGCCCAGAGTCATACCTATATCACTCTGGGCGCTTGCAAGTTGATTAGTAACGCGAACGATAAACGCGTGGCTCTTTCTTGGTTTGCACCGTGAAGGCACGGTCATAGTGGCGGCCGCGACCGGCTGCCCAGTTTTCAACCTGAACCGCCATGTCGTTATAGCGCACGTGGTTACGATAGTTTCGAACGGCGCGCATATATTCCTGCAACTTATGCTTATCCGTCACAACACCATGGCTATTGCTATCTTGCGTAGCCGTTGCATTGGTCCGGGCTAACTTCCCTTGCAACTGCAAGATCCCCTTAATATTAATGCTCAGCCCACCTTCCTTGAGCGTCGAAACACTCTTGGACTGCATATGCGCCTTAAGCCGTGACAAGACCATCCCGATGTAATTGGGGTTACTAACGCCCGGCTGGCGATAGGCATCTTTAGCCGACTGGACAAAGCTATTACGAATAATCCCCGCTTGGGTTGCAGGCAAACCACGAAACAAAAATGTTTTGCCTACAGTCGCCGGAGCTAAATCTTTTTGTGTCGCCGCAAGCTGTTTAATACCTTGTTCCTGACTTATGCAAAGCTCCTTCATCACCGCTGCTTTCGTTGTGCGATCCATCTTTTGAAACATACTTTGCAGCACTTCGCCGGGACTTTCAGCACTACCACCGGGGGCTGGCAACTGACTAATGCCACGCACCAAAGCAACTAAATGAGACGGCTTTAACTGCTTGGCAAGCTGCTCGGCCAAAGGTGAGGAAGTCCCTACAGCCGCAACCACAGTCTGACGCGTATTGCCTTTGACTTGATCAAAGAGCGCATTCATCCGACTGGCACTGCCAAGGCCCTGCATAAATTCACGCATCGCATGCGCCCTGAAATTAGCCGGCACACTTTGCGTAATCGTCCGAGCAAATTGTGGCAAAGTTTTTGTTGAAGCATACTTGCCAAAGGTG
>JAJFLM010000209.1 GCA_021772655.1 Deltaproteobacteria bacterium
CAGCATCATGATCAATGCCGCCGGGTCGGCGGAATTGATCATGATGCTGCCCTGGCTTTCCGGGCGGGTCTGGTAGCCAAAAATCTGCATGCCGTGGGCTTTTTCGAATTCCACCGACATGTCTTCGGGCATGCCTGACACCCGCGCTGGTTTGAGTGAAAAAGGGGCTACCACCAACTCAATGTCCGGCCGGGTCATCTGTTTATCGCTACGCACGAAAGCGACCACGTCGTGGGAGCCGGTGGCCATCAATCCTTTTCTGCTGAAAACATACTGCAACAGATTCTTTACCAGGCGCCAACCACCAAATTCTTTATTCAAACTGATCGGTTGCTTCAAACTGTACTGCACCATCATCATGCGGTGCTCGCGCAGGTTCTGGCCGACTCCAGGTAATTCGTGGACGGGGGTAATTCCCAGCGGGTCCAGATGCGCAGCCGCACCAATACCCGACAACTGAAGTAGTTGTGGCGACTGAATAGTGCCGGCGGCGATCAACACTTCCTTTTTGGCTCGGTACTCCACCGGCTGGCCATTTTTTTTACCCATTACTCCGACAGCCTGCTTTCCTTCCAGGAGAATTTTCTCAGTCAGAAAGCTGGTGACTACTGTCAGATTTTTGCGCTGCATGATCGGACGCACGAATGCCGTGGCGGCATCTTCGCGGCGGCCATCGCGAATGGTGAACTGCACATAGCCGATACCTTCCTGGTCGGGGCGATTGAGGTCATCGCGCGGCTCCAGGCCCAGGTTTTCGCCGGCTTTAATGGCCGCATCGCAAATTTGATTAGGGTTGGGATGGTTGCTGATATGCAAAGGGCCATCCACTCCACGAACCTCATCTTCACCCAGTTCATGATCTTCCATCGCTTTGAAACAGGGGGCGATATCCTGCCAGCCCCATCCTGGATTACCCAATGCTTCCCAGTCATCAAAGTCCTGGGCCTGTCCCCGGGTATAGAAAAGGCCGTTAACGGTGCTTGATCCGCCCATCATTCGGCCTCTCGGCCAGGATTCTGGTTCGTTGCCGTTGCCCGGTTCAGGTTCGGTGTTAAACCGGCGCACGTGGTGCTGGTCGAACAGGAGCTTGCCGAAACCCTTAGGCATTTTGACGACAAAACTATTGTCGTTCTCGCCAGCTTCCAGCAGCAGTACCGAATGGCGACCGTTTTCCGTGAGCCGATTGGCGAGCACGCAACCGGCTGATCCAGCCCCCACAATTATGAAATCAAAGTTCACCTGTTTTCCCCTTAGGTAGTAGCACAGTCCATCGTTTATTGGTTTGCCGCAACGATAACGCTATGGATATTTTAGTCCATGCTAGAGCTTTTACTCTGCGCAAAACGGACCAGTTGTTGATTGTCCCGGTCCAAGGAATGTTCACTCTAAAACATGATTAGCAATCCCATCAATCAATTGAAAATTGTCGAGTGAAAATAAAAAACTCCGCAGCGCCTGGTTAGCGCTGCGGAGTCAGGGTCATGCCCAGGCTGCGATGTTAGCGGACGCCGAGTTTTCTCAGCCCAGCAGGCTTCATGTGCTCAATCGCGGGGGGAGCATCAAAATCAGGTGGCCCATTGCCATCTTTAGCACCGATGTTGTGCCAGGCATTGATGCAAGCGTAACGACCGTTAACCAGATCCATATGCGCATCGGCCCACATGTAAGTTAATTTCTGGTCGTAGAAATTGATGTTATAGAGCTCCGAAACGCGCCAGATGTTGTCCTGCGCGTCGTACATGTCAGCGTTAGTAGCGTGCCAGCTGTCTTCGTCCATATAGGCCACCCGATGCGGCCCTAAATGGCGGAACTGTGGCCGAATCCGACCCTCAACGACCCAGAGGCGGTGCAGTTCATAACGTTTGAGCTCTGGGTTAACGTGGCCTGGGCGGGCCACCTGGTCAAAAGTTAGTCCCGGTTGCGCCATTTTGTAGGAGTTATATGGCACGTAGAACTCCGCTTTGTAGGGTTTTTCGTATTCGTACCACTCCTCCCCCCCAGTGACGAACCAGCCGAGGCGTTGATCTGCTGTTCGCAGCCCATCGGATCCGGTGCCCGGGCTGTCGTAGAAACCTAGCTCGGGTGCTTTGCGTACCCGTCGTTGACCGGGAACATACAGATATGCATCAAAATCATTTTGGCCATAATTGTTGCAGCCACCAAACATCTGCCCCGCAGTTCGCGCAGGATAAAGGTCTTCCTGGCTAAAGCAGATGATGGCGCCGCCGCCGCGTTCAAAATAGGCATCATTTGGGCGTTCAGCATCGGTCTGGTAGTGGGGGTGATACCAGCGGTCTATCTTCAGGTGGTCAGCATAACTACCATCAGCAAAGACATTAATGCCGTAAGCATGGGCAGTGTAATGCTTGCCGAAATAGGCGTAGGTGTGATTCCACATTACTTCGCCGCCGGTTTTTGGGATCGGCCAGGGTATTCCTCGAACCCTCGATTCGCGTTTCAGACAGCGTTCTGCCAGCGTTGGCTCGGTGTGACCACACCATTCGGCGGTGCCAGCGTTGGCCATGGTTCCCTGGTAATACCAGTCAGGGTAGGAAGCACTGCGACGAGTGGGGTAGATATGCATCGAAAAAGTCTCAGGATAACGCTCGAAAAGTGCCTGAGTACCGACGGTGAGCTTGTCTGCATACTGCTTGTAGTTACTGGCAGTAATGGTGAACAGAATCTCGTCATCCACGAAAGGATCGACGTACCATCCTCCCTCGGTATATCCGGCCGGCGGTTGGGTGATTCCGCCGGTCCAGGCAGGGATGGTCCCTTCGACGTTTCCGGCTCTTTCAGCACCGACGGGCGTCAGTGGCGTTCCTGTCATACCTAATAGCGCCGCCTCTTCAGGTGATACTTTTGCCGAGACTGTAGCTGGGAGCACAAGGCTGGTTGTCAGCAATACCAGCATAAAAGTTTGATTAAGTTTCATCTCTCAACTCCTCTCCTAAAGTTTTTGGATGTAATTATCAATCTTTATAGATTTATTTTTACCTGCTTATAAATTTCAGCGCTGAGTATTCAATCGCCGATTCGCGTCCTCCTCATGGTTGTCGCCTGTCCATACTAGACTAACAACGATAAACGGCAATCCTTTTCCTGAACTGCCGGCCGGGGCCAGGGGTCCACCGGCTGTATGCCCAACAGCGGGGACGTCTTGGTATGATAAAAAAATAAATTGCGATGGTCTGGGTAAGGAGCGACCAGGTTGGGCTGGTTATTGGCCGAACTGGTGTCGGCAATGACTACGCAGAGATTTGCCCTGCCGCTGGCGGTTTATGAAGGACCTGCACTGTGTCTGAGCCAACATCCTGGTTTGTCTATATTCTGCGTTGTGCTGATCAATCCTATTACACCGGCATAACCACTGATCTTGCACGGCGAATAGCCGAACATAATGGCGGTACAGCGGGTACTAACAGTGCCACTAAATCTAATGCCGGTGCGCGCTATACGCGTTCTCGTCGACCGCTGGAACTGGTTTACTCTGAAGCCTGCGTTGACCGATCCGCCGCGTTAAAGCGTGAGTACGCCATCAAGCGCTTATCGCGGTCTAAAAAAGCTGAGCTCGCCGATACTGGCAGTTGACTCTGGCCTGGTTTTAACCAGGGTAATCCAGCAGCTGCAAGTTGGTACGGAATTGCTTCATCTCGCTGATCACCTGCCGGGGGTCAGTGATTGGGTTGGTGCACAGTGCATCGGTACAGGCATAGAGAGTCGGTTGGCCACTGTCGGGGTATTTACCGGGTTTTTCGACGCGGATAATCTTTGCTGGTTCGTAGGCCCAAACTGCCTGAGTGCGTAGAGCCCGAACCTGGTCGTTAAGCTCGGTGGTGACGATGCTCACTAGCACATTGCCGTTGATAAGCTTGTGCAGCGCAAGCAGGTATTCGCCGATGTAGCGCCCCTCATAAGCAAGCGAAGTTGGCGTGCTTATAACCCGCAGCGTCTGCTCCGCAATCTCTGCGTATTCCGGTTGATCGTGGTAGCTGGCCAGATCGAGTAAAAATCCGGCCATCACCGCGTTATCGACAAAGGGTTTGAAATCAGCGCTTTTTGCCCCGAGCTGGATGGCGGTAAGTGGCGTTGAATAAAATCCCCCGTTTTTCAGGTCGAGCAAGTAGGAAAGGGTGCTGTTGGCCAGGCGGTCAGCCAGGTTTAACCAGCGTCTGTTGTTGTCGGCTCTGTAAAGGCTTAGCAGGGCCTTACCCATTTGCGCCTGCGTGCGTAGGTAGAGTTTTTGTCGGTTGGGAAGCTTGCGTAGTCGGTTGACGTTGCGCTCACCATGTCTGGGGGGCGGGTCCTGCGTAGTTTGTGCATACCAGCCGTCAGGCAACAGGTGGTGGGCAATCAGGTAATCCGCATTTTTTCTAGCCAGTTGCAGATACTGAGGATCAGCGCTGGCTTCATAGAGTGATACCAGGGCGGTCACTATTCGGGCGTTAATGTCGGCAAAAATAGTTCTATCTACCGCTGGCAACCCCTGGGCGCGACGCTGTTTGTCGTCCAGAGCGTAATAGCCATTTCGAACTTC
>JAJFLM010000210.1 GCA_021772655.1 Deltaproteobacteria bacterium
AGTACTGAGAATACTTGTATCTATATCAGCCGGTTGGCTATGAGGACCAACCTCACCATCCGAATCAATTATATCCGCGTCGATTAACGGCGCACCGCATTGCTCGCTATCAATTAATCCTTCGCAAAATAAGAGCTTTAAGGAATTATGGCTGCCACAAGCGCCGCAAACCCTCATCCGCGCCATGAAACCCCTCCCAGCTTGATCCCACGTCTTGCCAAGTTTCTCTGCAACTTTTCCATATCGCCAGGGTTTGGTATCCCGATACACCAAACAGATTTGTCATCAACTTCTAACTGAATTCTATTTTTTACCCCTGTATTTGCAGATAAATAGCTTTCAAAT
The DNA here is from genome assembly GCA_021772655.1 of Deltaproteobacteria bacterium. Classification (GTDB taxonomy): domain Bacteria; phylum UBA10199; class UBA10199; order 2-02-FULL-50-16; family JAJFLM01; genus JAJFLM01. The sequence continues at coordinate 346 of JAJFLM010000210.1, forward strand.
TTATCTTGGACATCATTCGAAGAATATTTGATGTGCTGGTTCGCGGACCCTTTTAGCTTGTTACCAGGTGCAAGTGATTCCACATATGGGCCAGAAATTGTCACATCGATCAGGTCCAGTATGTCAGAATATTTGTCTCCCAAAAGGTCCAAGCGATATCCGCTATAGCAAACAACATCAAAAGATTGGTTCTGGCTCAGACGCCATGCGTGCAACTTTCGCAACAAGCAACGAAGTGCGTCAGGTTGATCAAATGGCTCACCTCCGCTAATCGTAATACCATCAAAATTGCGCGCTGTTAGTTTCTCGCAAACCTCGAAAACGGATTGCACTTCAGTTAGATGCGCTGAAGAATCAGCCTGCCAAGTATCTTTTGAAATGCAACCTTGGCAGCCAATTGAACAACCTTGGAACCAAATTCCAATCCTTCGACCAGGGCCTAGTGTCGTGACTGGAAAATGTATTTTATTCAAAAATATTTTCACCGGAACAACAACTCAATGGCATCCTTCCGGTCGATAAATCCAGAAATTTCAACCACACTTCCTTCAGAGTAATTCTGATAAAAGAGCGCACGCGAAAGTGGATTGATGAAGTAGGATTCTAATAAATTGCCTATCCCACGCCCACCATGCGATAGATCAGATAGGCACAGCCCCATGAGCTGTCCATATGCTTCCTCAGAAACCGATAAATTTATACCATGTTGCTCATTGACGCGTTTTAATACGTTATTTGTCATTTTCAGGAATATTTCTTCTGCAACAATTCTACGAATAAAATCAAATATTACAATATTATCTCCAATTCTGTTTAACAGTTCAGGTCTTTGCAAAACAAAACGAAAATAATATTCAATCTCCTCTTTAACTTTTTCGCTGACCTCTTCATAAGGATCCTCTGGCGAAACATTCAACTCTCTTATTCCTTGAGTATTTTCAGTATAAATTCCAAGATTTGACGTGAAAATAATAATTGCTTCAGAAAAAAATACAGTGTCCCCTGTGCCATCTGTAAGTCTACCGTCTTCTAATATTTGTAGAAATTTATCTAGTATTCTAGGATGCGCTTTCTCTATTTCATCGAACAGCAACACACAAAATGGGCTTTGGCGTACTGCGTTCACCAATTCACCACCTGCATCATGTCCAATGTAACCAGGCGGTGCGCCAATTAGTCGTGCTTCTGAATGTTCGGCCGAAAACTCACTCATATCAAACCGATGATAGGCCTGCTCATCACCGAACAAGAGTTCGGTGATTGATTTTGCTAGCTCGGTTTTCCCAACACCTGTTGGACCGGCAAAAAACAAAACGCCCCTTGGGCGTCCACCAACGCTCGAAGTATGTGCGCCGCTTAAACCCATAACGGATCGCATAAGAATATCTAAAGATTTTTGGATTGCTTTAGATTGGCCTTTGACGCGTTCGCTGATTTGATCGGAGCCGTCGGCTATGCTCTGTCTCAAATAAGCTTGCCCCCAAGGGTTGTCCGACACACCCACTTTGTAACAACGAACAGCATCCCCAACATGTTCCAAACTAATCTTTTGGTCGCGGGACAATTCCGCAATTGCCATCAAACTTCTAAGTGTGAGACCTTCGGTCAAAAGAGCAAACTGACCTGCGTACTTTCTTCGCTCAAAATCTGAGAGACATCCACTATTTGGGAATCGGGAAGTTAGAAGGCTGGCGACAAATTCTCTTTGTTGCCTATCGGGGTAACCCAAGATCAAAGTGCGGAGTGTTTCATTGCCAATAACGTACCAACTCGGCAAATCGCTCGCGTTATTGAGCAACCAAATTATCGGATTAAATGGTGGAGCGTCATCGGTGCTAATTGGTCTCAGCGGCTGCACAGTATGCGAAAACTTTTCGCATGCACGAAAGAAAGACAGTTCGTTGGGATCTAGTTCTTGTGGCCGACCAACTAATCTTGAGGCGTAATCAACTACAAAAGCAGCGGCTAGGTCAGAAGATTGAATGAACTCGCGCAGATGGTTCGCCAATTTTTCTAATGAAACTTCGGCCGTTGAGCCTGCTGCTAAATTCAATCCTTTTAGACGTGATGCGACACTCGTGCGACCCGGAGGATAAACACGCATACCATCAATACGATCATATATGAGTAGGCAATCATAACCCCGCCTACTGAGGCTTTCCCATAAAGTTGGGATTATTGGGTTAAAGGTAACTCCTTCATCTCCTTGTACGGGAAAAACGTCGCGAATGTTGCCCGAGATAGCAAACTGAGACCTAACCGCTAGGGATCGATTGAGATCCAATAACCATCGCGGTGAAATATCGATCTGTTGTTCAACATTTGACAAAGGTGCTATTCCCTGTTCGCCTTTTGGATTTTAGTCACCGAGTGATCTACCTCGCCTTGAAGCTGACATTCTGGGGCGAGCAAATTTTTCGATTTTTGGTTCCACAATTGGAACCATCTCTTCGCCGGGTTTCTTATTCTGAAAGACGCGCCAATTGACTTTTTTTGATTTGGCTGCCGCAAGAGCTCTAGCAAAATCCGCACACCAATCTTCTTCGACCTCTCGATCACGAATTTTTCGATCGGTATCGGATAGACTGTCGCCACCCGCTTCGCGTACAACCTTAGCCTCAAGCGATTGTTGGGATGACTCTATAGAAAACGAGATATGATATGGACTAGTCGATGCTTTGCTAATTTGGAGCTGCCCGCCTTCCATAAAGACAGTCTGGAAATTTTCGCCCACCCATACCCTAAAGCCTCTAGTTCATTC
>JAJFLM010000022.1 GCA_021772655.1 Deltaproteobacteria bacterium
CCGGTTATCAATAATCACTTTTTTTCGATGACTCAAAATTTCAAAGCGATCGGCGGCTTTTGATGTAAAGAAAATTCCTTCACCAGAATGGTATTCCGGCAAGGTGGTCAGCTTGCCCTTAAGCAAGTTTTGCAAGGCTTCCATTTCACTAGCCAAGTCTTGCTTCGAACGAATGTTTTCAAAAATCCCTACGCCACGATCCCTAACTTCAAAGCGAATCAGTTCCGGTGCGGCATTCACTTGCACATCAACGAAGTCACTTTTCGAATGATCAATCGCATTGTTGAGCATTTCGGTGAAGGCATAATGAAATAAACGCTGCGCCGTTTCAGACAGATTGGCCAGCAAGTAGGCTTGAGCTTGTAGCTCACGATAGACCCGCTCTTCTTCTAGACCGATAACTTGATAGCGTTTCTTAAACTCAGCTAGCTCAGAACTCAGCTCTTGAATCAGTCCGGGCTCATTCAGGACGTAAAAAGTTGTCTTCCGACTGGAGCCTAATTGACGGATCTTGCCTTGCTTGACTAGGTCCCGTAAATGACGCTGAACTGCCTGACGGCTAATCTGAAACTTCTCGACCAGATCTGCGGTCTTTAGCTTTTTAAGCTCTTGAAATTCCTTAATAATTTTTTCTTTCATGTCAACTTTATAACAACATAAAATTTTATTTATTACAACTTTATAGCAACTATTAAATTATAACTATGTCAATGGCTTTACACTCTATTCCTAGCAACTTCTAACCGATTCATCCGATAAATAAGGCAAGCAACGTCATGGAAATTTAAGAACTTATTCTTGAAAGACAAACCATGACCTTTCTTTCTGCATTATCTAGCTTACCCACTCTGCTCGCCTCGAGCATGCCTTCATTCACGTACATCAGCCGCTCACTCAATCCGCCGGATGTCTTGGCGATGTCGGATCCGAATCTCTCTTATTATTGCTCGGCTTCAAACGACGATGACTTCAAAGGCGCCGGTCCCTTTCGCATCAACGATCCGGTCCCCCTACCCGAGGGCTTTGAAAAATACCGCGACCTATCAGAACATGATTGGGCCATTTTAAACCTGCTGCAACAATTTGGTACGATCACCCTGATTAATGCGACTCAAGATGAGTTGAATCAGGTACAAGAGGACGAAAATAGAGAGATGTTTTCGCTCACCTTTCTCCAACTAATCTCCATCAAAAGAGCAGCAATTTATCCGCACCTACCAGAACCGATCCGTAGTACCTATTCCCTAACACCTCTAGGGCGGCGCGTTTTGATGTACCAAGGTCGCTTGCAAGCTTAAGCTCTTTAGAGGCCTAGAGGCCGGATCATTGCCTCCCATAACTTCCCCCACAACTTTCCCAGTTTTCTGCCGATAATAGCCCAATGGGAGAAGCTATGAAAATCACAGCCTTTTTTAGAATTACTACCGCCTTAGCAGTCGCGTTATTTTTTGGTGCCTGCTCGAATGGGTCGGTTGACGCCCCTGCCTTTAGTGGCAGCACAGAAATTCCTGGGGGAGCTGAGAATCCCACTCCTGCACAATCAGATACCAATACCGACAACGGCGATAATAATGGTGATGCCAGCACACCGACCAGCATTGATGCCTTGATTGCCGCCCTCAATTTTCCAGCCGCAGGCAGTGATGCCTTGGTCGCGCCCAACGAGGACGACCGCACCAGCCTGACTCAAGTGATTCATGATTTAATTGATGGCAATACTGTCGCTGAAAGCACCCTCACCGGATTAAACTATAAACTCACCGCGCTCACCTTAGACGGACAACAGATTCAAGCCTTAGAAGATACCAGCGGTGAAGGCGGCGGGACTTACTTAATCAATCAAAGCAGCAGTTCTAAGCTGATTCTTGAAGTCCCTCATCCCGTCTTTGATACGAATACTTTAGCAGAAGGCGCCTTTCTCTTTAAAAACCTCAAAGCCAAGGCTCTGCTGATTGCTGGCACACATCGCTGTGCCAATGCCGCTGAATCAGCATGCTCAGGAACAACGGATGCTTGTGGCGCTAATGGTGCTTATCGCATCTCGGATGTCGCCCATCACACCGGAAACTTGTTTCACACTGCACATAAAGCCCTACATGATAAAGTGGCGAATTCTATATTTATTTCACTTCATGGCTTTAGTGCCGAAGAGGGTGACCCTACGGTGATCGTTTCTAACGGCAAGACCAATAAAGTCGGTCAATTTGCCTTCGTCAACCAACTGGATACGGCCCTGGAAACGGCCTTAGGCGACGGCAAAACTTCTGCCAGTTGTAACCTAGTCAGTGATAGTTGGGAAAAGCTCTGTGGCACAAGCAACGTGCAAGGCCGCTTCACCAATGGGAGCGTTAACGAGTGTACGGAAGCACCTGTAGGCCTAACCGGCCGTTTTATCCATTTAGAACAAGATGCCACCACTCGTGAGAACGAAAGTGGTTGGCAGGCTGTCGCCGACGCGCTGACACAGGTATTCTAAGCTCCTCAGCTAGCCGGAACTACTAAAGTGCCTCCCGGCCCCCCTCAAGACTTGTCTTGCATTTCATTGATATTCTTGTAAAAAAGCCCAAAATTTACATAGGCGGACTGCAATCAGGCCGCCGCAATTAAAGGGGTTAAGATGCAGGGCTTAAACATCTCTAAATTATTACCGTGGAAGCAACTAGGTTTTTTAGTCGCCGGGCTTATTTTATTAGGTTGGGTTTTTGTCATGCATGGCTGCAGCTCTGTCACAGCAGCCCTCGTCGATGGCCTCACGGTCTTCCCTGCCGTACTCGTCCTGTCCTTCTTTGGTTTATTTCTCCATACATTGGCTTGGCAGCTTACCATTAAAGGTGAAACCGGATCTTTCTGGAGCCTCTTCAAGTTAGAAACGATTGGAAACACCTTAAGAACTATCAGCCCCTTTGCCTTAGTCGGTGGGGATGCCTTGCAAGGTGATTTACTCCGTAAAAAGCACGACATCTTATCTCCAGCTGAATCAATCGTCGCAGATCGCGCCGTCAACAAAATCGCCACCGCCGCTTTTGTTTGGGTAGCGCTGATGGTGGGCATTCTTAACATCACTGACTTTGCGGCCCCCATCCGGATTGGCATAGGTGCTGGCATCCTAATCGCCGGCTTAGTGAGCATCGGATTACTGCGTTCTGGTAAAGGTGGTCCTTTTTCAGCACTGGCCACAAAGCTGCCTTGCTGTAAATCTCCTGCTGAAATCGGTGCTCGCCAAGAATTAGACCGTCAGCTACTTAATTTTTACAATGAGCGTCGTGGCACTTTCTATCAAACTTTAATCCTGCATATTATTGCCTGGGGCCTGTTAGTCGCAGAGATTTATTTAATTGGTTCTGCTACCCTCTCACAATTTACCGTGGCTTGGGCTTTATTGCTGTCGGCATTGATTATCATTGTCCGCAACTTATTTTGCTTTTTACCGGGGGCCTTGGGCGTCTTAGAACTCAGCTTCGCAGGCCCCCTAGCCTTGGCTTTTGGCTGCCCCGCTTGTGCGGCCGGAGTCGCGATTGCCCTGCTCTATCGCCTCCGTTGCGTGGTGTGGATTGTGATTGGTCTCGTGCTTACCGGCAATCCTTTCAAAATGTTCTTAGGAAAATAAACCACCCTTTTCGTAGGGGCACGGCACGCCGTGCCCCTACAATTTTCTTGCCCTCTCATCACTGACTCATTAAGACTTAAACATGGCCCAACCTAGAGAACTCTGGAAGAGTCGCATTGGTCTCGTCCTCGCTACTGCGGGGAACGCCGTCGGCTTGGGCAACTTCTTACGCTTTCCCGTACAATGTGCTGAAAATGGTGGGGGCGCCTTTATGGTGCCTTATTTTATTTGTTTACTATTATTTGGTATTCCACTGATGTGGGTCGAATGGGCGATGGGACGCCATGGGGGACGCCACGGCCATGGCACGACACCCGGCATGTTTCACCGCTTGTGGAATAACCGTATTTCAAAATACCTGGGCACCTTTGGCATATTGATTAGTTTTGGCGTGGGCGTTTATTACGTTTACATTATGAGTTGGACTCTGGGCTATACCTTCTTTTCTTTGAATGGCACCTTGATGAAAATCAGTTCACCAGAAGAGATGGGCCTGTTTCTCTCCAGCTATCAAGGCTTAAAAAGCAGTGTGTTTTTTGACGGCATTGGCACCGCTTATTGGTTCTACCTCATTAGTTTAGGTCTCACTATTTATGTCCTCTCCAAAGGTGTCGTCAGAGGTTTAGAACGCCTCGCCAAATATGGTATGCCGATTTTATTTTTATTTAGCATTGTCTTGATTGTGCGCATCTTTACCTTGGGCACTCCTGACCCTGCCATCCCAGAAAATTCTATTGCTACCGGGCTGGGTTTTTTATGGAACCCAGATTTCAGTAGCCTCTCCAGCCCTAAAGTATGGTTGGCCGCAGCCGGCCAAGTCTTTTTCACTTTGTCCGTAGGCTTTGGCGCCATTCAAACCTATGCCAGCTACATCAAAAAGAATGACGATATTGCATTGAACGGTCTCACCACAGCCTCTACCAATAGCTTTGTCGAAGTCATTTTAGGCGGTTCTATTGCTATCCCCATCGCAGTCGCATTCTTTGGCATTGCCGGAACTCAAGCAGTTGCTCAAGGGGGTGCCTTTAACTTGGGTTTTCAAGCGATGCCCATGATCTTTCAAAAAATTCCCTTCGGACAGGTTTTTGGAACTGTCTGGTTTTTCTTATTATTCGTTGCCGCCTTAACCAGTGCGGTCGCGATTGTTCAACCCTTCATGGCCTTCATTCAAGATGAGTTTCAATGTTCTCGTAAAAAAGCCACCGTATTTACTGGGGCTGCCTTATTCATCTTCTGCCAACCGGTCATCTTTTTCTTGGGCAACGGCTTCTTAGATGAAATGGACTTTTGGTTGGGCACCTTTGGAGTAACCGTCTTTGCGGTTGTCGAAATAATTGTTTTCATCTGGCTCTTTGGGCCCAATTCAGCCTGGAAAGAAATTACGCGCGGAGCGGATATTAAAGTGCCACGTTTTTTCTATTATGTTTTAACGTATCTGACCCCGGTCTTTCTCTTTGTCTTGCTGGGCACTTGGTTGTACCAAAGTGGCTGGGACAATATTTTGCTAAAGAAAGCGAGTGCAGAAAATTTACCTTATGTCATCGGTGTGCGTGCGATGTTAGTCCTCATGTTATTAGGATTGATTATCGGCGTGAAGCATAGCTTTGCTCATCATCGGCTGAAATCACGGGAGACCTCATCATGAGTGTTGCAGGTTGGATTTTTATGATCACTTTTTGGGGGATTATTCTGGGGCTGAATGCTTTCTGCTACGCAAAGATACTCAAGCATAAAGATAAGCATGGTATTGATTAATTTAAGCCAACCGGCCAACCTTCCTGATAAATTTCTGGTCATTTCTTAATATATGAACTCATCAAACAAATCACTCTGGCTAAAAAACCCCTGGTGGGACCTCATCTGCCTCGCCTTTGCTTGGGTTCCCTTCTACGCATGGATTGTTTGGGGCTTGGGGCTAGGCGGTGAATTACCTCATAGTCCGGCAGGCTGGGCAAGCTTACGTCAGAATGTTATTTTGGCCGTGTTAACTGCCTTGGGCTGTTCCTATGTTCATCGCCACTACACCTTATTATTAGTTTATGGGGATCAACAAACCTTATCCCGCAATTTGAATGCTTACATTATTGCCCCCTTAATTGTTTTTAGTGGCCTGGCTGCCGCCTATTTTAGCGGCGTTAAAGTCGCATGGACAGCCACGATTGTCATCGCAGTCGTATGGAATGTCTGGCATACCATCATGCAACGACATGGTATTTTTCGCGCTTACGCAGGCCGTGCCCGTGGCGGTCTAGAAAATCGCACTCACGGACGCCTGGATTTGGCCTTAATCTGGAGCTTGCTTGCCAGCTTGGTTTGCCTGGTCGCTATATTTCGCCAATCAACCTTTTCACGACTGCTAGAAGCCCGCATGCTGATGAAAATCATTCGGTGGTTTGAGCAGACCCCATTGATCTGGATCGTTCCCAGTATAGTGGCCATCATTACACTCATTGTGGCCGTGCAATGGTGTCGCTATGAATACCGAGCGGAACTCAGCTGGCCCGAACGCATCCCACGACTGCTGTTTTTAGGTTCTACTCTCTGTTTATTAGCTCTCTTTATTATTCACGGACCCTTAGTCGGCTATCTCTGCTTCGGTGTGGCCCACGCGCTGGAATATATCTTTTTTGTGCATCGCTATGGTGAAGGCAAGTATGCCCAAGACCGTTCTCGGGGTGTGGCAGCCAGCTTATTTCGAAGCCCCCTTAAAACCGCCCCATTCTTAATCGGTGGCCTGGTGATCGCCTACTATGTCTTACTCAATTACAATCGCACAGCGATTTATTTGATCTATTATTCGGGCACTTCATTACTGCATTTTCTTTATGACGGCTGGATCTGGAAGATCCGTAAACCTGAAGTGGCCCAGCCGCTGGGCATCACAACCTCATAAAGTACTTAAATTTCAAGTACTTAAGCAAACATTGATAATGCACAACTTTTTATCCATGCCAACGATGTATAAGCCACAAAGGGATCCATTATGTTACCATTTATTCAATCTGCAACGTTGAGCGCTGGTGCTACGAGCTTATTTGCCAGCGCGCTTCATGATGGCAGTCCACTCCGACAAAGTCTGGCCCAGATTTATCCAGCAGGCCAACCACCTCAAAACGGCACTGCCGTGACAGATGCCGTACGAGCACAGCAACTTTTGCCTGCACTACAGGATGGGACAATATTCGCTTGGAAATTTGAAGACCAGGCGCCAACGTTTACTGAACGAACCCGTCGTCGTTTTGCTGATTTCCCTCGAGTACACACTCTCGCTTTAGTACCGGCTCCTAAAGAACAAATCTTTGCAGCGATTACTGATTTTGCAAGCTGGGCCGAGTGGTTCCCTCGTGTTGAAGCCTCCCGATTAGTTGATAGACCCGATGACCAGGGCAAGGAAATCGCTCACTTGGCCCAACAAGGCCGGCCTTTTCAAGTAGAGCGCCGCGTTGATAACTTATTTAATTTAAGCACGGAAGTCTTTGCCTCTCGCGTGAAGATCACCAGCCAATCTATTGACGGCGGCCTACAAGTTTTATGGAAACTAGATGAAGCAGCTGACTTTTCACCTGACGACCAATACAAACGCTTTTCAGATTTAATGGTGGCCTCTACTTTAGTGTCGGTTGAAGGAAATCCCAATGCCACTCTGATGGCTTATCAAAGTTACTTTAAACTAGGCAGAAGCCTCTTTTTGTCTCAATTGATGCGGTTCTTTGTATATGATGAAATCGAACATATCGTCACCGCCTGCGTCAATAGAGCCCTCAAATCCGACTGGTCTCCCAAAGGGCCTCTCGATAGCTTAGGGCTAGATTTCTTGAAATATCCCCAGCGCCATCCCTCACCTCTCAAGTACCAAGTCGAAAAACTAGGGGGCTTATTTAAATAAGCTCTCTAGCGATTAAGGCCCCTTCGATTTTTTTTGAAAAAAACTTCTGAACCACGCAACTCAACCCCTCATGCCAACCGAAGTAGTGGGCGGGCAATAAATATATGGAGGGGTAGTATGCGTTTTCGTGATTATCTGCTTGGGGAGCAGGTACCGCCACAACAAGAGGCTTTAGCGGTTGATCTGAATAAAACTTGGGTCCAACCTGTACTAGCTTTTGCCGATGAGGTCACTGAAACATCGATTTCTAGGCACTCACCCGACCGTCCGCTCTGGGACCCTAATCATCGCACCTTCTGCACACACCTCTCCGTGGATACCCGTGCCCATGGTATGGATTTAGCCGCCGGTTCCGAAATTTATTACACGAAAGAAGGCCGCCTTACTTCGATTTTTTCCACTGAAGACATTCAAGCTTTTGGCACCACCTATCCTAGCGGTAGCATCCTGCATTTTTATATGGAGGGGACCTTAGATTGGGTGTCGTTGGGAAGCGAAACCCCCATTCAACTCGCTTCTCAACCCACCCTTTCCATAAGGGCCATGGGTACCGTCTCATTTTATCGCAACGGGCAAGTGAAAGAGACCACCCTTGACCAACGTGTTCGCTGGGCGGGCCTGAGCCTCCCTCCAAATAGTGTCGTGCATTTTTCAACGGAGGGGCAACTAGTGTGGATTCATCTAGCACAACCGATGGTGGTCACACATCGCCAACAAGAACTGCTCGCTCAAGCCAATTCTTGTGTGGAATTTCATCATAATGGGCAAGTACGCTCCGTACATTTAGCCGAGAGTGCTACCATTCAACAACATTATTTTCCACGTGATGTCACCGTGCACTTCGAACAATCAGGCACCTTAGCCTTGGCACAACTGCATAGTTTAAAGAAACACAAGAAAGTCACGGAGTCGATTCGATTTGATCGTGACGGTGAGATTACGGAGATTACGTCTTATTAATTGCACTGATTAAGCTTGAGAAGATCTTCCCGGCAATTCAATCCGTTCCCAGGCCCGCTGCCAGTTTAGCAAGGCATCATAAGCACTATTCTGTCGCTGCTCGGTCATATGACTGTCTAAGCTCAAAAAGGCTTTGAGCATAGCCATTAACTGATTTGTATGACCTTCACTCGATTGATAATTCAACACCGGCATAGAAGGCTGTGGTTCCGGAATTTCTGCCCGAATCATTGCCACAATAATTTTTGCTAACATCGGGAATACCGTACTCCAGTCACTAGGAACATTACGACTCTTACGCGCGGCACTTGTTAAACGTTCCGCCAATTTTGGGGTCGTAAACTGCGGGCTAAATCCAGGAATGCGGACCTTATCACCTGTAACTCGATGGGCGGATCCCGGATCAAGCACCCGTAAACGACCAGTCTTTAAATCATAGATAAAATTATTGGGATTGATATCGGCATAATGGTAGGCTTTTCTACGTAAGTCCTGCCAAAATTGCATGAACTGGCTCGCAAACTGAAAGGCATGATATTCGCGTTCTTGCGGAGTCAAACGCCCCCATTCCTGACGGATAGAATCACCTAGATTCAAGCCCGGAATATATTCTTCAACCAAATAAGTTTCTTCTGCTAAGGGAGATCCTTCAGCAATACCTTGCACTAAAGCAGGCGCTCCCTGAACAAGTGCGATTGGCTTCGGAAAGAAATCACTCTTGCTTAACATATCAGCTTCACGCTGCAGACCAAAACGATAACGCGTCCGCATTTCATTAGGACTAAGGCCGGCATATTTAGCTGAATTCATATAGTTAAGATGCGGCTGCTTAACGATAACTGATTGACTACGGCCTTCCCAATCAGCCAGGAACGCAAAGCCCTCAGAGCCGATACCCCATAGCGTTTTAACCTGAAAAGTCATCCCACTAGAGTGTCTGAGCACCTGCCCTTTAGCTGTCATCAAGCGATCAAATAAACCTTTATAGCTTTCACCATCGGCTGGGTAATTTTCTAAATCATGTTCTAATTGGGCTAAACGACGACGTTCGCGCGCGGCCCGTGCCGCGGGGCCTTGTTGAGTCGTTCTGCTACGACTGCCCTCAACGGGCGCAGGGCTTTGTTGACCCTGAAAATGAATAATTTGGTTCCCCAACAGAATAGCCTGGTCAGGATCAAGATAAAACGATTTCCCTGGTTCAATTGGATCTGAAAGACTCGCATCTTCACTCACAAAGCGAGTCCCATTACTCGAACCTAAATCAGTCACGACAAAGCGACCATCTCCGTACAATGAAATCTTGGCATGCTTACCTGAGACATGACCCGATGGCATATTGATCCGCAACGCTCCATCCTGAGTAAGCTCTACGGGCACGGATTCATCACCACGCCCAATGATTACCTCGCTAATACCGCGCGGTACCTGCAGATCCCAAAGATTAGGCTTGCCATCACGCGGACGCAGCACACTCTCTTGCCATGGAATCGGTGACCCCGGAGCGGCTATCTCTGCAGCAGCATCCTCATCAACAATCTCTTCTAAATCATCACCGTTTCCCAAGATATGAGCCACTTCAAGAATCACATCACCCATAAAAATGGTATCACCTTCTTCCAGGATGCGTGGGTTTGTTACTTGTTCATCTGAAACCACTTCAGAAGCTGACTCACCCAAACGGCGCAGATATGTCCCCGCCGTCGAACCGCTATCTTCTAAAGCAAATTGACCATCATCAACTCTGAAGATACGGGCATGTGTACCTGACATTCTTCCACCAGGTGACACCAAACGAATTCGAGGTATTCCCTCTTCTACAAAAAGGCCTTTTCCAGCTGTTCCTGCTTGTGCACGCCCAAAATATAATTCCGTAATATCATCATGCAATGTCAGTTGATTGAAACCATCATCACCTTCTTGGATAAGATCTTCATAGCGATACGACAGTGGCATAGCAGAAACTTGCGTCACTTGTTCTTCAAAGGGCTCTTCAGAAACTTCGGGGAGTTTGATAGTGAACGAGGCACCCCCCATTTGAATACGGTATTGTAATCCTGGACGTAGGATAATTGGTGACTTACCATGTTGAGCTACTTGTGTGCTCGTATCAGAGCTCTCTGCTTTATCAATAAAATATTGGAGCCAATAAGCACGGTGTATAAGGCGTCGGGCCGCTGTGAGACTGCGCCGACCCTCTGGCAAACGAGCCAATAGCTCTCCGCGCTGGGCCTCAGAAGTATTTGATGAATCAAAAGCTGCCACAAGATCTTGAAGTTCTTGCACATCTTTAAACCCAAGCTTCAATATCTGCGGATGAAGATTTCTTTTCTCTAAATACAAAAATCCTAAAGTCGTTTGACGTGTTCCCGGCTCAAGATCTAAAGCTACTGAAGTGTGAGAACTAGGCTCAAGCTGAGTCAGTTCCCAATGTCCATTATTCTGAGTTAATTGAGCGTGCTGTGGAGCAACAAAGGAAGCCCGTACCGCTTCAACGTGAACTCCTGGCGTTGCCGCTGGAGGCTGGCTCCCAAAAAAAACGGTACGTGCCTCAGGGGGAATAACCCGCTCAGGTGGAGTCGGCGTAAAATCATCATGATATACTAAGCGAGGGGCTTGAGTCGCCTCATCACGGGTTAATTCAAAGAAAGTATCTCCACCCAAACGGATGCGTGCTCGCATGGGCAATTCAGTCCAACCAGGATCTTGCTCAGTAATCTCGTTATTCTGCCAAAAGTGCTCAGGAACCTCGACGGTATAAGGCGTTTCTTTACGTTGCCATTGCCCCTGCTCATCTTGATAAGGCTCACCGTACTGGATACGCTCTTCCGTTCTGCTTGTCGCGACCCACTGGCCACCAATGCGTTGACCACCATGCTCATAAACGGGGCGATCACTACCTTGCTGCAAATCATCGGGAATTCCATCTCCTTGAATCACCGTCCCATAGTCACTGCCTAAATCGCGGATGAAAACCTTATCACCGTGCCACCACAACTCTGCATGTCGACCTGAAATACCACGCGTTTCTAAACTAATATCGGCATTATCGCTACGCCCTAAAATAATCGGACGCCCTTTAGGGACGGGCCAAGTCGTCACTTGTTCAAAGGGGACAGAAGCATTAATATGATGGCTGTTGCGCATGCTGGCCTTAGCTTCTTCCAACATGGTTTGTAATTCTGCGACGGCTATCAATAACTCAACAATACTAATATTTTCAGGAGTGGGTTCACCCTCGTCATAACGCTTTAACAAAGCCCCAAATAAATCTGGTGATTGTCGGGCCAAGCGCTCTAGCTCAAATTTCATGCGGTCATTTTCGCTCATCAACAACACAACATGGCGAACAGCCTCATCAATGCGATCTTTCTGTGCAACTAACTCAGGAGCGGTTTTTTCCCAAGTTGCTAATTGCTGCTTGGCCTGTTCTAACTCAGCCTGCAGTGGTGTTAACGCAGCTTGAGCTAATTCAATTTCGTGCCGCGTACCTTCAATACTATTACGCGTGTCTTCGGTCTCACGCAGGATACGAGCTAAGGTTTCTTTTTGATTCTCTAAGTCAGCATGGGCCTCTTCCTGCAGACGCAGACTTTCTTCTCGGGCTTGCAATTGAAGCGTGAGTTCATCACTTCTCGCAATCAAGCCTGCGAGCGCAGCTGTTTTTCTTTCAAGCTCTTCTTGCAGGCGCACTTTATCAGCTTCGGCAACCTCTATATCTTGATGTAAGTCGGTAAGCTCTGCGCCTAACCCTTGGTTATCGCCACGAACCATCTCCAAATTACCTGATAAAATATTCCGCTCTGAAATCTTCTCATCTAAGGCAGATAATTCAGCCCTTAAGTCTTCAACTTCTTGTTCCACTTGAGCAATGCTACCATCTTCACCCACAAGACCAATGCGTCGCTGCTGCAATTCATCGCGTTCTTGGATAGAACTCTCAATATCACCCACTTCAGCTTCTAATTGCGCAATTTCTGCTTGAATCTCACTAGTTCGCTGCGCTAACTCTCCATGTTGTGTTGTGGCGCGCGCTAAGGTGGCCTCTAAAGTTTTAACGCGTTCTTTTGCCTCACGGATGCGGCCGTGTTGCTCTCCAATTTGCTCTGTAATATTTGGATAACGTGAGGTCAGATTATCACGCTCTACACGTAATGTTCCCAACTCTTCAATCTGCTCTTTAAGTACACTGAGTCGTTCGCTTGCCTGCTCTACGGCCAGTTCTACTTGCTCTAAAGGATTCTCAGCTTCTAAAGCTGATAATTCAGACTCTACGGCACCACGTCGCTCTAACAACTCGCGATGTGTCGATACCTTACCTTCAATCTCACTAATTTCCTGACGGTGCGCTGCAATGGCGGTATCAATCCCTGCATTATCCGCTTGTAAACCTTCGGCCGTTGTTTTCAGCTCAGCCAATTCAGCCTGTTTTTCTGTCTGCGTCTGTCGCAAAACAGTCAAATTGCGATATTTTTCAGCAATCCCCTGATCCAGTTCTGTCACAACAGCATTTAATACCTGCTCATCACCAAGTAGCACCTCAAGACGTTGGTCCGCTGCCACGCGTTGAGCCTTTAAGCCCTCCAAGTCAGTTTCCGCACGCTCGATCTCTTCACTCAGCGAAGCAAGCGTACTTGTTTCGCTGGCTTGCTTTTCTCTTAATGACGCTAAAGCACTCTCAGCTGTAGGGATTCTTTGTTCGACTAAATCTTTAATGCCTTGTTCTATTGATAAGATATCTTCCCTTAATCCAGCCAGCTCTTGTTCACGACCGGTTCTAGCTATCCTAAGCTGCCCTAATTGATGAGAAACCTCAGCGCGGGTTTCTAGTAAGGCTTCAATGTCAATGTTCAACTGAGCAATTTCAGCAACAGTACGCTCGATTTCATCCGCTAAACTTTGCTTACGGCTACTTAACTGGCGATGCTCACTTTCACGCTCTGTTAAATTAGTTTCTAACTGACCAATGCGTTCGGTTAAGGCCGCAATTTTGCCGTTAGCTTCACTGATATCATGAGTGAGCCCTGCTTCGGCAGCCTCTTGCTGCGCAAAGAGCTCGCGAAGCTCACTTAACTCTTGAGACAACTCGCCTTTGCGTTCTAATTTTTGAGTCGATTGATCCTCAAGCTGGGGGATGTCTTCATTTAAACGTGTAATGGCAGCTTCAGCCGCTGCAATACTCGCAATTAATTCTTCTTTACGAGCGCCCTTATTGGCTAGCTCTGTTTCAGCGGCCTCCAAAGCTTCCGTCCGCTCTGCAATCTCTGTCCTAGCCGTTGCAAGGCGCTGCTCTAATTCGTCAATACTTTCCTGCAAAGCCTTAGCGGCTAATTCTTCTCCACTCACCGTAGCTGAAAGCTGAGTTTCGCGTCCTTGTAAACCGGTATTTTGTTCGCCCAATTGTGTTTCGCGGGCTTCAAGACGTTCAATCGAAGCTTCATGGGTCTCTTTCAAGCGGAGGGCCTGCTTAATAGCGCCTTCTAATGCGTCTTTTCGCTCCGCAGCAACATCACGCGCCGCTTCTAGCACTTGCCGATCCGTTACTAACTCTTCAATCTCACCATTAACACCTTCAAGCGCTGCTTCACTGGCCGCTTTATGCTCAAGTAAATCATCACGATTGCGCTCACGACCTGCAAGCTGTTCACGTAAGTTGGTATGAGCCTCACTTAACTCAGCAATCACGCCATCCAATTCAACGATTTCTTGACCAAGCCTTGGGTTTTCTGCGGTCAGACGATCTTGTTCCGTCTCCAAATCAGCGCGTCGGCGTAACTGCGCTTTAATCTCAGTTAAACTCTGCTCTAAATCAGTAATATCGCGATCCAGCGTCGGATGCTCTGCAAGGAGACCCTCATGTTCGCTGCGTAGCTCACCTAATCGAATCAAGCGTTCTTCAACCGTACGGATTTGTGTCTCAATATAAGCGATACGGCGATCAATATCAGGATGTTCCGTATGCAACTCTCCCAATCGCAACTGCAGCCAACGCAATTGATTATTATCAAAAACTCTATCTCGGAGTTGTCGTTCTAGCGCTTCAATCTGTTGTTCTAAATGAGGGTTTTGTTGTTCTTGCGCTTCGACATCCGTACGTAAAGCCGCAACACGATCCAGGTTATCTGACAAAGCACGTTGACGTCCACGCAGCTTTTTGCGCTCTTCTTCAATTTGGGCGGCCATGCGTTGGGCTTCGCGCTGCGCCGCTTCGGTTCTATCTTGCGCGGCTTGTTTTTGTGTAAGCAAGGTTTCAGCAAGCTCTGCTTGTTCTAATCCTAAGACCAGTTCTTTTTGTAAAGCCTCGGCACGTGCGACCGCTGGTTGCAATTGGGCCACCTGCTGTTCTAATGCCGGCAACTGCGCCTGTTTTTCTCGTGCCCCAGTAAGTTGCTCCGTTAATTCTCTCAGTTGAGCTAACTCGCCTGCTGCTTTGCGATATTGTTCTTGTTGAGCGCTTAAAGCGCGTTCAGCGGTTTGCTTATCTTGAGTCAAGCCCGCTGTCTGACCTGAATGTTGTGCTTGGAGCTCCTGTAAACGGCGAAAAACAAAAACAGCTCCGGCGGCACCTGCCAATAAAAGTAATAAACTCAACCATGCGAATGGATTATGGGTCAGTGGTTCATCATCATGCCCCTCTGCACGACTTAATTCGGCTTCCCCTACACGACGACCAAATTCGCTGATCACCGAACGCGCCATTCTCAGGTCACGAACCACTTGTTGGGAGTCTCCAACGGACTGATTAAAACGTGTCTGGACTTCACCCAAACTCAGTTGATTGGCATTACCATCGGTATTACCGGCAGCACGAAAGTGTTCGACATGCGCACTTACATGAGTCTGCCATTGTTGATGTAAATCAGGATGCTCTTGAGCCAAGGCGGCTATAAAGCTTTCGTATACGGGTCCGCTCAAAACGGAGAGATCAATACTTTGATTGGCCGCTAAATCAGCTGACGGTAGGGGCTCACTGACAAATAAACGAAAAGACGCTTCAACGCTGTGCGCCTGATCTAATTGATCTGGCATGGCCGCATGCACGGCATCATTCAGCGTCGGATTCTCGGCTTGGCCACTACAACCGACACCAATTAAACTACTCACAAAAATCGTGGCCGATAAAATAGGATTCAAAGCTGCTTGGCGCAGTGAGGCGAAAAGACCGGTGCTTGTACTACGGGGCGATGTCATTGCCGTGGGTAAATCACGATGCAATACCACGGCTCCAGGCGTCCTGACTACAGTCCCTTGCTGTGCAAGAAACTGAGCGGCTTCATCGCTACCACTGGCTGGCTGCCATAAGGTATCATTTTGCTGAGCTAAACCACTATCTGTCGTCGCAGCCAAGCTACCGCCACTAAGATTTAGGGCACTATTCATCAGCTCGCTCTGCGAAGAGGCTAATAAATTCGCAGCCGGGAAGCCTGCGGCGGCATTCATAAGAAATCGGGTATAGTGAAGCATCTCAGAGTATACTCGGCTGTGCGTATGTAAAGTTTCGAAAATTCGTTTACGAAAGTTTGTTAACAATAATGGCTCTGTGCCCCCCTCTATATATTTTACCCTACATACAGAAAACCCTTGAAATAACTGAGAAATCTACCATTAGCTGGAATCTTGGCAAGCATACTACTTTTTTCAATCTTCCCAAAAAAAATGCTTTCACAAAGTTATTGCCCGGCTGCCTTGATTTTGCTCTTATGCCGGCCCATGAAAGATAAAAACCGAGCTCAATTGCTGATTCAGGCCCTCTCAGATCGCATTCTTGTATTGGATGGTGCCATGGGCACCGCCTTACAACAAAGAAATCTGACTGCCGCTGATTTTGGCGGCGAAGATTTGGATGGGTGCAATGAGAATCTCGTCCTGACCCGACCCGATCTCATTCAAGAAATTCATGAAGAATACCTTGCCGCCGGTGCCGATATTATCGAAACCAACACCTTTGGAGCTACCCCCTTAGTCCTGGATGAATATCAACTGGGCACAAAAGCTGCGGAGATTAACCGCATTGCCGCTCAACTAGCGCGCGTCGCCGTTGATAAGTTCAGCACTCCAGAATGGCCCCGCTGGGTTGCCGGATCTATTGGGCCCACCACCAAGGCCATTAGTGTGACCGGTGGCGTGACCTTTGAAGAATTGATTGAGAATTTTTATGTGCAAGCTAAGGCCTTACATGAAGGCGGCGTGGATTATTTTCTTTTAGAAACCGCACAAGATACCCGCAATATCAAAGCGGGTCTCTTAGCTTTAGATCGTTTGTTTGAAGAAGTCGCTCCCCTGCCCATTGCTGTCTCGGGAACTATTGAACCCATGGGCACCATGCTGGCCGGGCAATCTGTTGAATCACTGGCTATTTCGCTACAAAACCGCAAACTGTTATACCTCGGTCTCAACTGCGCGACGGGCCCTGAGTTTATGACCGACCATGTCCG
>JAJFLM010000211.1 GCA_021772655.1 Deltaproteobacteria bacterium
GAGTGCTTTCCCCAATATATTTCATGCTAAAAGAAATAGCCTCATCCGCGGAGCCGGCAGCTTACTCATCGATCGTAAAGCCGGACAATTTGCCATGAAAAATATGCGTGAGTGGATGGGGGAAACCTTTAAAGATTCCGACCAAGGCCATTATTCAGTCTTTGCTTTTCCTGAAGAGAGCCGACTTGGCACACCCAATCGCAATGAAGAACTTGGTATGCGCTCCTATAAGAGTGGGTTATTTGCGGGTGCCGCACATTGGGCTGATGATCATGACATTCATTTTGTACCCTTATCCTATTATGGTGTCGGACGTATCTTTCCCAAATCAAACGAGGCAGCACAAGAACAAGGCATCTTGCAAAACCAACCAACAGCTATTTCAATTGGAGCACCTATCTCCGTAAGAGAATTGCGAGAGCAATCGGATGAAACCAACGGTGGCTTTACAGGTTATTTAATGGAACAGGTATGGGCCGCTCACTGGAAAGAAGTAGCCGCCTTACAGGCCTTTATGAACCAACATAGTCCTCGTATCTCCCACTATGAAGTGATTGAGGAAGCTTAAGCAGCTGAAGCTATCTAGTAATATTCTGTTATTTGTCGCAGTGAATTTATTCACACAGACTTAACGACTCAAGGTATACTGTTCAAAGCGATACCCACCTTGGCCATCTTCCACCGCATGAGACACAATCAAATTATTTCCCTCAGGAAAATTCACTTCATCCAGCATCGCATTGATCGCAGCACGTTCACCGGGCATTTCCACACCAGTAAACACCACTAAGCTTTCACGATAACCTTTTTTATGCTTCATGCGCTTTAATATTTGGCGACGTAAGGCTCTGACATTGTCCGCTTGAAAGATAGTCTCCGGATAACCCTTACCACCATAAAGGGGGCCAATCGGTTGGCCGCCAAGACTATGATGCTCTTGGTCAATATGGGCGCCTACAGCACGGGCAAATTGATCATCATCCATGCCTTCAGCTCTCACCTCACGATTAGGTTGGAAAGGTGTTCCTACTCGAACCGTAATCGCACCTCCCAAAGGAAAACCTTTAAAAACTTCGCCCATAGATTTAGGGGCAAACACACCGGAACCATCAAAAACTAAGGGCAGAATCCAAACATCTTCGCCCGCGGCTGTCGACATATCACCAATGCCTGTCCGGCTACGATAATGTGGACCTTCAACACGTTGTCCATTGATCATTAAAGTCGGTGTACGACTACCTGAAGGAAAAGTCTCTACGCTGAAAGGACCTTCTTGAACGCGTTGACCTGATTGACGCATGACTTCACGCGAATCCTTGGCCGAACGATCAATAAAAATAAACTTAAAGGCTTCCATCGCCTTACCCACCAACATACGAATCACGGGATTATCGCGAAAGCCTGCCTTAGCAATAATCCGATGCGGCTGTCCAAAATCATCAGCCAGCCCTAAAGATAAGGGGTATTCCGTAAAACCAAGATGCGTTGGAACTTTAATTAATACTTTATCGCGAAAACCATTTAATTTCTCCAAGCCTTCAACACGTAAGGTGCACCCTGTCTCAGCCAATAAAGCCCCTAACCAACCGCGAACGACTCCATCAAAGATTAAACCCGTATCATCAAGCTCCGCGGTTTTGACAACCGCAAATTGAAGCCGAATGGTCTCAAGTAAACCTGCAATCAAGGCACGTTGTGATAAACTTTCACCCTCTCTCAAAGGATAGGCCGCTTTCATGACCAGGGTATCACCGTCCCAGTGTCTATCTAGCTTTGCCGTCTGAGCACCATCCCAACTTAAAGGTTGAAGACCCATCGCACGACCGATCAGATTGAAAACCCCTAAGATGGGT
The DNA here is from genome assembly GCA_021772655.1 of Deltaproteobacteria bacterium. Taxonomy (GTDB): domain Bacteria; phylum UBA10199; class UBA10199; order 2-02-FULL-50-16; family JAJFLM01; genus JAJFLM01. The sequence continues at coordinate 1,854 of JAJFLM010000211.1, forward strand.
GTCGGAGCCCAAGTCAGCGGATTCCAACCAATACCTTTGAGAATTTGCGTCCGGTCAGCGCGACTAATCAAACTATTAGCCGGCATATAGCCTTGAATGTTGTAATAGGCTTCAACGGCTTCCATATAAGTACGGAGGGCCTCTGTCCGCGCGGCTTCATGCTTTTGAGCCATCTCCACATCACCCACATGGCCCTCTTCAAGTGCGGCTAGCTCATTGAGAACCTTCCGATAAGCTTGCTGACGCTCTAGCATCGCTACAGCTAAAGGGTTTGCTGCGTCAGGATATTCTGCCTCAACCTTGGATAAGTGATCTAAATGCTGTTGCCATTGGCTGCGATGTTGATTACTCGCATCTCCTAAAAAAGACATCCGCAGGCGTTGCCAGCGCTCATGAAGTTTGATGGATAATTTATTACCCTGTGAAAATTGTTTTTGGATGGTTTGCAAGGTTCTCATGCGCTTAGGAACCGCAATAATATAATCATCAATCCCGGCGAACTGCCCGACCCCAACCTCTTTTTGCAAAGTCACTAATTCAGCCGACGTGACCATTAAGGCCGTACGAATAGCCTCTAATTCAAAAAGTTGGGCTGTGCTTGTCTGTGCTGATCCTTTGGCAGTAATCACTTGTTCAAGACGCTGTGCGGCTTGCGCAAATTGAGCATCTAAGCGGTCATCTAATGAAGCCGACTGAAACTCGCGCGCTTCTTGTGAATCTAAACTTAAAGAGGCTAATTCTGCATTCACTGGCAAACCCGAGGCGCGGCGTAGCTGAGCCAAACCACTATCGGCAGCTGTCTGTGTACTTTCAATACCCGTGGGAATCCGCTCAATACCAATAAGAAAGCTCTGAGCACCACTGCTGGCCAACAGACTCATCGACTGAGCCTGAAAATTCAGCATACTAAAACCTACCATAACAACTCCTCTTACATCCTAATAAAAAGGGTAACTACAGATAAACTAGGCAAAAAACATGCGTACCCCTACAGCCCTTTATTCGCACTTTCACTATAAAAGTTGTGTTTTTTCTAGGCGGAATGACGCATTGCAAAATAAGCGGTCTCGGCATAATAAAGACCCATGATTTTTACGGCTCCCTGGATCATTCCGGTTTCTAGCCCTCCTCTAAAGAATGCTTGGGTGCAGCTTAAAGGAGACAGTATTACAGCCTTAGGAACGGGCACTCCCCCGACTCACAGCCCTGAAGAAACGATAGATTTTCCCAATGCCGCCTTAATGCCTGGGCTCATCAATGCCCATGCCCACATCGAATTCTCTGGAACTTCTCACCCTCAAAATTCCTTCGCCGCTTGGGCGCGTTCTGTACAAAATGCTCAACAAAATAAATCAAAGACTGACCTAGAAAATGCCTGGCAACAGAATTGCCAACAACTCCTCAAAACAGGAAGTACCTCAGTGGTGAATCACTGTAACGCTACTCCTGAAAACATTAACTCCATCCATCCCAGACTTTTTCAAATTGCAGAGATCGTGGGCAGCTCAGCAACGACAGCGACCCAAACTTATCAGTACGCTTGTGAACAACAATTACATAGGTCGAGGCAGCCCAACTCCCCTTTTGAAAGTTTTAACATTAGTCCGACGAGCCTTTATGCGGTCGCACCACTGGTGCTCGAACAATTTTTTAAAAACCGCTCCCCCCATCAACTCTTGTCTATTCACGTCAAAGAAAGTCGCGAAGAGCATGAGCTGTTTAATCATGGCACGGGTCCCCTGTCTCAACTGGTCAAAGACCGCGGCGGCCTCATGTGGCTTAAAGACCCCATTGGGTGGTTAGCAGAACATGAAGGTCTCACCGAAAAAACTCTGATTATCCATGGCAACTATTTAAATGAAACCGACCAAAACTTGTTGAAGCAATCTCAAGCCAGCGTGGTGCATTGCCCTGGCAGTCATCAATATTTTAAACACGAGCCTTTCCCCCTCGCAGAATTATTGAGCGAGGATATTAATATTTGCCTGGGCACTGATAGTCTGGCTAGCAACACCGAGTTGAGCATGCTCCAAGAAATTCGTTGGCTAATCGCAAGGTATCCTGAAATATCTTATCCACAAGCCCTAGAGCTCGCCACCATCAATGGGGCTCAGGCCCTAGGAGTAGCGGAGCAACGCGGCCAACTTAAAGCCACATTTGATGCTGATATTATTGCGATTCCTTTAAGCGACCCAAATGACTGGCATTCCGCCGTAGAGGCTACCGAAGTTTTCATGAATTGCGTGGCCGGGAAAATCTTGTATAGCACGCCACAAATCGCTACAAGGTAGGCCAGAAAAATTATGGGTGAAGAAATTCAAAAAATGTTCAGCGCCATTGCACCGCGCTACGATCTCTTAAACCATCTTTTATCACTGCAAATTGATAAACGCTGGCGTAAGCAAGGTATTGCCAAATTGGCGGGAAGAAATCGTGTGTTAGACCTCTGTGCGGGCACCTTAGACCTTTCAATCCAGCTCGCCAAAACTAATCCACAAGCCTTCATTGATGCCGTCGATTTTTCTCAGGAAATGCTTGATCACGGCGCCACTAAACTAAGCGGTAATTTACCGGGACGCATCCGCACCCAATGCGCTGATGTCCAAAAACTCCCTTTTGCAGATGCCAGTTTTGATGCGGCGATGGTCGCTTATGGCATGCGCAATGTTGATGACAACGAGAAAGCCCTCAAAGAAGTTCTCCGCGTTCTCAAACCAGGAGGACGCTTTATTGTATTAGAATTTTTTAAGCCGGATCGTTTCATGGCCAAGGCCTTTCATGCCACCTACGGTCGTTTTGTCATGCCACTCTTAGGCGGTCTCGTCAGTGGCAACCGCCAAGCTTATAAATATTTAAGTGAATCGATCCAGCGCTACTACCTCATCGATGACTATAAACAGCTGATGCAAGATTGCGGCTTTAGAAAAGTCGCGTATCATCACCAAATGGGCGGCGCCAGCACGCTAATTTGGGGGGATAAGCTATGAAGCTTGTGCTTGCCATCTCAGGCGCGAGCGGCTCCATTTATGCCACTCGATTGATCGAGGCCTTACAGCCGACCCAGCATGAGGTTGAGTTAGCCCTCACAAAAAACGCCATTCAGATTGCCCAAGAAGAATGTGAATTTGATCTGACGACCACATCTTACCCTTTTTTTATGCCAGATGATTTTACAGCCCCCTTTGCCAGCGGTTCAGCCCAGTATGATGCCTGCGCAGTGGTTCCTTGTAGCATGGGAACACTAGGACGCATTGCCCATGGCTTTTCGGATAATTTAATCTCACGGACTGCCGATGTCTTCTTAAAAGAACAGCGTAAGTTAGTATTAGTCCCGCGCGAAACCCCCTTTAGCTTAGTGCACTTAGAAAACATGCGTTTGTTAGCTCAGGCCGGCGCCACTATTTTGCCAGCCATTCCTTCTTATTATTCTAAGCCGCAAAGTATTGTTGAGCTAGCAGACACTGTGGTCGCACGGATTTTGGATCATTTGGGTGTGGAGAATGAATTACGGCCACGGTATGGAGAAGAGATTATGTAGGAGCGAATCTTGTATTCGCCTATCGAATGACCCCAATCACACGGGCGATCACAAGGATCGCCCCTACACATTATGATCCATAAAATAAAACAAACTTTAGAACTCATCCGTTTTTCCCATACTATTTTTGCACTGCCCTTTGCTTTAGCTAGTATGGTGTTAGCGGCCAATGGCATCCCTAATACCAGAACCTTCCTACTGATTGTTGCCTGCATGGTGGCCGCGCGCACGTCCGCCATGGCCTTCAACCGCTGGGCAGATGCCGACATTGATGCTAAAAATCCGCGTACGCAAAATCGACACATCCCTGCCGGAACTTTTTCGCGCCATTATGTACTCGGCCTGGCTGTATTAACGGGCCTCGCTTTCATCGGCCTTGCTTATTTTTTAAATAATCTCGCCTTTTATCTTTCGCCACTCGCTCTCATTATTATTTGGTTTTACTCATTGACCAAAAGATTCACCCACGCCGCTCAACTATTTTTGGGCTTAGCTATTGCGCTTTCTCCCATTGGTGCTTGGATTGCCGTCCGCGGTTCACTAGCTATCCCGCCATTATTATTAGGCGCTGCCGTACTATTTTGGGTGGCTGGTTTTGATATTTTTTACGCCACTCAAGACCACGATGCCGATAAAGCACTCAAACTAAAATCGCTCGTTGTCAAATTTGGCATTCCAGGCTCGCTAGTTCTAGCAAAAGTCTTTCATGTGCTAACCGCCGCTTTTTTAATCAGCCTGGCTTACTTTATTCCCAACCCCACAATTTATGTACTTACCTGCAGCTTGGTTTTAGGCATGCTGGTTTATGAGCATCGTTTAGTAAGAGCCGATGATCTCTCACGCATCGATCAAGCATTTTTTACTCTGAATGGTTGGATTGGTTTTATCTTTTTGGCCGGCACCGCCACAGCTATTTTTATGGGCTAAATGACAATATAGTCACGAAATAACTCTTTATGTTGCCAAGCATCTTGGAGGATAGAACGCACCACTTCTCCAAAAGCAGTATAGAACGCCCAAGCCACCGCTGCAAAAAAAGCCAATACCGCTAAATTATTCCAAAAAGCCAGTCGGATAGCGACCATCGATTTACGCAAAGAAATTGGCTGTGGCTGATACACATCAGGCGCACTCTGAGTCGGCGCAGCGACTTCATTACGTGGCAAACGTATCCAAGCAACAATAGTAAGTAGCAATAGCAAGGGTGTTGTCAGTAAGGCAATGGGGCCGAGCCAAGCACTAATGACTGAGCCAAACCAACACATCGCCGCAAAGAGGCTCATCCGCTTGCCAGGATCAATATCTCGGGTCAGTCGAACCATGCCTCGAATATTTAGAAATAATGAGATCAATACCAGAACAGTACTGATCACGCTCATCCATAAAAAAGGTGACGTTGCCGGCTGAACTGCCTGCAACTGCTGCCACCATTTTTCTAATAAAGCCTCTAAGCCATTTGTTGATCCCATCAAACTGGTATGACATGCAAAGCTGGAAAAATCCAGTTTAGGGCAAAAGCAGGATCACATTCAAACTCCCTGGACTCGGCTGGGCATTCATCAAGAAATCAACCGCATTATTATCCGTGTCTGTACTCGCTTCATCACGCGACAGACTCCATCCACCAGAAACATCCTCTGCAAAATCCCCTTCCCCTAAGGGTAAACCGTCTGAAGAAAGTTTTACAGCGCCAGCCCCATAAACCAAAGTGTCCAACAATTCACCGGATCGATTGATCAACTGCACACCATCAGGGCCATTCTGGGGATCAAAGTTATCAATCCAGTCATACAAAGCGACTTGCGTTGTATCCAAAGCACCCGTGCGTCCATCCGCAACCACAAACAACCCATTTTCACCTGTCCACGCCTGTTCCGAAAAATCAATCGTCTCGGTCACATTGCCATCATCGCCATTAACAAAACGAATTTGATAGGCCGCCAGCGAACTATCAGGTGTCCCAGCCAATTCAACAAAGAGTTCTCCATCGGTATCTCCCTTGGCAGCATCATAGTAGACTTCGTTGATAACTAAGTGCATGGGCTCTGGCCCAGGGAGCTCCTTTTCCGTCTCGTTTGCTGGAACCGACGTATCACTATTGGCCGTTGTTCCCGGATTGGTATCTGCTGGCACTGAGTTCTCAGCATCATCCGAAGGAATCACATCCGCAATCTCGGGAAAGGAACCACACGCTGCAACAAATCCGATGAATAAAATCAAAGCTAAGTATTTCATATTAATTCTCCTGATTCACAGTACGACTAAACCAACCAGCGGTAAGAGCATCAAGTCGCCCTTGCCGCTCTTGCGCGCGCCAATATAACTGACGTCGCTGTTTACGACTGAGACGACGGTTCTGTTTGAGTTCTTGCAAGGCAGCCGCGCGTTCAAAAAAGTATTGATTCACTTTCTCGAGCAACACCTGCTTTTCTTGATGACGCTTACGGCGTTCCTGACTGAGTAAGGCCGCATCGCGATTAAAAATAAGTTTGTCTAATTCCCAAACAGCTGCCACTTGAAAACGATTGCCGGCACCAAAGTCACGGGTGATATCTTTCTCATCGGGACCCACGGTAATATTGCCACTGCTAATAGAAATATTGTCATGATTGACAACCCTTAAGCCCTCATCAAAGTCTCGTTGAAAAGTAAACCGCAGCTGCGGAAGTGCCGCTCGCCAACGTGCGCGTTGACGCCACGAAATCATGTCTTCAGTCCTAAGCTGAGCGACACGCAAGGCCTGCTCATAAACCTGGTAGGCCGAGGGCTGTGCAGCGGCTGGAGCCCACCAAAACCCCAACAGCACCGGCAACAATCCTAACAAAGTCCACTTCATGGCCTCCTATAAAGCAATCAAGGGGCCAATTAAGTTATTCTCGTAAAGTATTGATTTAGAATGGTTAATTAAAAAGGTCTCTATGAGGCATCGTTTCAGAATGAAACTCCGGTGTCTCAATTTTAGATTATGCAAAGGATTGCCGGCGCGACCACAGCAGAGCCATCAGTCCCAGCACTATTAAGACACCCGATAAAATACCTGGAACGGTTCCCACAGCCGAATCAGACAATAATTGTGTTGTGCCCGCCATAAATTGATCATAGGTCCCCACGGCTAAATACCGCGGCTGCTGTGCCATAATTAAGAGGGCCTCCCCTACAACCATGAGCCCCATAACAACAGGTGGGTACCAAGTTCGCCATTTGCGGCCTTCGTGAGCAATAAAGAAACCCGCAGCATAGGCAATATAATAAAGTGCTAGCACATAAAACACGAGCCAACGCGGCAACTCACTATCACGCACATAATAGCCCCACATCCAATCCGGTGCGAGCCAGTAGGAATAATAAACAATAGCCACGAATAATGTCAGAATGATTTTACCCGCAACGAATGCACGGGTGAAGAAAACACTCCCCTGAGGTTGCCCCTTAATACCATAAGCAAAAATAAGTCCAATTAGGATGACCACCGGCCAGTCAATGATAAATGTGAGCACCACCCCCTTATAGACTTAGGTGTAACAAACTGATGACAACTCGTCAAAGCCAGAAAAGCGTGCTATGGTACAGGCCATGAATAAAGGCTTTAAACTCCTTGCAGTCCTGCTTTTATTGGTTGGTGTGGGTGCTATACTGCTGTCACAAAGAAACCAAATCCTCAAACCTATGCTTGAAAAACGCCTCAGCGCTGTTTTCAAGGAGCCCATCAAAGTTGAAAATATCGCCAGTTATTTAAACAAGAAACGCCAACTGACCATCAAGCTGCAAGGACAAGCCTTACAATCACGATTTATAGGAAATATTATGGTCAACCCCTTCACCATGCAGGTCGATGACCATATGATTCAATTATATAAAGTCTCTTTACAACAACTCAATCCACTTTTAGTGAGCAATGGAGTGCAATTTGAGGAAGGCCAAGCCGATATTGTTTCACAAGGAGCTTGGAACTCAGAACAACTGGACGTTAAATTAAACATCACCGCGCATGGCGTAAAAATTGACCGTCAAAAAAGCCGGAAACCACTACCCTTTAATGCCACGATGGTCGAACAAGCCAGCCGCACCATTGGCGTGCCTTTAACCGCCAGTATTACCGGCACGAGCGACAATCCACAAATTATTTTAGGGACACAAAATGCCCCAGCACTTCAAATGATGAATCAATTGATGCAGTCCTTGGGAAATATGTTTCAAAAAACTAATCGTAAGCCACCTTCGGAATAACCGCAAAGGTA